>RXJO01000046.1:0-12190 GCA_003987795.1 Curvibacter sp.
CATGGTGTTTCTCCGTTCAAGGGTTCAGAGCAGGTTCAAAGGGTGCTTACCGCGGTCTTGATACGCTGGTAAGTGCCACACACGCAGACGTTCTGGACTTCGTTGAGGATGGAGGTGCCGTGGTGACCCGCCTTCATGGCGCAGGCCACCGACATCAACATGCCTGACTGGCAATACCCGCATTGCGGCACCTGGTTGGCGATCCAGGCCTGCTGGGCCGGGTGGCTGCGGGTGGGCGACAAGCCTTCAATCGTGGTGATCTGCTTGCCCACGGCCGAACTCACATCCATGTCGCAGGATTTTTCGGGCTGGCCATTGACCATCACAATGCAGGCGCCGCAGACCTCGATGCCGCAGCCGTATTTGGTGCCGGTCAGGTTCAACACATCGCGCAACACCCACAGCAGGGGCATGTCGGATCGCGCGACGGTGGCGCTGTAAGACTTTCCGTTCACATTCAGGGTGTAGGTGGGCATGCGGTGTCTCCTGGTCGCGTTGGGGGGTGGAGGGGGCCTGCGCTGCACCTTGCAAGATCAATCCGACAAAAGGTGCATCAGGCGGAGCCGATGCTATGAAGTGCCGGTCTTTGTCGGTAAGCGAAAAGTATCCTGATGTAAACGACTGGCCTGAGCTTCAAACCACGCGTGGTGCGCTTCACCATCCGGTCATTGAAGGTTTACAAAGGGGATACAAGACGCGGGCCGAGCAGGGGTAGGGCCATTGACCGCTCGTTTTTGACTCACATCAAGTTACAGGAGATCACAAATAAGTGAGTAATGTGATCGAGTGATACTGAATCGTTCTGTGTGACGCCTGTGGCGTGGCCCCTGTCACAAGATATTCACGTGTGAAAGAACCGTCGGCCGGTGGGATGCGTCGGCTCCGGGGTGGCGACAGCAGGGCCTTGCTATATTGCCCGCTTCTGGCACCCCCCGACCTTGACTCTGAACATGATCACCTGCCACCTGCGCTACGTCATCGATCCCACCCAACTCCAGACCTTTGAGCACTATGGCAAGCTCTGGATCGGACTGGTGAACCGCCTGGGCGGTATCCACCACGGCTACCTGCTGCCCTCCGAGGGCGCCAACAACATCGCGCTGGCCTCGTTCTCGTTCCCCTCGCTCGCGGCGTACGAGGCCTATCGCATCCGCTCGCAGACCGACCCCGAATGCCAGGCCGCCTTCAAGCTGGCCGAGGACACCCGCTGCATCCTCAGCTACGAGCGCAGCTTTTTCCGGCCGGTGTTCGAGTAGCCGCGATGGCAATGGGCAGCGCGCTCAGAAGCCAGTGCGGATTGGCGAGCTCACTTCACGGGTGGATGCGCAAAAGGCGCCAGCACGGAAGTCGAGGCGACTTCATCAAGTGACATGTTTCGGCAGGTAAGCGCTCTGATAAGAGCACTTACCGGGTGTTGGCGTTCTCAAGAGTGCGATCCTCCAGCGCCAAAGCGCCGGCGAGCAAGGGGTAGCAGGGGCCCATGTCTCAGCCACGAAACGCGCTGGCGACGGCATCAGTTGAAAGACTGACCGCCTTCGTGGGCCCCTGTTGCCAAATCAAAAAGTCACAAATGCAAACAGCGAAAACCTCGTCAGGGGGTGGTCGTGTCGAGTATTCCCTGCAAAACTCAGCCTGTCCCACATTTTCGATGTGAGAGGGAGGACAACCCATGAAGCTTGCCGAGGCACTTCTTTTACGAGGCGACGTACAGAAAAAGCTTGCGTCCCTGCGCGAACGCATTTCGCGCAACGTTTTGCTGCAGGAGGGGAATGCTCCGCATGAAGACCCGAATGCCTTGCTTCAGGAGGCCATGATGGCTATTGCAGAGCTTGAGGCATTGGTCGTGACAATCAATGTCGCCAATCTGGGGAACAGGCTTCCTGACGGCAGATCGCTCACCGCGGCAATCGCATTTCGCGACAGTCTCATGCAGCGCCATGCTGTGCTTCAGGCGGCGATCAGTGCAACGCAAAAAGAGCCTGACCGTTATAGCGTTCGCGAGATCAAATGGGTCGCAGCGGTTGATGTCGGCATCCTGCAAAAGCAGTCCGACGAATTGTCTCGGCAGATCCGAGAAATCAACGTGAGGATTCAAGAGAGCAACTGGCTGATCGAGATCTGAGTTTTTGGGGCGTCGGGCGAGCGTGAAGACCCCAGCACAGGGCCGGGGGGTCTCATAAATACTGGGCCTGTTTCAGAGCGCGGTGGGCAGCCTCATCTTTTACAAATCAGCCCATCAAACCGCACACGTCAAATCGCATCGTGCACAGTTCACCACCACACGCTGACGGCGCTCCCTTCTATCTTCATTGGGCCTCATTCGAATGAACTTGGCGCGCCGATATCAAAGTGCCGCGACTGGCAGTTTCCTCGTCCGTGGAGCGCCACATCACCATGTTCCGCAGCTTGCCTGGTACTGACCCACGACAACGTGAAGCCCAGACCTGTCGTGGCAGTCATGCACCCAGCCTTGTGTTGACGAACCCCTTTTCAACATCATCGTTGAAGCCCATTTTTCCGTAGACCCTTTGGGCTTCTGGTCTTTAGACGCTCAGGCGCAATACCACCTTGCAACATCCTGAACGCCAAGCCATCTGAATGGCAATGATTGGCTGAACACAGGTCATCGGCACGAACGTGGGTGACTAGCCGCATTTTCTGGACATTGACAGCCAACCTCGGCTAGTCCGAAGAACCCCAGTCCACGACGATCAATGCACGAAAAGCGCAATCGTGCTTGCTGATGGGTGAACCCGCCATTCCGCGGGAGCCCAGGCTGATCTTGGGGTAGAGATGATGACCGAGCTGAATTCGAAAGTGGTGATTGTCACCGGGGGCGCAACCCTCATCGGGGCTGCCGTGGTGGAGGCCCTGCGTGCCGCCGGCGCACGTGTGGCGGTGTTCGACATCGACGCGCAGCGTGGCGCGCAAGTGGCTGCACAGTCGCCGCAGACCACGCGCTTCTGGCCCGTGGACATCAGCCACGATGCCCAGCTTGAGCAAGGGGTGCAGGAGGTCGTGGCGCACTTCGGGCGTCTCGACGGTCTGGTCAATCTGGCCGCGACCTACCTCGACGATGGCGCGCAATCCGGCCGCGCCGATTGGCTCAAGGCGCTGGACATCAACCTGGTCAGCGCGGTGATGGCCGCACGGGCGGTGCGGCCGCATCTGGTGGCAGCCGGCGGCGGGGCCATCGTCAATTTCACCAGCATCTCCTCCAAGGTCGCGCAGACCGGCCGTTGGCTGTACCCGGTCTCCAAGGCGGCCCTGGTGCAGGTCACGCGCAGCATGGCCATGGACTTTGCAGCCGATGGCATCCGCGTCAATTCTGTCTCGCCCGGTTGGACCTGGTCCCGCGTGATGGACGAGATGACCGGCGGCGACCGCGCCAAGACCGATAGGGTGGCGGCGGATTACCACCTGCTCGGGCGGGCCGGCGATCCCCAGGAGGTGGCCCAGGTCGTGGCCTTCCTGCTGTCCGCGCGGGCCAGCTTTGTCACGGGGGCCGACTACGCGGTCGATGGCGGCTACTCCGCCATGGGCCCTGAGCAGGCCGTGCCCGCCATTCCGCGCCTGGCCGCCTGAGCCCCTTCCCCTTCCCCTTTCATTCAACAGGAGATTTCCATGCAACGCATCGCTATCGTCGGTGGGGGCCAGGCCGGCCTGCCGCTCGCATTCGGACTGCTCGACCAGGGCTTTGAGGTCACGGTGGTGACCAACCGCACCCCCGAGGACATCCGCCAGGGCAAGGTGATGTCCAGCCAGTGCATGTTCGACAACGCCTTGCAGGTCGAGCGTGATCTGGGCATCAACACCTGGGAGACCGAGTGCCCGCCCGTCGAGGGCATCGGTTTCGCGGTGCCGCATCCGGCCGAGCCGGGCGCCAAGGCCATCGACTGGCGCTCGCGCCTGGACCGACCGGCCCAGGCCGTGGACCAGCGCCTGAAGATGCCGGCCTGGCTGGAGCAGGTCGAGGCACGCGGTGGCCGCCTGCTGATCCAGGACGCGGGCATCGCCGAGCTGGAGGCGCTGGCCGACAGCCATGACCTGGTCATCCTGGCCGCCGGCAAGGGCGAGGTCGTCAAGCTGTTCGAGCGCGATGCCGCCCGTTCGCCCTTCGACAAGCCCCAACGCTCTCTGGCGCTGACCTATGTGCATGGCCTCAAGCCCACGGCCGGGCACTCGCAGGTGTCCTTCAACCTGATCCCGGGCATCGGCGAGTACTTCGTGTTCCCGGCCCTGACCTTGAGCGGTCCTTGCGACATCATGGTGTTCGAGGGCGTGCCCGGCGGCGCGCTGGACTTCTGGCGTGAGGTCAAGACGCCGCAGGAACACCTGGCCGCGAGCAAACGCTTCCTGACGCAGTACCTGCCCTGGGAGGCCGAACGCGCCGCCCAGGCCGAGCTGACCGACGACAAAGGCATTCTCGCCGGCTCGTTCGCGCCCACGGTGCGCAAGCCGGTGCTCACGCTGCCCTCGGGCCGTCTGGTGTTCGGGCTGGGCGATGCAGTGGCCACCAACGACCCGATCACGGGCCAGGGTTCCAACAACGCCACCAAGGCCGCCAAGGTCTATCTCGACGCCATCGTGGCCCACGGCAGCCAGCCTTACACCCGTGAGTGGATGGAAGCCACCTTCGAGCAGTTCTGGGATTACGCCCGCTGGGTGGTGCAGTGGACCAACTCGCTGCTGACTCCGCCACCGCCGCACATCCTGGGTCTGCTCGGCGCGGCCAGTCAGTCGCCTTCGTTGGCCAGCACGATCGCCAACGGGTTCAACCACCCCCCGCGCTATTTCCCCTGGTGGGCCGATGCCCAGGCCTGCGAAGCGCTGGTCAACGAGCACCTGGCCCAGCCCGTGGCCGCCTGAAGGAGCCCCCCATGAACGACACCCTCACCATCGAGGCCCCGCAGGGGCTGGGCCGGGTTGACACCGCCGCAGCCGAAGCTTGGGGCCGGGTCGATTTCGAGGCCAAGGAGCTGCGCCAGGTCCTGGGCAGCTACCCCACCGGGGTGGCCATCGTGATCACGCGCACCCCTGACGGACGCAACGTCGGCCTGACCATCAATTCGTTTGCCTCGTTGTCGCTCGACCCGCCCCTGGTGTTGTGGAGCCTGGTTCGACATTCGCCCAATCTGGAGGTGTTCCGCGACTGCCGGCACTTCACGATCAATGTTCTGGGCAGCGACCAGGAGGCCCTGGCGCGCCGGTTTGCCAACCCCACCATCGTGGACAAGTTCGAGGGCGTGGCCGTGCGCGAGGCCCCTGAAGGGGTGCCGGCCCTGCAGGGCTCGGTGGCCACGCTGGTCTGCCGCAGTGATCAGCAGCAGATGGCGGGGGACCACCTGTTGCTGGTGGGCCGCGTGCTGCGCACCGATGGCGCACCGGCTGACCCGCTGGTGTTCCATGCGGGCCGCTTTGCCGCCCTGCACGCCCCGGTGGCGGCCTGAGTTGACGTCCTGAGTTGACGGCCTGGCCCGGCGCCCCTTCCTCTGAACCCCGAATCCAACCAAGGAATCCCCATGAGCACTCTCCCCCTGTCGGCCCTGTCTAGCCAGTTGGCCAGTGGCCAGGTGCGCGTCATCGACCTGACCCAGACCTTGTCTGAATCGTTCCCGGCCCTGCAACTGCCGCCCCAGTTCGGCCAGGTCCAGGGCTTCCGCAAAGAGCGCATCTCGCAGTACGACGAGGCCGGCCCGGGCTGGTACTGGAACAACTTCTCCTGTGGTGAACACACCGGCACGCATTTCGATGCCCCGGTCCACTGGATCACGGGCCGGGATCACCCGGCCAACACGGTCGACACGATCGACCCCACGCGCTTCATTGCACCCGCCGCCGTGGTGGACGCGAGTGCCGAGGTGGCCCGCGATCCTGATTGGCTGCTGACGGTCGATTTCCTGCAGGCCTGGGAGCACCGGCACGGCCGCATTCCAGCAGGCGCCTGGTTGCTGTTGCGGACCGACTGGTCGCTCAAGGCCTCCGACCCGGCGGCCTTCCTCAGCCTGCGGGAAGACGGCGCGCACACCCCCGACCCCACGCAGGAGGCCGTCGAGTGGCTGATCCATGAGCGCCAGGTGCATGGCTTCGGCGTCGAGACCATCAACACCGATGCCGGGCAGGCCTACGCCTGGCCCCTGGCCTACCCCTGCCACACCTTGATGCACGGGGCCAACCGCTTCGGCCTGCAGTGCCTGAAGAACCTGGACCAGCTGCCGCCCCAGGGGGCGCTCATCATCTCCGCCCCCTTGAAGATCGAGGGCGGCTCCGGCAGTCCGCTGCGGGTGCTGGCCCTGGTGGCCTGAGCGGGAAGCGCCCATGTCCCGAGACGACAACCCCCAGGTCATCCTGGTCGGCAGCGGCATCAACTCCCTGGTCTGTGCGGCCTTGCTCGCCACCCGGGGCAAGTCGGTGCTGGTGCTGGAGCGCAATGACCGCTTCGGCGGTTGCATCCGCACCGAAGAGCTGTTCCCAGGCTATCAGCACGAGGTGCTCTCCTCGTGGTATCCCCTGTTCGTGGGCAGTCCGGCCTATGCGGAACTGCGTCCCTTTCTGGAGCAGGAAGGGCTGCAGTTTCTGCAGAACGACTACGCCACCGGACTGGTCCGGCCCGATGGGCAGGGCATCGCGCTCAAGCAGGGGCTGGACGATGCCCAGGCGCGCATCGCGGCCTTCTCTGCGGCAGATGCTGCTTCCCTGCAGTCCATGGCCCAGCAGATCTTCGGTGCGGACGCGGCGCTGACCTTCGGCCTGCTGGGACAGAACCCCTATGGGCTCGGCCTGCTCAAGCTGTTGTTCAGTGAATGGCGGCAGCGGGGGCTCGATGGCTTGCTGGATTTCGGTCGTGGGGCCCTGGAGCCCTTCCGCCGCTGGGCCGAGCGCAGCCTTGAAAGCGATGAGATGCGCGCCATGATGGCGCCCTGGGTGCTGCACAGCGGCCTGGGACCGGACGACGCCACCTCGGCCCTGATCGGCAAGCTGACCTTTGCGGCCGTGGTGGCAGGGGGCATGCCGGTGGTGCGAGGCGGCGGCAGCCAACTCGTCAACGCCCTGCAGCGGGTGATCGAACGCCATGGCGGGCGTCTGCTGGCCAATGCCCGCGTCGAGCAGGTGCTGACCCAGGGTGCCGGCCGCCAGACCCGCGCCACCGGCGTGGTCGCCGCAGGCCGCACCTTCCTGGCCCGCGAGACCGTGGTGTGCAACGTCACCCCGCAGCAGCTCTACACCGGCTTGTTGCCCGGCGTGCCGGCCCTGGTGCGCGAGCGGGCCGAAGCCTACCGCTACGGGCGCGGCGGCATGCAGATCCATTTCGCCCTGAATGCGCCGCCTGACTGGTGCCATCCCGAGTTGAAGCAGGTGCCCCTGGTGCACCTCACCGAGAGCCTGGAGCAGGTCTGCACCAGCGTCACCGAGGCCAACAACGGCTGGCTGCCCGCGCGGCCCACGCTGGCCGTGGGGCAGCCGGTGGCGGTCGATCCTTCGCGTGCTCCCCCGGGGGGATGGATTCTCTGGGTCCAGATGCAGGAGCTGCCCCGCCGACTCCGGGGCGATGCCGCCGGCCTGATCGCCACCCCCGCCGACGGGCAGTGGAACGCCGCGGTGCGCGAGGCCATGGCCGACCGGGTGCAGGCCCGCCTGGAGGCCGTCATGCCGGGGCTGGGGCAGCGCCTGGTCGGCCGGCGGGCCTACTCACCGGCCGACCTGGAGCGCCTCAACCCCAACCTGGTCGGCGGCGACATCTACAGCGGCAGTTGCTCGCCCGATCAGTTCTTCTGGCTGCGCCCGTTCGCGGGGGCCGAAGGCGCCCGAGGCCACCGCACGCCGGTGCGCAATGTGTTCCACATCGGTGCCAGCACCCACCCGGGGCCCGGGCTGGGCGCCGGCTCCGGTTGGCTGGTCGCCCAGGCCCTGGCGCGCCGCTGATGCCCTGACATCGCGGCGGCGAACCCCCGACGGACACCCCGCCGAGCCGGTGTCCGGCCATTTCTCAGCCCACACCTCATGAAAAGGAGAGTCCCATGACGCGCCCCCACACCCACGCCCACATGCACACCCGCAAGCGCCTCGTCGCGGCCCTGGCCCTGGCCTCGGCCGCTTTCGGGGCCCAGGCCACCGAGGGCAATGGCCTCGGCGTCTACCCCGATGGCCTCGAAAACTACCTGGTCGGGGCCTTGCCTCCGCCGGGCGTGCACTTCCTGACCTACGCGGGAACCGCCCGGTACGACACCCTGCGCGGTGCCAGCGGCCAGTCGCTGGTGCCCGATCTCAGCATCCGGGTGAATGTGCTGGCGCCTCGGGCGGTCTGGGTCACCCAGCAGCAGGTGCTCGGCGGGCAACTGGCCTTCCATGCGATTGCGCCGCTGCTCGACGTGGATTTCAGGGCCGGGGCCCTGCGGGCCAGCAGCCGTGGCCTGGGCGACATCACGGTCGGCACCGCTGTCGGCTACCACGCATCGCCTTCGCTGCACTACCTGTTCGGTGTCGACGTCAGCGCACCTACCGGTCAGTACAACGCCAATGATCCGTCCAGCCTGGGCAAGAACTACTGGATGGTGCAGCCCCTGCTGGCCGTGACCCAGGTCCAGCCTGCCGGCCTGAACGCCGACCTCAAGCTCATGCTCGATCTCAATGGCCGCAACGACGACACCCGCACCCGCTCAGGGCGAGCCCTCCATGCCGACTACAGCGCAGGCTGGGGGCTGGGCAATGGCTGGGTGCTGGGCGTCGGCGGCCATGTCTTCCAGCAGATCAGCGAAGACAGCGGACCGGCCAGTGGCACCGGCAAGGCCCGCGCCATCGGCTTCGGCCCCTCGGTGCGCTACGCCAATGACAAAGGCTGGCTGTTCACCCTCAAGTGGCAGACAGAGAGCCACGTGCGCAACCGCCCGGAAGGCTCTCAACTCTATGTGAAGGCCACGCTGCCGTTCTGAGCGGCCGCCCTCTGTCTCGCGAGTTTCTTGGGGCCTAATCGGGCCCCTTTTTTCGTGCGTCAGCGGCAGCGTACAGGCGTCAGTGTCAGCACGGTTCAGAACGATTTCTTGAGCCGACGATCGAGCGACCAGAGGCCACCACCGAAGGCCGCGAAGAACAGGCAGCCGAAGGCCCAGATGCTCGACAGTTGCACTGCCTTGTCCTGCAGCAGGTGGGTGAATGTCACACCCGCATCCATGAGCCGCTTCGCGCCGTTGGGCGTCAGGAACTCCGGGTGAGCCTTGATCGCCTCCAGGCCCGCGCTGCTCAGCAGTGCCTGGGCGTCGTAAGGGAAGTGAAGGTGAAACCACACCGTCACGAACAGCATGACCGCGTTGGCCAGGGCAAAAGGCCTTGTGAAGAGCCCCAGCATCAGGGCTATGCCGCCTAAGACCTGCATGACGGCCAGCAGGGGCGAGAACAGCCAGCCCGGGTGAAAGCCGATCATCTCGACGAACTGCACCTGGCCCATGGGGTTGAGAATCTTCGGCCAGCCCTCATGCAACAGCCAGCCACCGAGGGCCAGTCGAAGCAGCAGCCACCCCAGCGGCTGAGCGAACTTCTCATAAGGGCCTGCCAGGGCGGGGATGAACAGGCCATCTTCGGGAACACTGAAATCAAGTGGGTGGCGCATGCGGAGCCTCCAAAATGTGAGTTGACATTCGATCGCACGCCGGAGCCGCCGTCACGCGGCTCGCAGGCACGGTGACAGCAGGCCTCAGTCCTTCAGCGGTGAGATGCCCTGGACGGGGCCGATCAGTCGTTCGACCAAGCTCTTCAAGCGTTCCACCCGGGCGCGGTCCCGCATGAACGCCAGAAAGTCCTCGGGACTGGTCTTGTAGTGGTCGATGGTCTGGAAGCCCGGCAGCGGTGCCACGTCCTGGCGGATGGGAAACTGCCGAGGGTTCGAGGCCACCGGCAGCGACAACTGCCAGCTCAGGTAGAGCTTGGCCGCATTCGGGTGCTTGGCATCCTTGAAGATGGCCCCGGTCTGCGCCCAGGTGAGGAAGGGATCGCTCTTGGGAAGCACAAAGCGCAGCGCCGACGACTCCACCGGCACGAAGCTGCCCGAGGTGCCGGTCGAGACCGCGTATTTGCCGGCCTCCACCGCGTCACGCGGGGTCTGGGTGCCACGCACCCATTGCACACCATTGGCCTTGAGCCGATCGATGAACCCGATGCCGTACTTCTGGATGATCTTGTCGAACACGTACAGCACGGCATCATCGTCATTGGGGTAGGCCACGATGATGCGGTCCTTGAATTCGGGCTTGAGAAAGTCCGAGTAGTCGCGCGGAGCGTTCTCCGCCGTCACATAGTTCTTGTTGTAGCTGTTGGCAAAGGTCAACATGAACAGGCCGGTGAAGCGCCCAGCCGGATCCTTGTAGGCCGCAGGGACCTGGTCCCAGCCGATGGGCTTGTACGGCAGCAGCAGCCCGCGTGCGGCCCAGTCGTCGAAGTCGTGCAGGGTCTGCAGGTGGGTCACGTCCACTTCCAGGTTCTTGCGCAGCAGCTGCTCCTCGATGCGCGCGTCGTGGTACTTGCTCAGGTCCACCACCAGGTTGAGCTTCACGCCGGGAAAGCGGCGCTCGAAGTTGGACTTGATGCCGAAGCCCTGGGTCACCTCGTCGCCACCGGCATACACCGTCAATTGACCGCCCTCCTGGAGGGCAGCCTGGTAGAGCTCGTCGAGGGAATGCCCGGCACCATCACGTTCGATGGCGGCGGCGACTTGCGCCTGCGGCGTCTGGGCCATGCTGGGGGCGCCAAGGCCGGCGGCCGCGAGTGAGAAGGCCAGGCAGGCCAGGCGCAATGGGTGGGACATTTTCATGCTTTCGCTTTCCAGGTTGACAGACAACATCAAAGGAGCCGCGGGAACGCCAGGTCACGGAAGGCCAGAGGCCTGGCGAGGCGCGGGGTCCGGTTCGATGCGTTGATCCTAGGTAGCGGGAAAGCGCAGATAAATGACGCCGACAGGGATGGTCTGTCTGACAAACAAGAACAATCCCCAAGTGTCAGCTTGGCCGTACTCGGGGCGCGAGGGGCCCAAGGGCCCCGAGGGCCAGAGCGCGGGCGAAACCGGATCAGTGCCGGCGCAGGCTCTGGCTCGGGCTTTCGCCGAAGCGGGCCTTGTACTCGACGCTGAAGCGACCCATGTGGGCGAAGCCCCAGCGCAGGGCCACGCCCGCCACGTTGCTGGTGTGGCCGGCCAGCAGCTCTTCACGGGCCCGATCGAGCCGGATGTCCTTGAGGTACTGCATGGGGCTGGTGCCCGTGAAGTCTTTGAAGCCGGCGTAGAGGCTGCGCAGGCTCACCCCGGCGATCCGGGCCAGTTGATCGGCCGCAATGGTCTCGTGGGCATGGGCGCGAAGGTAGTCCTGCACCCGGCGCACATGCCTGGGCAGCACGGTCGTGACCCGTGCCGGCGCGGCATCGCTGTAATTGTGGCGATGCGTGGTCAGCAGGGTGGCGGTCACCAGTTGCTCCATCTGGTGCACGATGAGTTTGTGCTGCTCGAAGCCCGACTCCAGCGTCACGCATTCGCACAGGTAAGCGATCAAGGCGCGCCAGGCCGTGCTCTCGCGCCAGCGGAAGTCGGCCTGGAACACCAGCGGCTCGTCGAGCTCGTGCCCCAGCTGGGCCGCCAGCGTGCGCTCGGCCAGCGGGCGCGCGATGCGAATCAGCACCTGGTCGCAATCGGCACCCCATTGCATGCGGGTGTCCTCCAGGGGGCTGAGCACCGAGGCCACCTCGGGCGTCGAGTCGACATGCTGAGGCCCGCAATCGACCTGGGCGCAGCCGGTCAGAGGCATCTGGATCAGGAAGAAGTCTTCGAGTCGGCCCGGTTCGATCCGCACGGTGGCGCCATAGCGCAGTCGGCTGATCGTCACGTCACCCAGGCCGGCGTGGTGCATCCTGGCGTCCAGACGCTGGCTGTTGCCCAGCACGCCGAGTTCATGCGGCTTCATGACATGACCCACCATGGCGCGCGTCTCATCGAGATCGACAGAGGCAAAGAGTTGCCGCTTCGGGGTGTCGAGCAGGATCGGATTCGATGACGAATGAAGGGGGTGGTGTGTGTGCAGCATTGCGGGGCTCCTCGCACTGGGCTGATCTCTGGTTCGACTTGCCCCGCGTTCTCCACGCTTGGCATCCGAAACAGCAGATGCAAATTTGATGCCCGTCAAAATATGAAATTGGATGAATTGAACATCCGATT
>RXJO01000046.1:12240-12339 GCA_003987795.1 Curvibacter sp.
TCAGCTTTCACCGGCTGCGCACTTCTATTGGGGAGCGCCATGAGGTGCGGACTGCAACGCACCAAAGGCGTGCCTGTCCAGATCCTGCGTAACTTGTCC
>RXJO01000046.1:12389-12645 GCA_003987795.1 Curvibacter sp.
AGGAACAGGCAGTCTTGAAGAAGCATTTTCCGCCAGGGGCAGCGGGCCTGGCACCAGCGCCGCCAAGCTCATGCGGCGCCCATGCGCCGTGCAATGCGTGGCTGGGTGGGGCCGGTGTATCCGTTTAAAGAGCTCTCCTATCCAAAGATCGCACAAAGCTCAATTGCATGATTAATCATGGATTGACGCCGCCTGTTGGGGCAACGAAAGTACGTTCATCCGTGCATCAGCCGGGAATCAACAAGCGGAAATCACC
>RXJO01000037.1:0-747 GCA_003987795.1 Curvibacter sp.
CATCCGCGCCCTTGGTCACGCGGACATTCGCCGGCTTCCACAAGGTGAAAGCATTGACCGGGCCCGCCGACCACGAGCGGCAGGACGAGCAATGGCAATAGCCCATCGCCTCCGGCTCGTCATCGGCCTCGAGCTCGACCGCGCCGCAGAAGCATTTGCCCTGATAGAGCGTCATGACAGCGTTCTCCCTGTGTGTTGTTTTTGGATCTTGGGCGGACATGCTGACACAGCTCGGCGGCGAAAGGGAATCGCAGAATGCGCGTCAGCGCAGGGAACATCTGGTGCAGCGCAGCGGCTGACGTCGCTGATCGTCCGCACGGCGGAATGTGGCTTGAGTAACTCCGTAATGCGCGGGCTTGTCCCGCGCATCCACGTCGTTCCTCGGGGGAGGACGGACGTAGATGGCACGAGCCCGGCCATACGAGGAGGGGGACATCTGTCGTGACGTCGGAAGGGCCGTATGCGCTGCGCATGGCCCCATACGCGCACGCCGCTTGCCCAGGAACCCCTGGTGCCGTTAGCTCCTGGCACAACAACGAACGAGGGAGACGGCGCCGCGATGGGACCGCTTGCGGGCATCAAGGTCATCGACATGACCACCGTGCTGATGGGGCCGTATGCCGCCCAGACGCTTGGCGATTATGGCGCAGACGTCATCAAGGTGGAATCGCCCGAGGGCGACGTCACCCGCAAGATCGGTCCATGGCACCATCCCGGCATGGGACCGGTGTTCCTCAACACCAACCG
>RXJO01000037.1:942-12571 GCA_003987795.1 Curvibacter sp.
CGGGCCCTACGCCGAGCGGGCCGGCTATGACCTGATGATCCAGGCCATGAGCGGCATGATGAGCATCACCGGTCGTGCCGACGATCAACCCGGTGGCGGCCCGCTGCGGGTGGGTGTGGCGCTGACGGATCTGTTCACCGGCATCTATGCGTCCACCGCCATCCTGGCCGCGCTCAATGTGCGTCACCAGACGGGCAAGGGACAGCACATCGACATGTCGCTGCTGGACGTGGGCATGGCGATCCTGGCCAACCAGGCGGCCGGTTTTCTCAACACCGGCAAGGTGCCCGGGCGCCAGGGCAACAGCCACCCCAGTCTGGCGCCCTATCAAGACTTCCCGACAGCCGACGGCGCCATGCTGCTGGCCATCGGCAATGACGGCCAGTTCGCGCGCTTCTGCGCGGCCGCAGGCCGGCCCGAGTGGGCTCAGGACGAGCGCTTTGCGACCAACACCCTGCGGGTGAAGCACCGCGAGACCCTGATCCCGCTGATGGGCGAGCTGACCCGCACCCGCAACACCGCCGACTGGATCACCCTGCTCGAGGACAAGGCCGTGCCCTGCGGCCCGATCAACGACATCGGTCGCGCCTTCGAGGATGCCCAGGTGCAGGCCCGCGGCCTGGCGGTGACGCTGCCGCGCAACGCTGGCGACGGGATCGAGCAGATCCGTGGCGTGGCCAGCCCGCTGCGCCTGGCCGACAACCCGCCGGTGTTGCGCAACGCCCCGCCGGCCCTGGGCCAGCACACCGACGAGGTGTTGCGCGAACTCGGCCTGGATGAAGCCCGCATCGCAGCCCTGCGCGCTCAACAGGTGGTCTGAAGGCACCCGCCGGGTGCCTTTTGAAGCGGGTTACAGCAGCGCGCCGCCCGGCCGCTCTCCGCGTTCGTACACCACATGGGCCCGGCCCACGATCAGGGGGTCGAGCTTGCCGATGTGCTCGCCGTCCTTGGTGCCATAGGGCAGCAGGTGCAGCACATAGCGCATGGCGTTGAGGCGCGCGCGCTTCTTGCAGTCGCTCTTGATCACGGTCCAGGGAGAATCCGCCGTGTCGGTCTCAAAGAACATGGCCTCCTTGGCACGGGTGTAGTCGTCCCATTTGTCGAGCGAGGCCTTGTCGATCGGGCTCAGCTTCCACTGCTTGAGCGGATGGGCCTCGCGCTCCTTGAAGCGGCGGCGCTGCTCGTCCTGGCTGACGGAGAACCAGAACTTGATCAAGTGCACGCCGCTGCGCACCAGGTTGCGCTCGAATTCGGGGGCCTGGCGCATGAACTCGGTGTACTCGGCATCGCTGCAGAAGCCCATCACGCGCTCCACCCCGGCGCGGTTGTACCAACTGCGGTCGAACAGCACGATTTCACCCCGGGTGGGCAAGTGCTGCACGTAGCGTTGGAAGTACCACTGGCCGCGCTCGATCTCGGAGGGTTTCTCCAGGGCCACGACCCGGGCGCCCCGAGGGTTGAGGTGCTCCATGAAGCGCTTGATGGTGCCGCCCTTGCCGGCGGCATCTCGCCCTTCGAACAGGATCACCACCCGCTGGCCGGTCTCCTTGACCCAGGCCTGCAATTTGAGCAGTTCGACCTGCAACTGGAACTTCTCGCGCTCGTAGCTGGCGCGGCGCATCAGGTGGCGGTAGGGGTAGCCGCCCTGGCGCCAGTCGCGGGCCAGTTCCTCGTCGGGATTGCCGCGGTCTTTTTCGCCGCTGTGAGGCGTGTTGGGATGCAATTCGTCGAGCAGCATCTTCAGATCGTCCTGCGACACGCCTTGCAGCATCGCGCGCAAGGAAGCCGAGGGTGGCGCAGTCGCCCCCACCGCCTCAGCGGACGCACCCGACGCCAGCGACTTCACCACGGAGAGTTGTTTGTGCTGTGCCGCCTCGGTGGCCTCCCGGGCCACATGCCGGGCCAAGGCCCGGGGCGATGACGAAGGCGCCACGTCGCCGCGTCGGGCACTGCGTGGGGCACGGGTCGGGCTGGCTGGCTGGGCGGCTTTGCCAGGCGCGTTGACAGGCGTCTTGACAGGGGCGGTGGCCCCAACGGGGGTTGCGGCAGGCGCTCGGCGGGGTGAGGATCGTTCTGTCATGTCAGGGTCTCCGGAAAACATCGTGGCCGTGATCAGGACCGGGCTGAGGCGGCACCACGAAGGCCACCCCATCGGTCATCAAACGGTCATTTTCTGCCTGTGATCCCCGCTCAGGCTTGACCCGCATCAATGGTCGTCGGACACCGATCGGACGTCCCGGCGCGCAGGGCATCCCCCCCTTTTGGAGGCAGGCCCACCCGGCAGCGTCAAAACCGGCTACAAACGGCTTTTAAGCAACAAGAAGCCACACCATGATGGAACTCCTGAGCTCGCCCCAGGCCTGGATGGCCTTCGCCACCCTGACCGCCCTGGAACTGGTACTGGGCATCGACAACGTGATCTTCATCTCGGTGCTGGTCGACCGGCTGCCCGAGGCCCAGCGCGAGCGCGCCCGGCGCCTGGGCCTGTTCATGGCCATGTTCATGCGCATCGGGCTGCTGCTGGTGCTGTCGTGGATCATCGGGCTCAATGCCCCGGTGTTCAGTGCCTGGGGTCAGGACCTCTCGGGGCGCGACCTGATCCTGATCGCAGGGGGCCTGTTCCTGATCTGGAAGAGCACTGGCGAGATCCACCAGACCCTGGAGGGCGAGGAGCACCACGACAGCGCCGGCGGGCGCAGCAGCTTCGGCTCGGTGATCGCGCAGATCATGCTGGTCGATCTGGTGTTCTCGCTCGACTCGATCATCACCGCCGTCGGCATGGTCGACAACGTGACCGTGATGATTGCCGCCGTGGTGGCCTCGGTGGGCCTGATGATGGTGTTTGCCAGCGCGATCGGGCGTTTTGTCTCGCAACACCCGACGATCAAGATGCTGGCCTTGTCCTTCCTCGTGGTGGTGGGGGTGGTGCTGATCGCCGAAGGCTTCGACCACCATGTGCCCAAGGGCTACATCTACTTCGCGATGGCGTTCTCGGTGGCCGTCGAGATGCTCAACATCCGGCTGCGCCGCCAGGTCTCCAAGGCCGAGGTCGAAGGGCGGCAGCAGGGCTGAGGCGCCGGCATCACGCGGCGCGGCTCAACCGGCCAGCCCCTCGCGCACCGTGGGGTATTGCAGTGTGAGCCGCAGTTCGGTCTTCAGGCGGGTGTTGAGCAGGCGGCGCGACTCGCTCATGAAGCTCAGCAGGCTCACGGGCAGTTGCTCGCGGGCCACGTCGCGGGCCACCCGAGGGGGGCGCTGCAGGCCGTACAGATCGGCCGCCAGATCGAAGTAGTCGCCCATCAGCAGGCGGGTGTTGTCGCACACGTTGTAAAGCCGCTGCGGTCGGCCACGCCACAGTGCCAATTGACAGGCCGTGGCCAGATCGTCGGCATGGATGTGGCTGGTGTAGACATCGTCTTCGCGCCGCAGCACGGGTGTGCCGCGCAGCAGGCGTTCGCGCGGGGTGCCGCCTTCGCGATCGGGCGCGTAGATGCCCGGGATGCGCAGGATGCTGACGCGCAGGCTGCGGCCCAGATGGCGCATCACGTGCTCGGCGTCCACCCGACGCTGGGCACGGGGCGTGTTGGGCTTCAGGGGGCGGGTCTCGGCCACCTCGGCCCCGGCGCAATCGCCATACACGCCGCTGGTAGAGCCATACACCAGGGCGTCCGGCAGGCTGCGACGCCGCAGGCTGCGCGCGAGGGCCTGCGAGCGCGGGTCGAGCCACCATGAGCCGGTGGCCTGGGCCGGCGGCGGTGCCAGGTGCAGCACGCGCTGGGCCAGGCCGGCCAGGCGACGCAGGGTGTCAGGTTGATCGAGATCACCGAGCAAGGGGGTGATGCCCTGGGCCCGCAGGGCCGCCACACGCTGCGGCGAGGAGGTCAGGGCCAGTACACGGACACGCCCGACCAACTGGCGTGCCACCCGTTGACCCACGTCACCACAGCCCACGATCAACAGGCGCTGGCGTCGGAACCGCGCGGGCAAGGCGCCGAGAGGGCTTTGGTTTGAAGGCAAAATCGAGGCTTTCCTGTTTCTAGAGACGGCCCCGAGGATACCGAAAAGATGAGCTTCAACATCACCGTGCAGCCCAGTGGGCGAGCCTTCACCGCCAACCCCGAAGAAGCCGTGCTGAGTGCCGCCATCCGCCAGGGTGTGGGCCTGCCCTATGGCTGCAAGGACGGCGCCTGCGGCTCTTGCAAATGCAAGAAGCTCGAAGGCGAAGTGGTCCATGGCGAATACCAGAGCAAGGCCTTGAGCGCCGAAGAGGCCGCCCAGGGCTTCATCCTGACCTGCCGCGCGGTACCGCAATCGGACTTGGTGCTGGAGTCGCGCCAGGTGACCGACGAGAGCGCCTTCCCGATCAAGAAGATGCCGGTTCGCGTGGCAGCCCTCGAAAAGAAGTCGGCCGATGTGGTTCAGCTGCGTCTGCAACTGCCGGCCACCGAGACCTTCCGCTACCACGCCGGCCAGTACATCGAGTTCATCTTGCGTGATGGCGCCCGCCGTGCCTATTCGATGGCCAATGCCCCGCACACCCAGGCCGAGGCGCCCGGCGTCGAGCTGCACATCCGCCACATGCCCGGCGGCAAGTTCACCGACCATGTGTTCGGTGCCCTGAAGGAAAAGGACATCCTGCGGGTGGAAGGCCCGTTCGGCAGCTTCTACTTGCGCGAAGACAGCGACAAGCCCATCGTGCTGCTGGCTTCGGGCACGGGGTTTGCGCCGATCAAGGCCTTGATCGAACACCTGCAGTTCAAGGGCAGCACCCGCGCCGTCACCCTGTACTGGGGCGGCCGCCGGCCGCAAGACCTGTACCTGCACGACTGGGTGCTGGCCCGTGCGGCCGAGATGCCGCAGCTGCGCTACGTGCCCGTGGTGTCCGACGCCCTGCCCGAAGACGGCTGGAGCGGCCGCACCGGCTTTGTCCATCAAGCGGTGCTGGACGACTTTGCCGATCTGTCGGGCCATCAGGTCTATGCCTGCGGCGCCCCCATCGTGGTCGAATCGGCCCGCACGGCCTACACGGCTGAACGCGGCCTGCCCGCAGAAGAGTTCTACGCGGACGCCTTCACCAGCGAAGCCGACAAGCACACGGCGGCCTGACCCTCATCGCCTCGGCACAAAAAAGCCACCCACGACCTCGGTCATGGGTGGCTTTTTGACATCCGCCCGAACCCCCTCAGGCAGGGCGGGCCGGGAGCCGACTCACTTGGCGGGTGCGGCAGGCGCTGCAGGCGTCGCAGGCGCTGCAGGGGTGGCGGCGGCAGCGGGGGTGGTGGCCGCAGCATCCTTGTGATGCTTGTGGTGACGCTTGTGCTTGTGCTCCGCCTTGGCATCTGCCGCAGGGGTGGCCGCTGCGGGCTCTGCCACCGGGGTGACCGTGGAAGGCGTCTTCACCGTGGCCGTGGCAGGTGCCGGGCCGGCGACCGATGCCGCAGCCGGGGCCTGGGCGATGGCAGCGCCTGAAACACCGGCCACCAGGGCGACGAGCACAGCGGAAACAAGGGCTTGGACTTTCATGATGACTTCCTTCATTGACATGGAGACGACCTCCATGGTGATGACAACGCCCCGGGCCGGGCCAAGGCATGACGCCTGGATTGCAAACGGATGTAAGCATTTGTTGACACCCCCGACACAGTAGGACAATCGGGCCATGAAGCGCAGAAACATCCTCCTCAGCCCGCTGGCCGCCCTGCCGGCGTTTTCCAACCTGCCGGCCCTGGCGCAGTCTGGCAACGCCGGCCGACCGATCCGCATCATCGTGCCGTATGCCCCTGGCGGCCCGATCGACGTGACAGCCCGTGTGCTGGCTGAGCGGGTGAAAGACTCGCTCGGCCCGGTGATCATCGAGAACAAGCCTGGTGCGGGCGGCAACATCGGGGCCGATCAAGTGGCCAAGGCCGCCCCCGACGGCCTGACCCTCGGGATCGCCGCCACGGCCACCCATGCCGTCAACCCCTGGCTGTACAGCCGCATGCCCTTTGATGCGCTGCGCGACTTCAGCCCCATCACCCAGATCGTGCGGGTGCCCAATGTGCTGGTGATCAACGCCGACACCGCGCGGCGACTCAAGATCAACACCCTCGCCGACATGGTGGCCTATGCCCGGGCCAACCCCGCCAAGCTCAATTTCGGCAGCGGCGGCAGCGGCAGCGCAGGCCATCTGGCCGGCGAGATGTTCAAGGCCCAGGCCGGCATCTTCGCACTGCACATCCCGTACAACGGCGGCAACCCGGCCCAGTTGGCCCTGCTGGCGGGTGAGGTCGACTTCAACTTCGACAACCTGGCCACGGCCGCGCCCAACATCCGTTCGGGCAAGCTCAAGGCGCTGGCTGTGACCACCGCGCAACGCAGCCCGCTGCTGCCCGAGGTGCCTGCGGTGGCCGAGACCTACAAAGGCTTCAGCATCGACACCTGGTGGGGGCTGGTGGCGCCGGCGCACACGCCCAAGGACCTGATCACCAAATTGAACCAGGCCTTTGTGGCGGCCCTGAATTCGCCCGAGACCAAGACCCGTTTCGCAGGCCTGATGGCCGAGCCCGTGCCGACCTCGCCCGAACAGTTCGGGGCCTTCATGAAAGGCGAACTGGCCAAGTACGAGAAGGTGGTGAAGGCGTCCGGCGCCAAGGTGGACTGAGCCACCGTCGAGATACCGGCCCCGTCAGAGTCGGCTGATGGCCTGGTCGGCCACAGCCGCGAGGTCGGCCGCCGACACCTGCTCGGGCCAGACCTCGGCCAGGGGCCGCAGCACGAAAGCACGCTGGCGCATGCGGGGGTGCGGCAGCGTCAGCTCAGCCGTGTCCAGGCGCACTTCGCCATGGCTGAGCAAATCCAGATCGAGGGTGCGGGGCGCATTGCGGTAGGGGCGCTCGCGGCCGGCGGCCTGCTCGAGCGCCTGCAGGGCATGCAGCAGTGGCAGCGGCGCGAGCTGGGTCTGCAGCAGGACCACGGCATTGATGAAATCGGGCCCACCGGCATCCACCGGCGCGCTTCGGTACAGCGAAGACGCCTTGAGCAGGCGGCTGTGCGGCAACTGGGCCAGATCGGCCAGCGCCCGGCGCACCGTGGCCTGGGCATCGCCCAGGTTGCCGCCCACGCCGACACAGGCGAGCACCGGCGAAGCCAGGGTCTCACTCATGCGGGTCGGCTTCCTGGCTCAGCCCTGGGCATCGCCGCCGGCGGCCTGCCCCGAACCCCCACTGCCCTGGCCACCGCCACGCGAGCCTGAGGGCTTGCGGCGACGGCGCTTGCGCGGTGCTGGGGCGGGGTTCTCGCCATCGGGTGCCGGCTCGGACGACGGGCTGTCGCCCACCGGCTCGCGACCAGGGCTGGCGGGCTCGCCCTCACCCCGGGGCTCGGCCTGGCGAGGCAAGCGACGCACCTTGGGTGCGGCGGCCTTCTGGCGCGCACGCTGCTCTTCGCGGACCTGATCGAGCAGGTCTTCGCGGGTGGCATCGTCGGCGGTGCTGAACTCCTCCCACCACTCGGCCAGGGCTTCATCCACCTCGCCGATGTCGGCACGCAGGCGCATGAAATCGAAGCCGGCCCGGAAGCGGGCCTGCTCGACCAGACCGTAGGGGGCGCTGCCTGTGCGCTTGTCGAAGCGCGGCTGCATGACCCAGATCTCGCGCATGTCTGCCGCCAGCTTGCCGCGGCCGGACACATCACCGATGCGGGCATTGAAGACCTCATCGATCGCATCCTGCAGCGCCGGGAAGGGGTGCTCGCGCCGGGCCAGACGCTGCTCCCAACCCTCGCGCACGTCCTGCCACAGCACGGTGGCCAGCAGGAAGCTCGGGGCCACCGGCTTGCCCTCGCCCACGCGCCGGTCGGTGTCCTGCAGGGCCGCGGTGACGAAGGGCTGATCGGCCCGCTCAACGACCACATCGAGCAAGGGGTAGATGCCGCGCTCCAGGCCCAGCTTCTTGAGGGTGGCGATCGTGGCCAGGGCGTGGCCGGTCTGCAGCAGCTTGAGCATCTCGTCGAACAAGCGGCTTTGCGGCACGTCGGCCAGCAAGGTCTGCGAGCTGCGCAGGGGGGCCGCCGTCTTGGGCTCGAGCTCGAAGCCCAGCGGGCTGAGCTTGGCGGCAAATCGCACGGCCCGGATGATGCGGACCGGATCTTCGCGGTAACGCGTGGCCGGGTCGCCAATCATGCGCAGGACCTTCTTCTTGGCGTCCTGGATGCCCTTGTGGTAATCGACCACCACCTGCGCCTCGGGGTCGTAGTACATCGCGTTGATGGTGAAGTCGCGGCGCACAGCGTCTTCTTCCTGGGGGCCCCAGACGTTGTCTCGCAGCACGCGGCCGCTGGCATCGACCGCATGGGTCATGCCGGCCAGTGCCTGCTTGCTGGTGCGTTCGTTGCCGCTGACCTGCTCGGCGGCAGCGTTGTCAAGGTAGGCACGGAAGGTCGAGACCTCGATCACCTCGTGCTCTCGGCCCCGGCCATGCACCACGTGCACGATGCGGAAGCGCTTGCCGATGATGAAGGCGCGGCGGAACAGGCCTTTGACCTGCTCGGGCGTGGCATTGGTGGCCACGTCGAAATCCTTGGGACGCAGGCCCAGCAGCAGGTCGCGCACCGCACCGCCCACGATGTAGGCCTCGTAACCGGCCGACTTCAGGGTGCGCACCACGTCGTTGGCGCGCCGGTCGACCAGCTCGGGGTTGATGCCGTGCACGCTGAAGGGCACCTCTTCGCGTTTGCCGAACTGGGGGCGGCCCGCCTTGGGGGCCGCCGCAGCGCCCTTGCCCAGCAGTTTGTCGATGAACTTCTTGATCATGGTGTCTCGGTGAACAGGTCCAGAATGCGCCAGCCTCGGCTTTGGGCCAGGGCGCGCAGACGGTCGTCAGGGTTGGTGGCCACTGGGTGATTGACTCGCTCCAGCAAGGGCACATCGTTGGTCGAATCGCTGTAGAAAGTGCTTTCGACCTGCGTCCAGTCAAGCTGGCGCGCAGCCAGCCATTGTTCCATGCGTTTCACTTTGCCCTCGCGCATCGAGGGGACACCGTCAATTTCGCCAGTGAACCAGCCCTGCGCGTCGCGGGCCAGATTCACGGCGATCAGCTCATCCACCCCCAGGGCCCGGGCGATGGGGCGGGTGACGAACTCATTGGTGGCGGTGATGATCAGCACGGTGTCGCCAGCCGCCTGGTGCTGACGCACCAGGGCCAGCGCCCGGGGTGTGATGGCGGGCTGGATCACCTCGCGCATGAAGCGGTCATGGGCCTCGGCCGCGGCCTCGGGCCCTTTGACGCGCACCGCTTCGATGGCAAAGCGCACGTAGTCGTGGACATCGAGCGTGCCGGCCTGGTAGTGGGCGAAGAACTCGTCGTTGCGACGGGCGAATTCAACCGGGTCGGTCCAGCCGATGCGGGTGGTGAACTGGCCCCAGGCGTAGTCGGAGTCGATGGGCAGCAGCGTGTGGTCGAGGTCGAACAGGGCCAGTTTCATGCGGGACAGACTTGGCATTCAGGATGCATGGGGTACGGATGGAGCCTCACTCGGATTCGAGCATGGCCTTGATGAGGGGAATGGTGATGGCGCGCTGGGTGCGCAGGGCATAGCCATCGAGTTGGTCGATCAGTTGCATGAGGCTGCCGAGATCGCGCGAGAAGCGGTTCAGCATGAAATCCATGACTTCGTCGCCGAGGAAAATGCCTCGGGCGTCGGCTTCCTGACGCAGCACCGCACGGCGTTCGGGTTCGCTGAGCACATGCAGATGGAACACATGCCCCCAGCCCAGGCGGGTGCGCAGGTCTTCACGCAGCTTCAGGTCGGCCGGCGGCAGTTCGCCCGCGGCCAACACCCAGCGCTGGTGGGTATGGGCATTGACGAACCAGTTGAAGGCCGCATGCTGCTGCACGGCGGTGTAGAGATGCACCTCGTCCATCAGCACGGCGGCCCAGGTCTCGTCGAACTCGGGCGGCTCATGGATCGAGGCATCGAGCCAGCCCACGCGGGCCCCCTGTTCGCGCAGGGCGGTCTGCACGCTCTTGAGCAGGTGGGTCTTGCCGCTGCCGCTGTCGCCCCAGAGGTAGGTGGGCACGGGCGAGCGCTGGGCTTCGTGGGCGCCGTCACCCGTCCAGAGTTGCAGGTGGCGCAGGGCCGCTTCGTTGGGACCGGCAAAAAACCGGTCCAGGGTGGGACCTGTGGCCAGGCCGATGTCGAGTGCCAGTTGCTTCATCATGACGCGTGTTTCCCTGCCCCTCTTCAACCGGTGTAGAGGCGGCTGGCCAGGTAGCCCGAACGCAGGCGCCGCACGGCCACCAGCAGCACGGCGCTGGCAGGCAAGGCGATCAGCACACCCACAAAACCCAGCACCTGCCCAAAGGCCAGCAATGCAAAGATGACGGTCAACGGATGCAGACCGATGCGCTCGCCCACCAGGCGGGGGGTGAGAATGAAACTTTCGACGAATTGCCCCAGGCCGAAGACCACGGCCACCATGACCAGCGCTTTCAGCGAGGCGAACTGCAGCAGGCCCGACACGGTGGCCAGCACCAGACCCAGCCCAAAGCCCAGGTAAGGCACGAACACCGCCAACCCCGTGAAGATGCCGATGGGCAGGGCCAGATCCAGCCCGAATGCCGCCAGCCCGGCACTGTAGAAGATGGCCAGCAGCAGCATGACCAGCAATTGCCCGCGCAGGTACTGGCCCAGCACCGCGTCGGCATCGTCCATGAAACTGTCGTAGCCCTCTCGCAGTCGCGGGGGCACCAGCTCGACGAGGCGGCGCACGAAGCTGTCCCAGTCCATGAGCAGGTAGAACAAGGCCACCGGGATCAGCACCGCATTGCCCACCAGGGCCAACGCCACACTGCCACCGAGCTTGAGCGAAGACAGCACCGGGCTCAACATGTCCTCGGTGTTGGTATTGAGGTACTTGAGAACCAGGCTCTTGATCGTGTCCACGTCCACCGCCAGCGTGACACCGTATTGGGCAGCCAGCGGCTTGAGCAAGCCATTGAGACGGTCAAACAATTGAGGCACCTGGTCGCGCATCAGCGGCAGCTCTTTGGTGAGGATGGGCACGATCAACATCACCAGACCCAGGGCCAGCAGGATGAACACGACCTCGACCAGCACCACCGCCACCACCCGCGGCATGCGGCCGCGCCCCAGGTCGTCGAGCCAGTTGACCATGGGTGTCAGGGCGTAGGCCAGCACCGCCGCCACCACGAAGGGGGCCAGCACCGGCTTGAGCGCCCACAGCAGCAGCCAGGCCGCCAGGGCCAGCGCAGCCCAGGTGAAGGCACGTTTTTGAGTGGTGGAAAGATGCATGAAGGTGGGGGTTGCAGGCGGCCCGGTCGGGGCACCGCTTAAAATCACCGCAAATTCTAGTCGCCGTGCACGCCTGTCCGTGCCGTCCATTTCAAATGAGCTCCTCCAATACCTCTTCCACACCCCTGTCTTACAAAGACGCCGGCGTCGACATCGATGCAGGCGACGCTCTGGTCGAGCGCATCAAGCCGCTGGCCAAGAAAACCATGCGCGAAGGGGTGCTGGCCGGCATCGGCGGCTTCGGAGCGCTGTTCGAAGTGCCCAAGCGCTACCAGGAACCCGTGCTGGTGAGCGGCACCGACGGCGTGGGCACCAAGCTCAAGCTGGCGTTTGAATG
>RXJO01000331.1 GCA_003987795.1 Curvibacter sp.
GGCAGTGACGATCTGTCCAATCCATCATCGGTGCCACGCTGAGCCGGTGCATGCTGTGGGAGGGGCGTTCTCCTCTGAAATCGTTGCCTGGCGCGGCTGTGGCGTTCACGTTCATGGGACTGGATCTGGGGGGCTTGGAGGTCTGGGGGAGGGCTCGGTGCTACAAAAGTGCAACATACGGGCCGCCAGCGGTGCTACACGTCGGACAGCGGATTGCACGAGGTGTTGGATTGTCTCACGCGTGAAAAACGGCGTTCCGGGGTCAAAGGACAACTCTCTGCGCAAGGTCGCGAAGGAGCGTCATTGGAGCCGGTACACGACTTGCCCCTACTGCGCTTCCATCGGGCCTTATCAGGCATTGACCGGCTGAGCCACCAATTTCACTCCCAGCGCCGCACACACCCGGGCAATGGTCTCAAAACGGGGCTGGGCATCGGGGCGCAGGGCCTTGTACAAGGCCTCGCGCCCCATACCACTGGCCTTGGCAATTTCTGTCATTCCCCGGCCCCGGGCCAGGGTACCTAAGGCATATGCCGGCGCGGCCGGATTGTTCTCCTCCAGCACCAAGGTCAAATATGCAGCCACGAGCAGTTCTCATATCACGCCCAATCGCACTTCCTCACAACAGCGCCCTCACCTCCCGCGCCGCCTCCTGCAACAGCGGCAGCAGGGTCTGCTGTAAGGTTTCGGGCGGATGGGCCTGGGGTGAGGCCACCACGTTCAGGGCGGCCACGGTGCGGCCTTGCATGTTGCGCAGGGGCACGGCCAGGGCCAGCACGCCCAGTTCGTGCTCTTCGGCGGCCAGGCAGAAATCGTCGTCGCGCACCTGGCGAAGCAGCTTGCGCAACGCGGCGGGCTGCACGGTGGTCTGGGGTGTGAGACGGGCCAGGCTGCGGCCTTTGAGCCAGGCCCCCAGGTCGGCCGGACTGAGGGCCGCGAGCAGCACCCGGCCGGTCGAGGTGGCGTGCGCGGGCAGGCGGGCGCCCAGGTGCAGGCCGTAAGCCAGCAGGCGGCTGGGCGGGCCCAGCACGCCGCTGCGGGCCACGATGACCACCTCGTCGCCCTCCAGCACCACGGCCGAAAACGATTGCTGGGTCTGGGCAGCCAGGCGGTTGAGGGTGGGCTGGATGACCCGGGGCAGGCGTGCCGACGCCAGGTAGCTGCCCGAAAAGCGCAGCACCTTGGGTGCCAGCCAGAAGTAGCTGCCGTCGCTCTCCAGGTAACCCAGGTGCTCAAGCGTGAGCAGATGGCGTCGCGCGGCGGCGCGGGTGATGCCGGCCCGCTGGGCGGCCAGGGTGGCGTTCAGGCGCTGACGCTCGGTGTCGAAGCTTTCGAGCACGGCCATGCCTTTGGCCATGCCTTCAATGAAATCTGCCTTGGCGATCATGGGTGGTGCGGTGGACAGCGGCTTGCCCAGGGGTTGATACAGATCAATGTTGCGCGATCATCGCACAAACCGCACAAGGATCGCACAAAGCCGCATGCACAGGCTATCGCCGCTGACCGCCCACTTTTACGCTTGCAGGCAACCCATCACCCACCACCGAGATCCCCAAGGAGACCCTCATGCGTACCCAGGTAGCCATCATCGGCGCCGGCCCCTCCGGCTTGTTGCTCGGCCAACTGTTGCACAAGGCCGGCATCGACAACATCATCGTCGAGCGCCAGAGCGGCGACTACGTGCTCAGCCGCATCCGCGCCGGCGTGCTGGAGCAGATCACCATGGACCTGCTGGAGCAGGCCGGCGTGGCCCAACGCGCGCATGCCGAGGGCCTGCCTCACCATGGCATCGAGCTGCTGTTCAAGGGCGAGCGGCACCGCATCGACATGCACAAGCTCACTGGTGGCAAGCAGGTGATGGTCTACGGCCAGACCGAGGTCACCCGCGACCTGATGGACGCCCGCGCCGCCGCCGGCCTGAGCACCGTGTATGAGGCCAGCCAGGTCAGCCTGCACGACTTCGACGGCACCCAGCCGCGCGTGCGCTATGTGAAGGACGGCGTGACGCACGAGATCGAATGCGATTTCATTGCGGGCTGCGACGGCTACCACGGCGTGTCGCGCGCCAGCGTGCCGGCCGGCGCCATACATGAATACGAGAAGGTGTATCCCTTCGGTTGGCTGGGCGTGCTGGCCGATGTGCCGCCGGTGTCTTAAGAGCTGATCTATGCCAACACCCCGCGTGGCTTCGCGCTGTGCAGCATGCGCAGCCACACCCGCAGCCGCTACTACCTGCAGGTGCCTTCCGAGGACAAGGTCGAGAACTGGACCGACGCCCTGTTCTGGGAAGAGCTGGCCCGCCGCCTCGACCCGGCTGCCCGCGAGCGCCTGGTGACCGGCCCGTCGCTCGAGATGAGCATCGCCCCGCTGCGCAGCTTCGTGGCTGAGCCGATGCGCTTCGGCCGCCTGTTCCTGGCCGGCGATGCCGCGCACATCGTGCCGCCCACCGGCGCCAAGGGCCTGAACCTGGCCGCCTCCGATGTGGGCTACCTGTCGGGCGCCCTGATTGAGCACTACCGCGAGCACAGCGCCGCCGGCATCGACCACTACTCGGCGCGCTGCCTGAGCCGCATCTGGAAGGCAGAACGCTTCTCGTGGTGGTTCACCTCGCTGATGCACCGATTCCCGGAGACCGGCGAGTTCGGCCAGAAGATCCAGGAGGCCGAACTCGACTACCTGATCCACTCCGAAGCTGCCTCGACCTCGCTGGCAGAGAACTATGTCGGCCTGCCCATGGTCAGCGCCCGCTGACACACCCTGAAGGCGCCCGGCAGCGAAGTTGCACACGCTGCCGGTATAGTTCACTCCGATAGCAATTCGGAGACAACAACATGCGCCTTGACCTGCCCACCGCAGGCCGGGTTGCACGCCGCTGGCTGCCCGTGGCAGCCTGGCTGGTTTGCAGCCTGATCCACACCGCCCAGGCTGCCGATGAGATCGTCGTGGCCCAGATCGGCCCCTTCACCGGTCTGCCCTCGCCCGACGCGCCCGACATCAATGCCGGCGCCAAGGCCTACTTCGAGCAGGTCAACCGCAACGGTGGCATCAACGGACGCAAGATCACCCTCTTCACCCTGGACGACCGCTTCACGGCCGACGGCTTCAAGGCCGCCCTGCCCCAGGCCCTGGAGCGAAAGCCCGTGGCCTTGCTGTCGCCGATCGGTTCGGCGGCCCTGAGTGCGGTGGTGCGCGAGAACCTGCTCGACAACGCCAACCTCGTCGTGATCAATGCCGTGCCCGGGGCCGATGTGCTGCGCAAGCCTGGTCATGCCAAGTTGTTCCATGTGCGCGCCAGCGACCGCGACCAATACGCCCGCATGCTCGAGCACGGACGCACCCTGGGCGTGAGCACGGTGCACGTGCTGCACCAGGATCTGCCCATCGGCGTGCAGGGCCTGGCCGCCATCAAGGAGCTGGCCCCAGGCTTCGGCTACAAAAGCATCGAGGGCAGCCAGGCCCAGCACAACGACGACAGCCTAGCCGCGGCGGCCAAGGCCACGCAGGCCGCCGCCCCGCAGTCGGTGATCGTGATCGGCTCGCCTCGTTTCATGGCCGATGCGGTCAAGCAGCTGCGCGAAGCCGGTTACAGCCGGTCCATCCTGGCGCTGTCGTACCTGTCGGCCCCTTTGCTGGTCAAGGCCGCTGGCGAGGCCGCGGCCCGAGGCGTGGGCATCGCCCAGACTTTTCCCAACCCCAACGGCCGTGGTCTGCCCCTGCAGGCCGAGTTCCAGGCCACCATGGCGCGCTACGCCCCCGAGGCCAAGCCCTACACCGCCTTCCAACTCGAGGGCTACCTGAGTGCGCGCCTGCTGGTCGAGGCCCTGCGCCGCGCCAAGGGCAGCAGCCCAGAGGCCCTGGCGGATGCACTGCACAGCGCAGGCGAGCTGGATTTCGGTGGCTTCAGGCTCAACTACAGCAAGGGCAACACCGGTACCCAGTGGGTCGACATGAGCGTGGTCGACGCCACCGGCAAGCTACGCTATTGAAGGCGGCGTCGGATCGCCGTCGTGGATGATGACTGTTTCAGGAGACACGGACAGATGAGCCACCCAAACACCGGCCCGCTGCAAGGCACCCGCATCCTCAGCCTGGCCCTGAACCTGCCCGGCCCCGCCGCGCTGATGCGCTGTCGCGACATGGGAGCCACCTGCACCAAGCTCGAGCCGCAGCCCCGTCAGGGCGTGCCGGCCGACCCCATGGGGGCCTACAACCCCACGGCCTACCAGACCATGCACGAAGGCATGCGTACCGTGCACGCCGACCTCAAAACCCCAGAAGGCCAGGCCACGCTGCACGCCGAGCTGGCCGATACCGATGTCCTGATCACCTCGTTCCGCCCCTCGGCGCTGCGCAAGCTGGGCCTCGATTGGCCCGAACTTCAGACACGCTACCCGCGCCTGTCGCTGGTCGAGATCGTGGGCGCTCCGGGTGAACGCGCCGAGGAGCCCGGCCACGACCTGACCTACCTGGCCGAAGCCGGTCTGGTGCCCAGCCTGGAGTTACCCCCCACCCTGTTTGCCGACATGGCCGGCGCCTTGCTGGCCAGCGAGGCGGTGTTGCAATGCCTGCTGCAGCGAGCCCAGAGTGGCCACGGCAGCCGCCGTGAGGTGGCCCTGAGCGAAGCCGCCCGCTGGCTGGCCCTGCCCCGCCATTGGGGCCTGACCCGCCCCGAAGGAGCCGTGGGTGGCGCCCACGCGGGCTACCGGGTCTATCGCTGCGCCGACGGTCGGGTGGCTGTCGCGGCCCTCGAGCCGCATTTCGCGCAATCGCTGTGCCGCGCCGCCGGCATCGAAGCAGCCGACCTGCGGGCCCTGTTCAGCCCCGAGGTTCACCGTGCCGTGGCCGACTTCCTGGCCAAGCAGACCCGGGCCCAACTGGATCGGTTGGCAGTCGAAAACGACGTACCGCTGTACACGCTGGCTGACTGAGACCGCCCCGGCGCGGCCTCGGAAAGCCACTTTGTCAGCGCAGGCGTTCCACCTGATACCCGCGCTGCTCCAGCAGCTTGGGCAGGCCCGTGGGGCCCACCATGTGCAGCGAGCCCACGGCGGCAAATACCTTCTTGCCATCGGTGTGCAAGCCGTCGACCCGGTCGGCCAGGGCCGGGTTGCGGTCGTCCATCAGCTTTTTCATCTGGCTGCGGTCCAGCGGGGTCTTGAGGCAGTCGCACCAATCGGCGTAATGCTCTAGCGCATCAAGATCGCCCTGCTCCCAGATCTGGGCCACGCGCGACAGGATGCGCCGCGTCTGGCCCCGTTCGATCTCGCTCAGGGTTCGGTTGACCAGGTTGGCAGATTCAGCATCGGAGCTGCCCAGCAGCACCGAGAGCTGGCCAGAGGCCGATTCGAGCGACACCACCGGACGGTCGGCACTGCGGGCCAGCACGGCCAGCATGATCTCGGTGCCGAAGCTCGGTTGCAGGCCGTCACGACGCCCGGCCAGGAAGGTCAGGCTCAGGGCCTGGATCTCGGGTGGGGCCGAACCCAGGGCGGCCTCGGGCAGGCACTCGGCCGCCCAGCGGGTCTTGAGGCGAGCCTGCAACTCGGCGGGCAGGTTGCGCTTCACGCCCTGGGTGACCGTGGCCATTTCACGCTGGATGGCCGGGTCCAGCGGGTTGATCTCGACGCCGGTCACGTCGGTGGCGTCCAGGGCTTGCTGGATCTTGGGGCCCGGCGCCATCCACTCGGCCTTGCCCGCATGGAAGGTGCCGTACAGGTACGAGCTGTGGTCGCCCTTGGTGATCTTCCAGAGAAAGCCCCGGTCTGCCGCCTGCTCGGCGGCGCTGCTGAACAGCTCTTGTGAGAACGGCGCGGGCAGCGGCGGGCAACTGACCGGGGCCTTGGCCGCCTTGGCCTCCGCCGGCTTGGCGGCAGCATGGGAATGGGCCTGCTTGTTGGCCGCCCAGGAGGCGCCGCTCAGCAGACACAGGCCGACCAGGGCCCAGCGGCGGCACGCCGGTGCTGCAGTCAGCGACGACAGGGACGATAGAAAAGGCATGGAGATAGTCATGCCCGGGATGTTGCCACGACTTGGGGTGGCCGACGGCGCGTCACGCCAACTTTGCCACGCGCTCACGACATGGCCAGGCGGCGCGCAATGCGTTGCGACAACAGCAAACCTACCAGGCAGCAGCCTCCTGTGACAGCCCAGGTCCATTGCCAGCCTCCGGCCAGACCGGCAACCCAGCCCACGAGTGGCGGGCCGGCAAATTGCCCCAAGGCCGAGCACTGGGTCATCCAGCCGACGGTGGTCGAAATGGCGTTCTCACCTGGAGCCAGGCGCACGGCCAAGGAGAAAAGGCTGCCCGGGATCAGGCCCCCCATCATCGAAAAGCCCAGCAAGGCTGCATAACGCAGCGCTGCTGGCAAAGTCCAGAAGGCCTCGAAGGTGAGCCAGGCACCAACGGCCATGCAGACAAAACCCCAGGCCAGCACCCTGGCGGCAGGCACACCGCGCTGCAACAGCGCCCCGGCGGCCAGATTGCCCACGATATTGGCCGCCGCAGCCAGGGCCGTGAGCACGGCTTTCAGAACCACGCCCAACTCAGAAGACGCGTAGATCGAGGGCAAAAAACCCATGACGGCCTGCCACTGCGAGGCATAGAAGGCAAAGGTCAGTGCGACGAGCCATGGCCCCGCACTGGTCAGTGTCAGGCGCAGCGCGCCCAAGCCCTGCGCCCAACCGGGCCGGCTTGCTTTTGAGACGGTGGCACCCGATGCAGCGGCCAGACCTGCCAAGCGTGCCCGGGCGGCATCCGACGGCACCCCGGTCAGGATGGCCATGGCCATCGCCGCCGACAATGCGGCCATCAGCCACCACCACTGCGGCCACCACATCAGGGGCAGCAGCAGCGGGCCCCCCAACAAAGCCAATGCGGTGGCCAGCGGCATGCAGATGCCGAACACACCCAGCATGAAAGGCAAATCGTGGGCACTGACCAACTGCCGGATCAAGCCCGCACAGGGCATGAAGACGAGCAGGAACCCAACGCCCTCCAGCGCCCGAAGGAACAGCATGAAGCGGGCTTCATGCACGGCGGGGCCCAAGGTGCTGGAAACCACCAGCAGCCCCAGGCCGATCAAAAGGCACCGGCGCAAGCCCCATTGGTCGGCAAACAGCCCCATCGTGGCGCCCAGCAACATGGACGCCATTTGCACCGCCGAGAGCAAAAAGCCCGCCTGCAGCAGCGACAAGCCCAATTCGGTACGCAACAAGGGAATGGCGGGCGCCAACTTGGCCACATGCAAGGCGGCCGAGACGCCTGCAGCGACCACCAGCAATGCCGACCGGCGACCATCAGCGCATTGGCCCGGTTCTTTTTGGGAAGTCAAAACGGACGTCAAAGCTCACCTCGCTCGCACCGGCAGGGCTCGGCCGAGAGGGTCGACAAGCTCGGTCGCAAAGCCGACGTCCAGGGACTGTCGCCGCCGCAACCCCGGGACTACCGGCAACAGGCAGGCGCCAGCGTAGCGGCGCAGGCAGCCGCCCTGGTTTCAAAGTCTGGCGGACTGATACAAGGCCACAAGGGCTTCAGCGCGGTCCTTTGCGCCCGGGCTTGGGTTTGCCGATACCGGTGCCGGCGCGCGGTGGCAGGCCGGTGTGCTGGGTCAGGATGCGGCCCTTGATCGGCGCTGCCGGGGCAGCGCCCTGCCCCAGCGCTGGCCCACGGGCGCCACGCGGAGCCACGGCGGCCGGCACGGCCTTGCCCGTGGGGCGGGCCGGGGCCTGGGTCGAGTTCTTGCGGCGGGCACTCTGGTAGCTGCCGTCCGTCATGGGTTGGAAGGTCGGAATCAGGTGTTGCTTGCCGTTACCAATGAGGTCGGCCCGACCCATGGTTTTGAGGGCTTCGCGCAGCAAGGGCCAGTTGTTGGGGTCGTGGTAGCGCAGAAACGCCTTGTGCAGGCGGCGGCGCTTCTCGCCACGCACGATGTCGACCGACTCGCTGTCGGGCGTGATCTTGCGCAGCGGGTTGCGGCCGCTGTGGTACATGGCCGTGGCACTGGCCATGGGGCTGGGGTAGAAGGTTTGCACCTGGTCGGCACGGAAGCCGTTGCGCTTGAGCCAGAGCGCCAGGTTCATCATGTCCTCGTCGCTGGTGCCCGGGTGGGCCGCGATGAAGTAAGGGATCAGGAATTGCTTCTTGCCCACTTCTTCAGAGAACTTGTCGAACATCTGCTTGAAGCGGTCATAGCTGCCGATGCCGGGCTTCATCATCTTGGTCAGCGGGCCCTGCTCGGTGTGCTCTGGGGCGATCTTGAGGTAGCCGCCCACATGGTGCTGCACCAACTCGCGCACGTACTCGGGGCTTTTCACGGCCAGGTCGTAGCGCAGACCCGAGCCGATCAGGATCTTTTTAATGCCCTTGAGGGCGCGCGCGCGGCGGTAGATCTTGATCAGCGGATCGTGGCTGGTATTGAGGTTCTGGCAGATGTCCGGGTACACGCAGCTGGGCTTGCGGCAGGCGGCCTCGATCTCGGGCGTCTTGCAGCCGATGCGGTACATGTTGGCAGTCGGGCCACCCAGGTCGGAGATCACGCCGGTGAAGCCCTTGACCTTGTCGCGGATCTCTTCGACCTCGCGGATGATCGAATCCTCGGAGCGGCTCTGGATGATGCGCCCCTCGTGCTCGGTGATCGAGCAGAAGGTGCAGCCGCCAAAGCAGCCGCGCATGATGTTCACGCTGAAGCGGATCATCTCCCAGGCCGGGATCTTGGTGGCGCCGTCATGGCTGCCGTTTTCGTCGGCATAGGCCGGGTGCGGGCTGCGCGCATAGGGCAGATCGAACACCAGGTCCATTTCGGCCGTGGTGAGCGGGATGGGCGGCGGGTTGATCCACACATCGCGCGCGGTCACGCCCTCGCCATGCGCCTGCACCAGGGCGCGGGCGTTGCCGGGGTTGGTCTCCAGGTGCAGCACCCGATTGGCATGGGCATACAGCACCGGGTCGCTCTTGACCTGTTCGTACGAGGGCAGGCGGATCACGCTGCGCTCGCGCGGGGGCACCTTGACGCGACCTTGCAGCGCCGGGTTGGGCACGAAGGTCAGCGGTTTGACGGTGGCGTCGCTCCCTGCCCGGGCCTCGGCCTCACTGGCCACCGCCTGGGCTTCGTCCTCGCGGGCACAGGTGGCGCCCTGCTCGCGCGCCTGCTCCGAGATCATCAGGTAGGGGTTGACGTGCGCCTCGACGCGGCCCGGGGTGTCGATGCGGGTGGAGTCGATCTCGAACCAGCCCTCAGACGACTCATCGCCACTGCGCCGGATGAAGGCCGTGCCGCGCACATCGGTGATCTTCTCGATCGGCTCGCGGGCCGCCAGGCGATGCGCTACCTCAACGATGGCACGCTCGGCATTGCCATACAGCAGCAAATCACATTTGGCATCGACCACGATGGACCGACGCACTTTGTCGCTCCAATAGTCGTAGTGGGCAATGCGGCGCAACGAGCCTTCGATGCCGCCGAGCACGATGGGCACGTCCTTGTAGGCCTCACGGCAGCGCTGGCTGTAGACGATGGCAGCACGGTCAGGGCGTTTGCCGCCCACGTCGCCGGGCGTGTAGGCGTCGTCCGAACGGATTTTTCGATCGGCCGTATAACGGTTGATCATCGAATCCATATTGCCCGCCGTCACCCCGAAGAACAGATTGGGCTTGCCCAGCACCCGGAAGGGGTCGGCACTCTGCCAGTCGGGCTGCGCGATGATGCCCACGCGAAAGCCCTGGGCTTCGAGCATGCGGCCGATCACCGACATGCCGAAGCTCGGATGATCCACATAGGCATCGCCGGTGACGATGATGATGTCGCAACTGTCCCAGCCCAGCTTGTCCATTTCCGCACGGCTCATCGGCAGGAACGGCGCCGTGCCGAAACGGGCCGCCCAGAACTTGCGGTAGCTGTTCAGCGGTTTGGCGGCGCGCGCGAAAAAGGAAACGTCGACGGGGGCGTTCATGGGGGGCTTCTTGGGGATAACCCTTCATTTTACGGGCGCAAGCCCCTAGAACGTTTTTGCCAGTACCCCTAGCAGGGCTAATGAACGGATCGGCCCAACAGGCGACGCGGCACCTGAACCGGCTCGGGCACCGGGCAGGTGCTCTCATAGACCTTGATGTGCGTGATCTGTCCGGCCAGCACGGTGAAGCGAAACGCAAAATCCACCCGCATCAACTCTCCGGTGGCGATGAGCCGGGTTTCCAGTTCGCCAGTGACCATCGCGTGGCAACCCTCGGCCATCACCGGGTTCACCACGATGCACTGGGGGTTCGCCCGCCGGCGGTGCTGGTGGATGAAATCGACCACCTGCTCACGCGACTGGGCAGGCCCGCTCCAGGGAATGACCAGCGAGTTGTGCGGTACATCCCAGACCATCTCGGGCGCCAGCAGCGCCGACAGCGCCGCGCTGGCTTCGCTGGCCTGGACGAGCTCGAAATAGAGTTGCACCACAGCGCGGGTCTGCTCGGTGAGCGTTCCCAGCGTCAAGACGGTCGAGCAGTTTTGGAGCATGGACATGTCGGCACCCAAGGCTTGAACCTGCAAGCACAGGCTCATGAAATGATTTGAAAATCATTCTCGCAGAATAAATCAATTTTAAATTGATAAATTAAGCGAGTTTCGGGTGAAAATTCCAAGTTTCAGTCCCAGTGGGTCTGGGCCAGTGCTTTGGCGATGGTTTGCCGTTTGACCGTGGGCTTGGGCACATGGAAATCAAACCAGTTGCGCACATCCTGGTCCAGCCCGATGCCGTGCATGTAGTTGTAGATGGCCTTGCGCAGGCCTTCGCCCAAGGCGTCGTGGTCCACACCGGTGGGGTCACGGAAGGCGATGTCGTTGCGGGCGAACTGGCCCGGCGGCAAGGGCACCAGGCTGATGCCGTACTCCTGCGGATTCTGACCCACCGGCGAATGCACTGTGCAGACGAAGCGGTGCCAGAAGCCCGACTGGATGCAGCCGTTCTCGAACAGCTGGCGCACGTACTCCAGCGCGTCCACGGTGTCCTGCACGGTCTGGGTCGGAAAGCCGTACATCAGGTAGGCATGCACCAGGATGCCGGCATCGGTGAGGCTGCGCGTGACGCGGGCCACCTGCTCCACCGACACCCCCTTCTTCATCAGCTTGAGCAGGCGGTCGGAGGCCACCTCCAGCCCACCGGAAATGGCAATGCAGCCGCTGTCGGCCAGCTGCTGGCACAACTCGGGAGTGAAGGATTTCTCGAAGCGGATGTTGCCCCACCACGAGATCGCCGTGCCGCGACGCTGCAACTCATGCGCCAGTGCCTTCAGCGACTTGGGCGGCGCGGCTTCGTCGACAAAATGGAAGCCGGTCTGCCCGGTCTCGGCCACGATGGCCTCGATGCGATCGACCAGGGTGGCCGCACTGGCGGTCTCATAGCGCGAGATGTAGTCAAGGCTGACATCGCAGAAGCTGCATTTCTTCCAGTAGCAGCCGTGGGCCACCGTGAGTTTGTTCCAGCGCCCGTCGCTCCACAGGCGGTGCATGGGGTTGAGCATGTCCAGCAGCGACAGGTAGCGGTGGATGGGCAGCCCGTCCCAGGTGGGGGTACCCACCTTCTCAAACGGCACCTCGGGCTGCTCCAGGTGCAGCCACTGCACCTGGCCCGTGGCGGCATCACGCGCAAAGGTGCGCACCAGACGCTGGCGCGAACGCCGGCCCTGCAGGTGTTCCAGCAGCGCCAGCAGAGGGCTCTCGCCAGCGTCCAGGGTGACATAGTCGAAATAGTCGAACACCCGGGGTTCGGCCAGCTCGCGCAACTCGGTGTTCACGAAACCACCGCCCAGCACGGTGACCAGGCCCGGGTGGCGTGCCTTGATGGCCTGCGCCACCCGGAAGGCCCCGTAAACCGCCCCCGGAAACGGCACCGACACCAGCACCACCGTGGGCTCATGCCGCGCCACGGCCTGCAGCGCCAGTTCGCACAGCGTCTCGTCGACCAGGTTGCGGGGCGCCGCCAGCGCCTCGGCCAGCGGGTCGAAGGTGGGCTGGGCTGCCGCCAGTGATTCGGCATAGCGGACAAACTCGAAACGCGGATCGACCGCATCCCGCAGCACATCGGCCAAATCGTTCAGGTACAAGGTGGCCAGGTGGCGCGCCCGGTCTTGCTGACCCAGAGCGCCGAAGGCCCAGGCCAGTGGGTCTTCGCCCTCCTCGGCCAGGTAGACATCCAAGGATTCAAATCGCGGGCCCTCGGGCAGGAACTGCCGACCGGCGATGCGATGGGCCAGGCTCAGGTCACGCCCCTGCAGAAAGCCGATGGTGGGCTCCAGCGTGGCCAAGTAACGGTCGAACTGGTCCAGAAACAGATTCACCCGGGCGCTGCGCAAGGCCTCGGGGCCAGCCTCGATCACGGCGCGGATGTCGCGCAGACCGCCCGCCGAGAACAGCTTGAGCACCAGCGCCAGCGCCAGGTCCTCCTGCCGCGCATCCAGCCCCTGGGCACGCAGAAAGCCGGTCAGGTAGGCGGTGGAGGGATAAGGCGTGTTGAGCTGCGTCATCGGCGGGATGACGGACAGGATG
>RXJO01000174.1:0-6483 GCA_003987795.1 Curvibacter sp.
CCATGGACGCCATCCACAGCAGCTCGCGCAAGATCGCCGACATCATCGGCGTCATCGACGGCATCGCCTTCCAGACCAACATCCTGGCGCTCAATGCCGCGGTCGAGGCCGCACGCGCCGGCGAGCAGGGGCGGGGCTTTGCCGTGGTGGCGGGCGAGGTGCGCACCCTGGCCCAGCGCAGCGCCCAGGCCGCGCGTGAGATCAAGGCCTTGATCGGCAACTCGGTCGAGGCGGTCGAATCCGGGGCCCAACTGGTCGGCAGCGCCGGCACCACCATGAGCGACATCGTCAGCTCGGTGCAACGCGTCGGGGACATCGTGGGCGAGATCTCCTCGGCTGCGGTCGAGCAGTCCAACGGCATCGGTCAGGTCAATGGAGCGGTCAACCAGCTCGATCAGATGACCCAGCAGAACGCTGCCCTGGTGGAGGAGTCGGCCGCCGCTGCCGCCAGCCTGCGCGACCAGGCCACGCGGCTGTCCGAGGCCATCCAGGCCTTCCACCTGGGCTGATCCGCACTGGGCAGCCGCTCGGCCGGCCTGCCAAACCCGATTTGAACGGCAAGTCCCCATCCGTTGGGCGGCTTCTTCACCTGAATTGTGACCATGCGGTCACAATATGACCACGTTGGTTACGATTTATGTCAAGCAAGGTGGTCCCATGAGTCAAGCACTGGAGCGCTCCGCTGAACTTCTGAACAAAGATTCCGATCGCAGCATGCAACCTCTGTGGCCGGACCGCCTGATCCTGGCCGCCATGGTGTTGAGCTTGCTGGCAGCCTCGGTGTTGGGGTCGGTTCACGGTTCCCTGTCACTCGCCCTGGGTGTGGCTCTGCCCGTGCTGCTTCTGGGCTTGATCGGGCACGCTCTCGCCCCGGCCACCCTGTTCTCACGTTTGCTGCTCACCGTCGGCTTGTCTGTCCTGGTCATGCTGCACATCCAACTCGCCCAGGGTCAGGTGGAGTACCACTTCGGGGTCTTTGTCACCCTGGCTTTGCTGCTCGTGTACCGCGACTGGCGCCCCATCATCCTGTCGGCGGTTCTCTTTGCCGTGCATCATGTGCTGTTCGACCGACTGCAGGCGGCCGGCTTTGGTGTCTATTGCGTGAGCCAACCTGATTTCGCGCGCGTGGTCCTGCATGCCGTCTACGTGGTGATCCAGACCTCTCTCGAGGTGGTGTTCGCGGTCGCCATGCGCCGGGCCGCCCAGGAAGGCGCTGAACTGTCCCGGCTGGTGGCCCAGGTCCGTGATGGCGACCGGCTCCGACTCGATGTCTCAGATCAGCTTGTCCGGACCCGAGCCGCCCAGGTCTTGCAGCAGGCGCTGCAGAGCGTGCATCAAGCCGTCTCTCAAGTGCATGCATCGGCGAGCAGCATCGAAGCCGCCAGCCGTGAGATCTCCACTGGCAATCTCGATCTCAGTCATCGCACCGAGCAAACGGCCAGTCACTTGGCTCAGGCGGCTTCCAGCCTCGGAGAGCTGACCACCACAGTGCAGCATTCGGCCGATTCAGCGCGGCAGGCCAACGAACTGTCCGGCTCTGCGGCCCAGGTGGCCGAGCAAGGCGGTGAGGCGGTGCGCCGTCTGATCAGCACCATGGAGGCGATCCACGCCAGCTCCAACCGGATCGCTGACATCACTGGCGTGATCGACAGCATTGCATTCCAGACCAACTTGCTGGCGCTCAATGCCGCAGTCGAGGCCGCCCGTGCCGGGGAGCAGGGTCGTGGCTTTGCGGTGGTGGCCAGTGAAGTGCGCAGCCTCGCGCAGCGCAGCGCAGCGGCCGCCCGTGAGATCAAATCCCTGATCGGCCAGTCGGCCGAGAATGTTGAAGCCGGTACCCAGCAGGTGCATGTCGCAGGCCGCACCATGGACGACATCGTCGCCTCGGTGCAGCGAGTCAAGCACATCATTGCCGACATCTCATCGGTCGCCGGCGAGCAGTCCCAAGGCTTGAGCCTTGTCCACAGCGCGGTCGGTGGGCTGGATCAGATGACCCAGCAGAACGCCGCTTTGGTCGAGCAATCGGCCGCTGCTGCGGCCAGCCTCACCGATCAGGCCGAGCGACTGGCGCGGGCCGTGGCGATTTTCCAACCCTCACAGCCCTTGCTGGGTCGATGATCCGCTTCACTTCAGCGCCTTGGCGGCGCTCGCTCCCAGCGGGGTGTGCAGCTGGCTCGGCACGAATCGGCCGGTGTTGTCGTCGCGGCCTTGCAGCAGGTAGCGGGTCTCGGGCTTGCCGTAGTTCTGCACCGCCAGTGCCGAGAACTGGCCGATCGCGCTCTTGGGATCACGCAGCCGGTTCACGATCAGCACCTTCTGGGTCTCGCTGAAGTCGGCCATCATGTTCTGGTCGCCCTCGCTGTCGCCGGCGATGAACACCGGCCCGTAGCCGTAGCGGCTGACCAGGAAGCGCTGGATGCTGCGCGTCTTGCCCGGGCCCTGGGTCTGGTCGTAGCCATGGCGGTAGTCGGGCAGGATGCGCCCCTGGGCATCGCGCTCCAGCTCCATGGCCAGCACGTTGCCCTCCTTCACCTGATACCCGAAGGCCGGGTTGGACGAGATCTCCTTGATCACGTCCACAAAGGACGCCGAGCACACCCACACGTCGAAGCCCGCGGCCTTGAAGCGCCCGTACAGGTCCTGCATTTCGGGCACCAGGCGCAAGCCGTTCTTCCAGCTCACCGACACCAGGCCGGCGCGGCCCGGCAGCTCGGCCGGTGTGCTCCACTTCACCTTCTCGATCGGCTGGGTCTGCTGCCAGTTCACCGTGTCGACCGTCAGCTGGCGCACCTGGGCCTCGGTCATGCCGGCAAACAGGTAGGTCACCCAGGGGTAGGCGGTGTCGTGGTCGAAGGTGTCACCGATGGCTTCATACAGGTAGCGCACCTTGGTCAGGAAGGCCTGGTAGTGCGGGCTGCGCTTCACCTCGGCCAGCGATTGCTGGCCTTTCAGGCCGCTGTAATGGGTGTAGAGCCAGCGGTAGCTGTCCAGGATGTCGGGCACGATGGTGTCGATGCTGACCGGCTGACCCGCCGCGTTGTTGTTGGCCGGCTTGAAGGCGGTGGCCGGGATGTTGCGGCGCAGGGCCACTTCCAGTTGCTCGGGGCTGGCGCCGAAGCGCAGGTTTTCGAGCTGGTAGATCAACGCGGCTTCCTCGATGTCCAGGAAGACGCTGGTGTTGTCCCAGTCGAACACCACATAGGGTGGCTTGGCCGGGTTGTAGCCGGCGCTGGTCTTGCCCACGCGCGCGATCAGATCGTTGATCTGCTGGCGGTTGAAGCTTTCCCACTGCCCGGGGGCCAGGGTCTGGGGGGCGGCGGCCTGCACGGCCGCCGGGGGGCTGCTGCAGCCGGTGCTGGCCAGGGCGGCCAGCAGGCTCAAGGCCAGAGTCAGGGGGGCGAGGCGGAGCAGGGCTGGGGTCTTCATGTTTTCTCCTGGGATGAGGGGGGAACGCTGACAAGTGAATCGGTGGGCGGCGGGGTGCCGGGCAGCCAGGGCTCGGTCTCGCTCTCGTCTTTCAGGGCCACGCCGCTCAGGCCGCGCTGCAGCGCCTGCCGGATCAGCCAGGCCAGCTTGTGTGCGGCCTGTTCATAGGACAGGCCTTGCGGGCGCACATTGGAAATGCAGTTGCGCTCTGCGTCGTGGCGGCCCACGCGCGGGCCGTGGGTCAGGTAGATGCCCAGGCTGTCGGGTGAGCTCAATCCGGGGCGTTCGCCGATCAGGATCACGCTCAGCCGGGCCCCCAGGGCCTCGCCCACCTCGTCGGCCACAGCCACCCGGGCCTGCTGCACCAGCACCACCGGGGCCAGACGCCAGCCCTGCGCCAGCCGCGGCAGCAGGGCGGCCAGCAAGGGCGCGGCATGGCGCTGCACCGCCAGCGAAGACAGGCCGTCGCCCACCACCACGCACAGCTCGGGTGTCACGCGGGCTTCGGTGGCCAGGGCCTGCAGCCGAAGCGTGTCGGCCGGGTTGAGGCGGCGGCCCAGATCGGGCCGCCGCAGGTATTCGGTGCGGTCGCTGGCCTGGCTGCGCACCTGCAGCACCTTGTGGCCGGCCTGCTCCAAGGCGAGCTGCAGCGCCGCCGTGTCCAGCGGCGTGTGGATGGCATCGCGTGCCAAGGCGTGCGCCAGACCGAAGCGCAGGCTTTCATCGGTCGGGATGGCCACACCCGCCCGGCCCAGTGCGATGCGGGCCGGCGTGCTGGGCCGCCAGTCGGTCCAGGGCATGGGGGTCACGCCCTCGTGCTGATCGGGGGCCGACGCTTCGGTTTGAGGACGGTCCGGCGTGTTCATGTGCCGCCTCCCTGGCCCAGGCTGCTCATGTGGCCCAGCAAGGGGTGGCTCCGGCCCGGGCTCAGCAGTTGTCCGCCGGTGTCGGTGATCTGCTGGGCCTGCAGCCAGGCCTCGAACTCGGGGGCCCGTTGCAGGCCCAGGGTCTCGCGCAGGAACAGGGCATCATGGAAGGAGGTGCTCTGGTAGTTGAGCATCACGTCATCGGCCCCCGGCACCCCGATCAGGAAGTTCAGGCCCGCGCTCGCCAGCAGCACGCTGAGGGTGTCCATGTCGTCCTGGTCGGCCTCGGCGTGGTTGGTGTAGCAGATGTCGCAGCCCATGGGCAGGCCCAGCAGCTTGCCGCAGAAGTGGTCTTCCAGCCCGGCGCGGATGATCTGCTTGCCGTCGTACAGATACTCGGGCCCGATGAAGCCCACCACCGTGTTCACCAGCAGGGGCTGGTAGCGCCGCGCCAGCGCATAGGCGCGGGCTTCGCAGGTCTGCTGATCCACACCCGCATGGGCATTGGCTGACAAGGCGCTGCCCTGGCCGGTCTCGAAATACATGACGTTCTGGCCCAGCGTGCCGCGCTGCAGCGAGCGCGCCGCCGCACAGGCCTCGTCCAGCAGCTCGGGGCTCACCCCGAAGCTGAGGTTGGTCAGCTCGGTGCCGCCGATCGACTGGAACACCAGATCCACCGGCACCCCGCCCTCGATCAACTGCAGCGTGTTGGTCACATGGGTCAGCACACAGGCCTGCGTCGGGATCGCCAGGCGTTGGATCAGTTCGTCGAAGCCATGGCACAGCCGGGCCAGGGTAGGCAGGCTGTCCGACACCGGGTTGATGCCGATCACCGCATCGCCTGCGCCCATCATCAGCCCGTCCAGCACCGAGGCCGCCACCCCGCGCAGGTCGTCGGTCGGGTGGTTGGGTTGCAGTCGCACGGCCAGCCGGCCCGGCAGGCCCAGGGTGTTGCGAAAGCGGGTCACCACCTGCGTCTTGCGCGCCACCGCGATCAGGTCCTGGTTGCGCATGAGCTTGCTCACCGCGGCCACCATCTCCGGCGTCAGGCCAGGGGCCAGTGCACTCAGTGTGGCCGTGTCGGCGCCTGGGCCCAGCAGCCAGTTGCGGAAGTCGCCCACCGTCAGGTGGGCCACCGGGGCGAAGGCCTGGGCGTCGTGCTGGTCGAGGATCAGGCGCGTGATGTTGTCGCTTTCATAGGGCACCAGGGCCTCGTTGAGAAACACCTTCAGTGGCAGTTCGGCCAGCACATGGCGGGCGGCCATGCGCTGTTGTGCCGTGGCCGCGCCCAGGCCGGCCAGGTAGTCGCCCGAGCGCGCCGGGCTGGCCATGGCCATCACCTGGCGCAGGTCCTCGAAGATGTGCCCCTGTCCGCCCAGGGTGGTGTGGTAGCGCATGCCGGTGGCTCCGTGCGGTGTCAGGTGCCCGCGTCCAGCAAGGCGTCGGGCGCGGCGTCGGCGCGGTGCCGGGCCGTCAGCACGTAATACAGCCAGGCCAGGGCCATCAGGCCGGCGAACAGGGCGGCCAGCACCGGGTTGAACCACACCATGGCCCCCAGGCAGACCAGGCCCAGGCCCAGCGCCAGCAGCGGAAACCAGGGGTAGAAGGGGGCGCGGTAGCTGCGGGCCATGTCGGGCTCGGTGCGGCGCAGGCGCAGCAGCGCCGCCATCGAGATGATGTACATCACGATGGCGCCGAACACCGACAGCGTGACGATGTTCGCCGTCAGGGTCTGACCGCCGAACTCGATCCAGTTGTCGCTGAAGATGGCGGCCACCCCCACCGCGCCGCCGGCCAGCAAGGCCCGGTGCGGCGTCTGGAAGCGCGGGCTGAGCACCGCGAAGCTGCGCGGCAGGTAGCCGGCGCGGGCCAGCGCGAAGATCTGGCGTGAATAGCCCATCAGAATGCCGTGGAACGAAGCCACCAGCCCGAACAGGCCGATCCACACCATCATGTGCAGCCAGCCGCTGTGTGCCCCGAGCACCGCTTTCATGGCCTGGGGCAGCGGGTCGTTGATGTTGGCCAGGCTGCGCCAGTCGCCCACCCCGCCGGCCATGATCATCACGCCGAAGGCCAGGCTGACCAGGGTCAGGATGCCCGCGATGTAGGCGCGCGGAATCGTTCGTTTCGGGTCGCGGGCCTCTTCGGCCGCCATGGCCGCACCTTCGATGGCCAGGAAGAACCAGATCGC
>RXJO01000174.1:6533-12520 GCA_003987795.1 Curvibacter sp.
CCCGCCACCGCCGCGCCGTTGAGCACCTCCGAGCCGGCCCAGCCCTGCGCGGCAAAGCGCTCCCATGACCAACCCGGGCTCACCACGCCCATGAACACCAGCAGTTCGAAGATCGCCAGCAGCGTCACCACCAGCTCGAAGGCCGCTGCAATGCCCACCCCCACCCAGTTGAGCGCAATGAACACCGCATAGGCGCCCAGCGCGATCCATTTCGGATCGATGGCCGGAAACTGCACATTCAGGTAGGCCCCGATCGCCAGCGCGATGGCGGGCGGTGCGAACACGAACTCGATCAGCGTGGCAAAGCCCGCCACGAAGCCCCCGAGCGGACCGAAGGCACGGCGTGCGTAGGCAAACGGGCCGCCCGCGTGCGGGATGGCGGTGGACAGTTCGGTGAAGCTGAAGATGAAGGTGGTGTACATGGTGGCCACCAGCAGCGTGGCCACGAGAAAGCCCAGGGTGCCGGCGCTGGCCCAGCCGTAGCTCCAGCCAAAATACTCGCCCGAAATCACCAGGCCCACGGCAATGCCCCAAAGCTGGAAGGTGCCCAGCACTTTCTTCAGGTGGGCGGCGGGGGCGGCGGCGGCTGGGTTCATGGTGGGGCCTCGTGGGTGTCTGATGCCCGCCATTGCAGCAAAGAGGACGCCAGCGTCCTATCCCGAATCGGAAAACCGCCCGGGCCGGCGCGATTTTTTCCGATTTGGGACAGCGGCGCCCCGCACCGGTGCTGCACTGCAGCTTGCCCACGGGCATTTTTCTTGCTGCACTCGGGGCACCCTCACTCTTCCTGGCGCGATCGACCATGCTCCCCGCCTCGGCCTCGACAGGCCGTGTCCCTGCTCTACCTGCTGCTGGCGTGTCGATGGACCCGCCGCAGTACCGCGTGCGCACCAGCGACGACGTGGACGAGCACGCCGGCCACCTCTCGGCCTGGCAGCAGCAGTACGACCAGCTTTCGGGGGGGCGCTTTGCGGGCCGGGTGCGCGAGCTGTGGGTGGACGGGCCGCGCCTGCAGGTCTTCCATGAGCACACCTCGCGGCAGACCAGCCAGCAATGCGCGCCCTGGTCGGGGTCGGTGTGGTTCGGCCTGGCCGACCGGCATTGCCGCCAGCCGCTGCACTTTTGTGGACAGGCCCAGCGCACCGACCAGGGGCGCGCCCTGCTTCGGGCGCGTGCCAGCGAAGGTTTCGAGTTGCGCACCCCGCCCGATTTCGGCATCTACGGCGTGGTGCTCGATCAGGAATGGCTGCAGGCCCAGGCCGAGTCCGCCGGTCTTGGCCTGGCGGTCCAGGGCCTGACCAGCCCGGCCCGGGCCATCGCATTGAGCGAGGAACGGCACGCAGCCCTGTGCCACACCTTCGAGCAATTGCTCCAGCTCGGGCAGTCGGGTGAGGTCGACCTGCCCTGGGGCCGGCTGGCCTTGCAGGCCGGCCTGTCGCAATTGCTGCATCTGTTGTGTGCCGAGCCGGCGGCAGACGGCGCGGCCCCCAGGCCGGCGGCGGCCCAGCGGCGCTTTGCCCTGGTGATGGCGGCCCGCGAGCTGGCGCGCCAGCCCAGTCACGAGGCCCTGGGTGTGGACGAGCTGTGTCAGCGCCTTCACCTGACGCGGCGCACGCTGCAGAACCATTTCCAGGCCGTGCTCGGCGAATCGCCGGCCGAGTTCCTCAAGGCCGTGCGCCTCAATGCCTGTCGGCGCGCCTTGCGCGCCGGGCCGCCTGACGCCTCGGTGCAGACGGTGGCGGCCCGCTGGGGCTTCTCGCACATGGGCCATTTCTCGCACGACTACAAGGTCTTGTTCGGTGAGCTGCCGTCTGAAACCCGGCGTCGCGGTGCGAGCTGAGCCCAAGCGGTTGCAGGCTGTCGCCTGCGGCGCGTCCGCCCGGGCTCAGGCAGAATCAAGCGCTGCTGCCCGGCCACGAGGTCGCGGCCCGCAGCGAGCCACCAGGAGATCTTCATGAACGCCCGTGTTCCTTCTTCCGTCTTCCAGCCCGAACAGGCCCTGGCCGAGGTCAGCCAGCGCTGGGACAGCGATCTGGTGCGCCAGATCACCGACTACATCGCCATCCCCGCCAAGTCGCCGGCTTTCGCCGCCGACTGGGCCCAGCAAGGCCTGCTCGACACCGTGCTGCGCAACGCCGCGCAATGGGTCGAGGCGCAGAAGGTCGAGGGGCTCTCGCTCGAGATCATCCGCCTGGAAGGCCGCACCCCCGTGCTGTTCTTCGAGGTGGCCGCCACCCAGGCCCACAGCAGCCAGACCGTGCTGATGTACGGCCACCTGGACAAGCAGCCCGAGTTCAGCGGCTGGCGCAATGACCTGGGCCCCTGGACGCCCAAGTACGAAGACGGCAAGCTGTATGGCCGCGGCGGCGCCGACGACGGCTATGCGGTCTACGCCAGCATCGCCGCCGTGCAGGCCCTGAAGGCGCAGAACACCCCCCACCCCCGCATCGTCGGCCTGATCGAGACCTGCGAGGAAAGCGGCTCGTACGACCTGCTGCCCTACATCGATGCCCTGCGCACCCGCCTGGGCGAGGTGGCCCTGGTGATCTGTCTCGATTCGGGGGCCGGCAACTACGATCAGCTCTGGCTCACCACCAGCCTGCGTGGCATGGCCAGCGGCACCCTGAAGGTCGAGATCCTGACCGAGGGCGTGCACTCGGGCGATGCCTCGGGCCTGGTGCCCTCGAGCTTCCGCATCATGCGCCAGGTGCTCGACCGCCTGGAAGACAGCGCCACCGGTCGCCTCCTGCCGGCCAGCTTCCACTGCGAGGTGCCCGCCGAGCGCCTGGCCCAGGCCCGGGCCACCGCCGCCATCCTGGGCGACGAGCTCTACAAACGCTTCCCCTGGGCCCATTACGACTGCGGCGGCGCCACCACCTTTGCGCTGCCCACCACCACCGACCCGGTGCAGGCCCTGCTGGCCCGCACCTGGACGCCGACCCTCAGCGTGACCGGCGCTGACGGCTTCCCCACCCTGCAGAACGCCGGCAACGTGCTGCGGCCCTACACCGCCTTCAAGCTCAGTCTGCGCCTGCCGCCCCTGGTGCAGGCCGACCAGGCCGTGGCCGAGCTCAAGCGGCTGCTCGAAGACAACGCCCCCTACCAGGCCAAGGTCACCTTCGAGAGCAACGGCGGCGCCACCGGTTGGAACGCCCCCGACACCGCGCCCTGGTTCGAACAGGCCCTGAACGCGGCCTCACAGGCGCATTTCGGGGCCTCGTGCGGCTACATCGGCCAGGGCGGCACGATCCCGCTCATGAACATGCTGTCGGCGGGCTTCCCCCAGGCCCAGATGATGGTCTGCGGCGTGCTGGGGCCCAAGAGCAATGCCCATGGCCCCAATGAGTTCCTGCACGTGCCCTACGCCAAGAAGCTCACCGCCGCTGTGGCCCAGGTGATCGCCAGCCTGCCGGCCCCTGCGGCCGGTTGAGCCGGCACCGCCCCTCCGGTGGCCCGCTCACCATGAACACCGAATCCACGTTGTCCACCTTCACCGCCGCCGATGGCGAGAACCTGGCGGTGCAGGACTGGCCGCTGCCCGAGGGGCAGGTGCCGCGCGCGGTGATTCTGCTGGTGCATGGCCTGGGTGAGCACGCCGGTCGCTATGACGCGCTGGCGCGCCGCCTCAATGGCTGGGGCTTCGCGGTGCGTGGCTATGACCAGTACGGCCATGGCGAGTCGGGGGGGCCGCGCGGCGGGCTCAGCAGCGAGAGCCGCCTGATCGACGACCTGGCCGATCTGGTCGAGAGCACCCGGACCAGGGGCCCGCGCGATACCCCGCTGATCCTGCTGGGTCACAGCATGGGCGGCCTGGTGGCAGCCCAGTTCGTGGCCCGCCACGCCAGCCGGGTCGACGGCCTGGTGCTGTCTTCGCCGGCCCTGGACCCGGGCCTCAGCCCGGTGCAGAAGCTACTGCTTGCGGTGCTGCCCCGCTGGCTGCCCGATCTGCGTGTGGGCAACGGCCTGCGGCCTCAGTACCTCTCGCATGATCCTGCGGTGGTGCGTGCCTACCTGGCCGATCCCCTGGTGCACGACCGCATCTCGGCGCGCCTGGCCAGCGTCATCGCCCAAGGGGGGCCGGCCGTGGTGGCCCAGGCGGCGCGCTGGCGCGTGCCCAGCCTGTTGATGTATGCGGGCGATGACCGCCTGGTGCAGCCGGCAGGCAGCCGGGCCTTCGCCGCTGCCGCGCCCTCGTGCGTTGAAAGCACCGAGTTCCCGGCGCTCTACCACGAGCTGTTCAATGAGCGCGATCCCGCCCCGGTGCTGGCCCGTCTGCAGGCCTGGTTCGACAAGCACTTTGCACCGCTGCCGGCCTGATCAGGCGGTGGCCGGCGTGCGCTGCCGCTGCTGCCAGCCCAGCCAGCCCAGGCCCAGCCCGGTCAGCAGCACCGGCAGCAGCGAGCCCAGGTTGAGCAGGGCCCAGCCCTGGGTGGTGACCAGGGCGCCCGAGGCAAAAGCGGTGAAGGCCATGGTGCCGAACACGCAGAAATTGATCGCTGCCTGGGCCCGGTCCTTTTCTTCGGGCCGGTAGGCGCGCATGGCCAGCGTGGTCGCGCCGGTGAACAACAGGTTCCAGCCCAGCCCGAGCAGGAACAGCGCCACCACGAATTGCGGCAAGGCCACGCCGGTCAGGGCCACCGCCACACAGCCTGCGTTGAGCAGCACGCCGACCCCCATCACCGGCAGGGGGCCGTAGCGCTTGATCAGGTGGCCGGTGAAGAAACCCGGGGCGAACATGCCCACCACATGCCATTCCAGGACCAGGGCCGCATCGTCAAAGCCCAAGCCGCACACTTGCATGGCCAGCGGGGTGGCCGCCATCAGCAGGTTCATGACGCCATAACCCAGGGCCGCACTGAGGGCCGCCACCACGAACACGGGCTGGCGCATGATCACGCCCAGCGGACGACCGACCGGCGCTGGCGTGCCGTTCTGGGGCCGGACCGGTGCCGGGAACTGGATCCGGGACATGCAGGCCATGGCCAGCAAGGCCACGGCCATGAGTGCGGCATAGGCGCCGGCGAACGGCACGGTGCTCAGATCGCGTGTGTACTTGGCCAGGTTGGGGCCGGCCACGGCCCCGATCAGACCACCGGCCAGCACCAGCGACACTGCCTTTTCGCGGAACGCCGGGGCGGCCAGTTCGGCGGCCGCAAAACGGTACAGTTGGCCATTGGCGCTGTAATAGCCCGCCACCAGAGTGGCCGTGCACAACAACCAGAACTGCCGGGTGAGCGCGGCCACCAGGCACACCCCCGCCGATGCGAACGCCACCGCCAGCCCGATCTGGAATGAGCCCCGGCGCCCGAACCGCGCCTGCGAACGTGCCACCAGGGGGGTGGACAAGGCCCCGCCCACCACGTAGCCCATCACCGGCAAGGTGGCCATCCAGCTCACCGGGGCCAGGCTCAGGCCCACCAGGCCGTTGATGGCAATGAACACCACGTTGTTGGTCAGGAACAGGCCCTGGCAGAGCGTCAGCAACAAAAGGTGGCGGTTCATGGGCTACTCCGGGGGGGGATGCAAGAGACAAACCCCCCATGCTAACGCGGCGCTGGCGTGGCCGATCTCAGGGCTTGCCCGCGCACTCGGCCAGCAGCCAGTCACGCAGGGCCTGCACCAGCGGCGTTTCGGCCCGCGCGTCGGGCACCACCAAGTGGTAGGCGTCGGGCCCTTGCAGACGTGGGCCGGGCAGCGGCACCAGGGCGCCGCTGTCGATCTCCTCCTGCACCAGAAATCGTGGCAGCAGGGCGGCTCCCAGACCGTGCACGGCGGCCTGGGCAATCATCGAGAACTGCTCGAAGCGCGGCCCGCGCGCGGCCTGCGCCACCGGGTGGCCGGCGGCAGCGAACCAGTCGGCCCACAGCGAGGGGCGGGTGGTCTGCTGCAGGCGAACGGCGCGCGCGAGGTCGGCCACCCGGCGCAGGCCCTGCGCACGCTGGTAGGCCGGGCTGCTCAGCGCCACCACCTCCTCATGCATCAGGGGG
>RXJO01000023.1 GCA_003987795.1 Curvibacter sp.
CTTCGCCCAGGCCACCAGCGAGGTGGTCAGCACGCTTTCATCGGCCAAGCGACTGGGTTTCTGATCAAACTCAGAGGATTTGCAAACTTTGTGGAGGCAGAGAAAAGGCCATTTCAATTTCTGACTTGGCTTGAATAGGTGGTCGTACTATGACGCTTGGACACCATGCATTAGAGCGACTTCACGAAGTCGCTCCAGCTTGTAGCCAAAGCGTTTCACTCAGGCACTCCGATCCAGGAATCAACTTGAACAGCAAAGTTGGGATGTTCGCGCAACGCCTCCGGAACAGATTTCTGTTCGGGGTTGCTGTCCTATGCCTTGTACGCATCACTCCCGCACACGCCCTGGATTTGAAAGTCGGTGTTTATGACAATCCGCCGAAAATCTTCTTCTCAAAATCAGGTGAGGCTCAAGGCATCTTCATCGACCTGTTGAAGCACATTGCACAAGCTGAAGGATGGACCCTGACCTTCGAGCGGTGTGATTGGGAGGCATGTCTGTCGATGTTGGAGCAGGGCTCCATCGATCTGATGCCTGATGTGGCTCGGACCCCCGAGCGGGAGGCCCGATTCGATTTTCATCAGCAGACGGCCTTGAGCAGTTGGTCACAGCTGTACCGACGCCCTGAGTCAAAAATTGACTCTGTGCTTGACCTGAAGAACCAACGGATTGCCGTTCTGGCCAGTGGAATTCAGCGAGATGCACTGGAGTCAATGTTGGGCGGCTTTGATTTCACTTTCACGCTGATCGATGAGCCCTCGGTGGGTGACGCGTTCTCTGCAGTGCAGCAGGGTCGAGCAGACGCCGCAGCAGCGAGTTATCACTACGGTGACTATCAGGCATCCAAGTACGGGCTCGTGCCTACGAGCATCGTGTTCCAGCCGACCAGGCTCTACTTTGCCGCTACCCGGGGAAGGCAAACAAAAGCACTTGAAGCCATCGATGGTCGTCTTGCCCAGTGGAAACAAAGTCCGTACTCGCCCTACTACGCCACGTTGAAGAATTGGGGTGTGCCGGAGCAAAGCGGAGCGATTCCGACGTGGTGGATCCAACTTGCGTTCTGGTTGCTTGCGACGGTGTTAGCCCTGGCGGGAGTAGCACTATGGCTTCGCCGGCGAGTGAAGCTGACATTGGCTGCCATGCGGGCTAAGACTCAGGAGCTGGAAGCAATATTGCGCGCAGTTCCGGACCTCTTGTTCATGCTGGACGAACAGGGAACCTACATCCAGGTGTATGCCAACGAGTCCGAGCTCCTGGTCGAATCAAAAAACAGGGTGATTGGGAACAAGGTTGCAGACGTGATGCCGCCAGATGCAGCTCAGCAGGTGATGAGAGCTGTTACCGAGGCTCTTCGGCTGGGGCAAAGCCATGGGGAGCAGATTGAATTGCAGCTTCCAGATGGCGCACATTGGTTTGAGCTTTCAACCGCTCGAATGCTTCCGCTGCCTGGACGCCAACCAGCGGTGATCATGCTCTCACGCGATATCACCCAACGGGTCAAAGACAATGCCGAGATCCAGCGCTTGGCGGACTTGGATCAGCTCACCGGCCTACCTAATCGGACCCTCTTTGGCCGCCTTTATGACAAGGCGTCTTCCAGAGCAGCTAACTCCCATCATGGATTGGCGCTCATCTTCCTGGACATAGATCACTTCAAAAACATCAATGACTCTCTGGGTCATCGAGTGGGTGATCAACTGCTCAAAGAGGTCTCCAGACGCATTCAAAACACTCTACGCGATACCGATGTCGCCTGCCGTATCGGTGGTGATGAGTTTGTTGTTTTGCTCAGCCATGCTGACATGGACGCAGCGGTCCATGTGACTCAGCGGCTTCAGCATGTCCTTCACTTCGCCTTTGATCTGGGTCCCTTCCAATCAGGAATTACCGCCTCAATGGGCGTCGCGATATTCCCTGAGGATGGCCAAGACCTGGATACCTTGCTACGCAACGCCGATACGGCGATGTATCAGGCCAAGAACGATGGTCGCAACGTTGCACGATTTTTTACGTCGGCCATGCAAGCGCGCTCTGAACGCCTACTCGAGTTGTCCAGCGCACTGGATCTCGCGCTCGATAACTGTGAAATCTTTGTTCAATACCAGCCCATCATCGATCTCAACAGCGGCCAAATTTGCGGAGCAGAAGCCTTGGTGCGTTGGAAGCAACCTCGCCTAGGCTTGGTGTCCCCAGCCGAGTTCATTCCTGTGGCGGAGAGTTCGGGTCAAATCGAAGCGATAGGAGGATGGGTTCTCAGCCAAGCATGTGCTCAGGCTGTTACGTGGGAATTTGCACGTCGTGGGTGGATCATGTCCGTCAACGTGTCCTTCATACAGTTCGCAAAAAGTGACTTTGTCACCACTGTCGAAACCGTCCTGCTCCAGACCAAATTGGCGGGCACCTGCCTAGAGCTTGAGTTGACCGAGTCCGTTGCGATGGGCGATGTCGGGAAAGCCAACGATACCGTTCGCTTTCTCCATCAACTTGGAGTGCGCGTTGCTGTCGATGACTTCGGAACTGGCTATTCCTCGATGGCTTACCTGCGGCGACTGGAATTTAATAAGTTGAAAATCGATCAAAGCTTTGTGCGCAACATCGGCCAGGATAAAGCAGACGAATCCATCATCTCGGCTACCATCATGCTTGCACATTCCCTTGGCATGAAGACGCAAGCCGAAGGTGTAGAGACACAAGCCCAGCAAGACTTTTTGAAGCGACAGGGCTGCGATCTTCAGCAGGGGTGGCTGTTTTCAAAGGCGCTCTCTCCACAGGATTGGCAGCAATGGCTTCATTGACTTTCCGTTCCTGAATGACCATCAAAGTGTTGCCCTGCGTCCCTCGTTCTAGTTCGGTTTCAATTTAACGACCCCATAAGGGAGAGCTGCCTGAGACCCGTCGCAGTGAGACCCCCAACCCAGCTCAGCTCAACTCAGCACTGTCGAATGTGACGGTTACGCCTCCTGCCACGACGAAAAGCGATTGCGGCCACTGGATTTCGCAGCGTACAAAGCCGCATCTGCGCACCTCACCAGATCTGCGGGCTCATCCTCTGCCTGAGGAACGAAGGTCGCACCGCCCACGCTCACAGTGACGTGGTCATCAATTCCACCAGCTTGGTGAGGGATGGCCGCTGCCACCAAAAGGTCGCGGATTCGGGCAGCCACCACTTCGGCACCCGCAGCGTCTGCACCAGGCAGGATGAAGGCAAACTCTTCACCGCCATACCGCGCTACGAAGTCGCTAGGACGCAATACTGCATCGCCCAATACTCGTGCTACCGTGCGCAGACATTCATCGCCCTTCTGATGACCATAGTGATCGTTGAAACTCTTGAAATTGTCGACATCGATCATCAGTAGCGTGATGGGCAATCCGTTGTTTTTCGCACGGGCCCACTCGATAGCAAGCTGCTCATCAAAGCCTCGTCGATTCAACACGCCCGTCAGGCCATCCACTGAAGCAAGCCGTTCCAGCGCTGTCTGACTGCGTTTCTGGTCAGAGATGTCTCTCAAGGTCTCGACCACTGCCAGCAACTCGCCGTTGTCATCGTATATTGGCCCCGCATCGATTGCGAGATACAGCTCCACACCACGCCGCGGCATGCGGCACCAGTTTTCGGCGTGAACCCCGAAGGTGCTCGTACTCCCAGGGTCACCATGGGTCACATACAGTCCATCAAGCTCGCGGGCGCGTCCCTCGACAATCAAATCAGCTAGACACGGCCGAGGCGCATCATAAAAGCCTTGCCAATGGTTCTTCGTTCCGACGACGTCCTTTGCGTTTAATCCCGTTAATTCCTCACAGGCTCGGTTCCAGATCAGTACCTTGCCCAGAGGATCAAGCACGAAGGTCGGGACGACCAAGAACTGCATGAGCTTGACAGAGAAGGCCCGCGCGGAGTCGGCGAGTTGATCGGAATGCGTGCTTTTCTTGGCCATAGCGCCCCTCCTGCAGGGCATGCAATCGGCATGGGTGATCTCGATTTCTGAGTGCCTTGCCTCAACAACAGTAGCGCCTGCCATCGGGCTCGTTTGTATTCTGGCAGACCTTTTCCGCCCCAATCTGAATCGACAGGATTCGCTACAGGGACGGCCAACGCTATTGCTGTCAGACTCGATTGAAAACGACCACATTCGCTCTCGCTAGAGGGTAATTGCGGGGGCCTCCCAGAAATCAAGTCCAGAACTTTTCAGTCTTACATACCCCTCCTGAGCTGAACTTGGTAGGCCATGGGCTTGCGCCAGTCTCCCAAAACACGTTGTGTCATTTGATGTGTCCGGGAAACCTGGGAAAGCCCACCTGGTATCTCCGGTGCCAGTGGAGGTCACCGGACGATGGCCACCAAATTGCGCCCTGCATCCTTCGCTTTGTAAAGCGCGCGATCAGCGCGCAGCAAAACGGCCCCTGGCGTCTTTTCCCCGCCCTGAACGACGGTCAGTCCAATCGAGACTGTGCAGGCAGGCTCATCGCCGCTGCGAGGCATTTGCTCCACCATCTTGCGCAGTCGCTCTGCCAAACTCAGGGCAGCTGACATGTCGGTGTCCGGTAGCAGGGCGATGAATTCTTCGCCTCCGTAGCGGCCCAGGCTGTCGGTGTTGCGCAGGCCTTGCGTCAAGGCCTTGGTGACGCGAATCAGAGTCTGGTCACCCACTTGATGTCCAAAGGTGTCGTTGATGCGCTTGAAGAGGTCCAGGTCCAGGAGCATCAAGGCATAGCCCCGGCCCTCATTCAACCAGCGTTGATGTTCCTGGTCGATCTGACGCACGATCGCACGGCGGTTGAGCACACCAGTCAGGTCATCATGGGTGGCTAGGTATTCGAACTTTTCTCTTACGCGTTCATTGACCATGAGCTGGGCGCCCACGAGCACCACCAGAATCGAGAAGCTGTAGGTGCCGATGTAGATGGCCTGAAAGAGGGATCCACCGTCAAAGCGCCCCGTCGACGGACTGTCGATCCAATAGGTACTCAGGGCACGCGCCAAAAGCACAAACGTTTGCCAGCCCATGGCCGCCAGCATCAACCGAGAGGGCAGGCCCCGACTGTACAGGGCGAGTGTGCGGGTGTGGGCTGCGCAGATCACGGCCATGCTCATACCGAAGATGAGCATGCGCGCTCGATAGTCAGGCCAGATGACCGTGAATGCAATGAGGCTCCACAAGCACACAGCCATCAGGGTGAGCCATGGCCGCCATCTCCACGGCCGGCCCAAAAAGTGCTTGGTGCCAGCCAGCAAAGCCAGCGTCGCTCCCATCAAGAACCCGTTGCCTACTGTGACAGATAACAGTTCGCCGTTCAGCCCGTAGACAATGGTGGAGACCAGGGCCAGCAGCGGAGCGACTCCCCAGTGGCGCGGCCCTGGGATCGGTACGTGAGCATTGTTTCGCAGCCCCAGCAGCACCGTGCCCATCACAACGCATTGAAGGGCGGCCAGAAAAACGAAACTTCGCAGATCCAGAGAGGTCATCAGAATCGCGCGAGACGAGAAGTGGCACTTTTGAACATGAGCGTCATTTGTGTCGAATTGGCTGCTCGATTCTGGAGGAATTTCAGCTGCAACAGAGCAATGAGGCTCATCCATAGCCAAAAATTTTGCCTAGACACGAACCAATTGCGATCGTTTGCTAGGCATTCGGGGATGACATCCCAATAATTCAGCATGGATGATTTCCTCGAAAAGCTTGTTGCCTCTGTCACGTCTGCCAGAACCCTTGAGGATTTGACGCGTCCGTTGCTTGAGATGTTGCAAACCATCAGTGGGTTGGACTCGGCTTACCTCACCGTGATTGACCTCGACAGGGACGAGCAACGCATCCTCTTTGCTCACAACACCCGCACCATGAACATACCGGAAGGCCTCGCCGTGTCATGGGGTGACACGCTTTGCAAGCGGGCTCTTGATGAGGGGCAGCCATTCACCTCCAATGTTTCCGACTGCTGGGGCGACTCAGAAGCTGCGAAGGCTTTGGGCATTGAGACCTATGTCAGCACCCCGGTGCGGCTCGGGGACGAATCACTTTTTGGAACCCTTTGTGCAGCGAGTACCCAAAGCCGACTGCCCAGTGCGGAGGTGGAGAGAGTACTGGTGTTGTTCTCAACCTTGATTGGGCAGCACATCGAGCGAGAGCAGCTTTTACGGCAGCTGGTCCAAGCCACTGAGCAGCTTGCTCAACACGCTAGGACTGACCCTTTGACGGGTCTGATTAACCGCCGTGCGTTGTTGAGTGAATTGACCAGAATGCTCGCTCTCTGCCAGCGAGCAGGCACTCGGCTGCTCATTGCGTACATTGATCTGGACGGTTTCAAGGCAATAAATGACACGTATGGACACGAGGTTGGTGACAAGTTCTTGACGGAAATTGCTCAACGCTTGAAGGCTGGCTTGCGTGGCGAAGATCTGGCTGCACGAATCGGCGGTGACGAATTCGTTGTGGTGGGCCTGGGGCCGTCTGACGCATCAGTAGCAGAACAAGCTGGGGAGAAGTTTTCAGCTCGAATTTCTGACGCCACAAAGGGTGCTTTTGAACTCGGCAGCGAGTCGTTGGACTACGCCGGAGCGAGTGTGGGTGTGGCCGTGGTAGAGGCCTCAGCGGCGGACGCTGAACAGGCGCTTCGCTTGGCTGACAAGGCCATGTACGAGTGCAAGAGACTTCGACGGACACGGGTGACGAGGGAGACCTAAATTGAGCTCGGACAGTAAGTGGCCCAAGATTCATCCAAGGGACGGAAAGCTACCTGCCGAGCTTCTCAAATTGGCGGACGAGGCGATGTATGAGGCTAAGCGAAAGAACAAGATAGAGACGAATCTTAGCCACTGGTCGTCAAACATTTGAAGATACAAATGACCCCTGAATTTTCCAGAACTGCTTTGGAACCTACGAACTATTGAGTCCGCCAGTCACTTCCAGATGGAAATCAACAAGCTCGCCTCAATACTGCCCGGAGCTGATGTCACAGGAGCTGATGTCGTTGCGACATGAATCCGGACTTTGATGGGCAAAGCAGCTATCCCTTACAGTGCGGGCGGAATCGATGGGCATGTTTCGGTCAGCGTGGGCGGTACGACCGTCAGGCTATTTATGGAAGCCTCCTCTTTGGACCTGATCCGTCACGCTGACGCCGCGCTCTAACAAGCAAAAGCAAGTGGTCAAAACGGTTTCGTTGCTTGACAATAAATCGGTCGAGTTTCTCAAAAAACTCATCTCTGAAATAACACCTTTGGATTCCCATGTGACGAACTTCGTCAAAGTCAAATTCAACAACCCTGCATTCGGTGCACTAGAGTTCCTTAGTGCATAGTCCAATTGCGCACCGGTCGAGTCGCCTGATGGGCATGGTCCGAATATGTTCAGGCTCAAGCCCTCCAAAAAAATTGCTGCAACAAGGTACTTTTCAACGTCAAGTGATCGGCGGAGTCAGTCCGAATGAAGCCTTGAGCCTCAAGATCTTTCATCACCCGGCTGACCCTTTCCCGCGATGCACCAACCATCTTGGCAAGATCTTGACGTGAAATTTTCTCGTCAATCACCATCGAACCGTCAAGACTCAGAGAAGCGTTCTCAACCAATGCGAGTCCCACCCGTCCGTGGACTCCCAATAGAGCGAAGGCCTCGATTCGGCGATTCGCTCGACGCAGTCGATCTACAAGTCGATTCATGAACGCAAATGCAACATGGCTATTCTCTTCCAAACAACGTAAAAAATCATCTCGACTCAGTATCAAGACATCTGTGGATGCGTCAGCGATGGCTGTTGCTGAATGCGGTTTGTCGTCAATCAGACTCATTTCATCAAAGACATCGCCAGTACGCAGCTTATTCAGAAAGAGCTGCCGCCCACACGTGCCGGTGGTAACCAATCTCACTTGGCCAGACAGTAAAACCAAGAGTTGATCTGATTTCGAATGCTGCCTCGCCAATATTTCTCCGCGTTGAAAACTCTGCTTCTCTACAGTCATCTCCAATGCGTCGGCTTGAATTGGGGTAAGCATTGCGAACAGTGGCACGCGTCTCAAGAGATCGAGGTTAGATACGATTTGGGGCATTTTTATGTGCTGAATCGGGTGACGGTGTCACCTGCCGAAAAACAATCAGATATCAAGTTTGCCATGCGTATTGCTATCGTGCCATTCGATGTCGACCACAACAATTGGAATTTATGATGACCCTGTCATGCCACAGAGAACCTATGGAGATAAATCCAGACCTATTGAATAACCTGTAAGCCGCCAAACAGGACCGGCAACCCTTCTTTGAAGCGTGCACGGAGTGTCAGGCGGCACCGACAGCCATCAGCAAGGACCAACAGCTGGGCCGGATTTTCATCCCTTTCTACGGCGCAACGAAATCACAGAGGCCGCCACCAGCAAGGCTCTGAGCACCAACGCCGCAGCACACGACAGGGTCCGAACATCAGAGACCCCTGGCTCTGATCCCACCTCCAGTGATACCTCCCAGCCCAAACTGTATAACCCACGATCAGATACAGGCAGAACCAATGCCTAGCCCATGGTGGCGGGCAGGTAGGTCATGTCCACGCACCGCACTTGGCCCGGTGCCGTTGCGATGTGTGTGGTCGGTGGCCATCGCGCCCTGGGCGCTCAAGACTGGCTGCGGTGGACGTTTTGCCCGGCTTGGCGCAACACCAGTCCAACGCTCGATTCGCTAGCCAGGAAATCTCTGTTGTGAATGCGAACATCCAGCCGGTGGGGGGGCAAACAGGCCATGGCATGCGCCCGCATTAGTGGCGGCGCCGACTCAGGGACAGTATCGAAGCAGCGGCCAGCAATACGCTGAGCGCCAGGGCCGCCGCGCCCGACAGGGTTGGTACACCCGAGACCCCGCCACCGGCGCCGACGCCCAAGGCCACCGGGTCGTCGATCACCCCGTTCGGGCTCCAGTCGTTGTCCCCCTTTTGGCCGTCGGTGAGCGTGTACGTGACCGTGCCGGCCTGGGCATCAATGGTGGCGGGGTAGGGGAACCACTGGTTGGTGTCGCCCAGCCCGGTGGGCTTGCCGTATTTGTAGAGCTGCGCACCGGCCGGGATGTTGCTGAAGCGCAGCGTCACCGTGGTGCTGGTGCCAGCGGTTCCGCTGTCGAGCACCACCTTGGTCGCCCCTTGAGGAAAGCTCACGCCACTGGGCGGGGCGGCAGGCGGCGAGACAAAGCCTGAGCTGGCCGTCCTGACTTGCCAGTTGTTGGTACTGGCGGACTGGATGGCCCCCACGGCGCTCCCGGTGGCCACCGAGCTGAAGGGGGCCGTGCAGACCGCGTTGTTGCCACCGCCGCTGCCGCTGCAGCTCCATGACCAACTGCTGGTGCTGGCGCTCACGGCGCCAGCCGTGCCGACCGAGCACAGGTTGGCCGTTGGCTGGTAGGCGCTGGCAGTGTTGGCTGCGCTGCCGCAGCTGGCGTTGACCAGCGCTGTGGCCGCCACGGCCACGGTGGAGCCCGAACACACCTCGGCGCCCGCACCGGTGTTGCCTGCTGCCGCCGCCGGCGTCACGCAGAACTGCAAGGCCTTGCCCTGATCGGTGCCCACGGGTGTGTAGTTGCGGGCGGTGGCCCCGGCGATCGAGGTCCGGGTCACGCCCCGGCCTGCAGGCGTGGCCCACACCCAGCGGTAGGTGCTGGCGCCTTCGGTGTCGTCTTCGAAATCCCAGTAGTTGTAGCTGCCCGCCAAAACCTGGCCCACCTGCGCGGTGCCGGTCACGGCAGGCGTGCCGCGGATCTCCGCCCGGGCGTTGCTGATCGAGGTGCCCGTGATCACCATGGCCAAGGGCTTCGTCGCGGCGGGCGATGAACTGTGTTTGCGGAAGATCACTTGGTACTCGGTGTTGGCCACGGGGTTGGCAATGATCACCTGCTTGAAGTTCTGCCCCATGTCGTCAAAGGCTGCGGTGGACAGGGTGGCGTTGTCCGTGCGGTGCGCCATGTCCGGGATCTTCCAGGGGCGGAAGGTATTGCCTGTCGCGAACTCGAAGACTTCGATGTCGAAGTTGTAGATGACCCGAGAGCTGGTGTCGTCCACCGGGTTGGCGGCGGTCTGCTCGGGGCCGGCATCGTCATTCCAGGCCACGTTGACCACCAGGGGCACCCCGCCCCGGGCATACACCGACCGGTAGCAGGCTGACGCGCCATTGTTGTCGGGGTTGACGCTCAGCTCATCGATGATCGCACCGCGCAAATCAGAGGCCTGGTAGCTGCCGGTGCAGTTGGACTGGCCGTAGGGGGTGGTGCGCTGCTTGATGGTGGTGGCGGCGTTTTGCAGGTTCAGCAGTCCCCAGCCAAACTGGTGGTCGGGGCCGGGGCGGCCCAGGTCTTCGGCGGTGCCAAACATCAGGGCCCGCAAGGTCTCCGAGCGCATGTAGTTGCCGGCATAGCGGGTGCGGAAGAACTGTTGCAGCAACAGCGCGCCCGCCGTGACGGCCGGTGTGGCATACGAGGTGCCGCTGGAGTCGGTTCCGCTGCCGCTGTATGAGGTATCACTGGCGGCGGTGGCCGAGTTGATGCCCGTGCCCCGCGCCACGATCTCAGGCTTGAGGCGGCCGTCATCGGTGGGCCCCCAGTTGCTGTAGTCCGACATGCTTTTGTCCGCATTCACGGCGCCCACGGTCACCACGTTCTTGGCCGCGCTGGCCCCCGTCATCAGGTCGTAGCCCCCTTTGCTGGCGTTGCCGTTGGCTTGCTGTTCATTGCCTGCGGCCACAAACGGTTGGTAGAAGACCAGCGAGCTGATCACCTGGTCCCAGGCGCGGGATTCGCTGTCGTACGCACCAAACTGCCAGACCGGGATGGTGTTGTCATTGGCATAGCCGTAGGAGTGGTTGGACACCTGAACACCATCGACCGCCAGGCCGGCTGCGTACATCTCTGCGGTGTCGTTGTCCGAATCCCAGTTGCGTGAGCTGGCGCTGTAGGCGATGCCCTGGGCACTGGCGCCGTTGCCTGTGATGCCGGCCTTGCCGACGATGGTGCCGGTCACATGGGTGGCATGGTTGCGGGCCGAGTCGGTGATGCTGCCCAGCTGGTTGGCCTGGAGGCTGACCTTGCCTGCCAGCAGCTCGTGCGTGGCCCGGGGCAGGCCGGGCTCCCAGACCCCCACCACCATGTTCTGGCCGGTGATGTTCACCCCCAGGCTGCCGCCGGGGTAGAGGGAATCGGCCTTGATCAACTGGCCCGATTCCACGTTGCTGCGCGCATCGATGCGGCTGCTGCCCTTGCTTTTGATGTAGATCGGCTGGCCATCCGAGCCGATGCGCACGATGCGGTACACCACCCCGTCGCGGACCACTTCGCGCTGCGTGCCTGGGTTGTCCGCGAGGTAGCGGGCGACCGCCGCTTCCTGGGCATCAAAGCGGCGCTGCAGCTCGGCGGCCAGGCCGGCGCTGGGGCTGGTCTGCCCCTGGGCCGGCGCCAGCAGGGCGGTACACAGCATCGTGGTGGCCAGTGCCACGGCCGTCAGGGTGCCCTGGGCCTTGCGCCCTGCGGGGCTTGCGCTTGAGGAGAAGTTCATTTTTGTGTCGTGTGGGTGGTTGGCAGAGGCCCAGAGTCCCAGAGTCCCTTCCGATAACATCGGCCCACAGGGCATGCCGAGCGATGGCATGGCTCGGCACCCGATGGGCAGGCAGGATGGAAACGGCAAGTGACCCTGGCCAAATGGCCGCGCGTTTGTACCAACCGGCTCACACGAAAGATTGCGTTTTATTGCACCCCCCATGACCCTCATGACCCCTGCGACCGATGCCAGCCGTTTGCGGCGGCCTGCCTTGTGCCGCGCTCTTCAGTGGCTGATGCCTCTTTTGTGTCTGCTGGCGCTGACCTGGCCCGTGGTGGGCCGGGCGGCACTGGTCACCTCCATCGAGGTCGAGCGCGCCGTCTGGGCCGACCCCACGGGTGAGGCCCGCCTGGAAGAGGTGTTGGGGCAGGCCTTTCAGCCCGCCCCCACCATTGTGGCGCGCGGCTACCAGCGCGGCGCCACCTGGCTGCGGGTGACCGTGCCAGCCACGGCGGTGGCCCCGTTGTGGGCCACGCTGCAGCCCCTGTACCTCGATGATCTACAGCTCTACAGCCGCCAGCGCGGACCGGATGGCCGCCTGGGGCCCTGGACGATGCGTCAGGAGGGTGACCGCTTCCCTTTTGACCAGCGTGAGAAGCCCACGCTGAACTACAGCCTGGCCCTGGACACCTCGGCCACCGAGCCCACGGTGTTCTATGTGCGCCTGCGCAGCACCAGCTCCCATGCGCTGTACGTGAATGTGCGCACCCAGAACAGTGCCCTCGAGTTCGAAGGGCTGACCCTGCTGTGGTTGGGGCTCTACCTGGGCATCGTGCTGGTGCTGGCCTGGATGTCCGCGCTTCGCTTCTTCGTCACACGCGACATCCTGTGGGCGATGAACCTGTGCCTGCAGGCGGGCACGGTGATCCTGACGCTGTTCTACCTCGGGGTGGTGGCCAAGTACTTCATGCCGCATGC
>RXJO01000039.1:0-9881 GCA_003987795.1 Curvibacter sp.
ACTACTCCAACCACTGGATGGCGATCTTCGGCATCGCCCTGATCACCGTCATTGTTTTCGCCCCGACCGGCCTGGCCGGTGCCCTGAGCCAGTGCCTGCGGCCCCGCGCCGCCAAGCCGGCCCGCCGCCCTGCCCCCGCAGCCCACTGAGAAAGCCCCCATGAACCCTTCATACGCATTGCAGGCCGAGGACGTGGCCATCCACTACGGCGGCGTGAAAGCGCTGGACGGCGTCTCGCTGACGCTGGCGCCCGGCCAGATCCGTGGCCTGATCGGCCCCAACGGGGCAGGCAAGAGCACGGTGATCGACGCCATCACCGGGCGCCGCCCCCTGACCCGCGGCAAGGTACACCTCAAAGGCCAGGACGTGAGCGCCCTGGGCGCCACCGAGCGACGCCAGCGCGGCCTGTCGCGCAGCTTCCAGCGCACCAGCGTGTTCAGCCAGATGCCGGTGCGCAAGCAGGTGGAGCTGGCCTCGCACAAGATGGGCGTGGCCGACTCGCAGGCCGACGCTGACGCGGTACTGCGAGAGCTGGAGCTGCTGGACCTCGCCGACATCACGGCCGACGAACTCGGCTATGGCGAACAGCGCCGCCTGGATCTGGCCCTGGCCCTGGTGGGCCGTCCCAGTGTGCTGCTGCTCGACGAGCCCATGGCCGGCCTGTCGGTGAAAGAGTCGCACGACCTGGCGCGCCACCTCAAGGCGCTGACCTCGCGCTGGGAGGTCTCGGTGCTGCTGGTGGAACACGACATGGATGTGGTGTTCGGCATCTCGGATGCCGTCACGGTGTTTGAACTCGGGCGCGTGATCGCCAGCGGCGAGCCCGCCGCCGTGCGCGCCAACCCTCGCGTGCGCGAGGCCTACCTCGGGAGTGCCGCATGAGCGCCTTGCTGAACCTTGAACAGGTCGATGCCTTCTACGGCTCGGCCCACATCCTGCACCGCCTGAGCCTGACGGTGCAGCCCGGCGAACGTGTGGCCCTGATCGGGCGCAACGGCGTGGGCAAGACCACAGTGGTGAACACCATCCTGGGCCTGGCCAGCCTGCGCGGCGGGCGCATCCGACTGGGGGCGCTCGAACTGCCCCGGCCCCGCCCCTACCTGGCCGCACAGAAGGGTGTGGTGGTGGTGCCCCAGGGCCGGCGCATCGTGGCCAACCTGACGGTGGAGGAGAACCTGCTGCTCGGTGCCGCCAATGGTCGCAAAGGCCCGTGGACCGTGCCTGAAATCTACCGCCTGTTCCCCATCCTGCAGGAGCGCGCCCACACCCCGGGCACCGCCCTGTCGGGTGGTCAGCAGCAGATGCTGGCCGTGGGCCGGGCCTTGATGGCCAACCCCTCGCTGATCCTGCTGGACGAACCCACCGAGGGCCTGGCTCCGGTGATCGTCGACCAGCTAGGTCAGATCTTCAATGCCGTGGCCGACCAGGGTACGGCCCTGCTGCTGATCGAACAGAACATGAGCCTGGTGGTCCGCGTGGCCGAACGCTACTGCGCCATGGCCAAAGGTTCGGTGGTGGCGCAGGGCCCGGTCGAGAACTCACCCGCCGGCCTGCGCGACCTCGAAGCCCACGTGATGGTCTGAGCCCATTTTTTCTGCCCCCAAACCCAAGGAGACACACCATGATCCAAGCCAAACCCCTGACCCTGGCCCTTGCCACCCTGTTGGCCACCGCCCCCCTCGCCACACTCGCCCAAAGCAAAGAACCGGTGCGCGTCGGCCTGGTCACCTCCAAGTCGGGCGTGTTCGCCCAGCAGGGCGAGGAGGTGCTGCGTGCCGTGCAGTTCGCGATCGATGAAGCCAATGCCGCAGGTGGTGTGGATGGGCGCAAGGTCGAGGTGCAGATCGCCGATGACGAGGGCACGCCTGATGCCGGCCGCCGCGTGGCCGAAAAGCTGGCCCGAGACGGCTACAACCTGCTGATTGGAGCCATCCCCTCGTCCATCTCGCTGGCCATTGCGCAGAACCTCGACCGCTGGGATGCCGCCTACTTCGCGGTCGCCAGCAAGTCGGACAAGCTCACGGGCGACACCTGCAAGCCGCGCAGCTTCCGCACCAACCACGCCGATGCAATGGACATCGCGATGATCAACGTCTGGGCCAAGGACCTGAAGGAAAAATCATTCGCTGTGCTGGCCGCCGACTATGTGTGGGGCCGTGACTCGGGCGAATCGTTCAAGAAAGCCGCCGAGGCCGCCGGCAAGAGCGTGCCGCTGTCGCTGTACGTGCCCATGGGCACCAAGGATTTCTCGCCCTACATCGCCCAGTTGAAGGCCGCCAACGTCGAAGCGATCTGGGTGGCCGAGATCGGCCGCGACGCGATCGCCTTCGTCAAGCAGGCCCAGGAGTTCGGCCTGATCCCGGCCAAAAAGCTGATCGGCCACGCCTTGATCCTGAACTTCATGGTCAACGCGACAGGCGACGCGCTCAAGGACACCGTGGGAACCACCGGCTACACCCCCGACATCGCCACACCGCGCAACAAGGCTTTCGTCGCGGCCTGGAAAGCCAAGTTCAACCGACTGCCCACCGACAACGAAGGCCAGGCCTACAACGGTGCCCAGGTGATGTTCGAGGGCGTGCGCAAGGCCGCCAGCCCCAAACCCGGCGAGGTGAGCAAGGCCTTGCGAGGCGCCAGCTTCGACAGCCTCTACGGCCCGGTCACGATGCGCGGCCAGGACAACCAGTTGCTGCTGCCCAATTTCGTGGGCCGTGCCAAGGTGGTGGACGGCGTGCTGCGCCCCACCATCGAGCGCCAGTTCGAGGCCTCTATCACACCGCCCCCATCGCCGTTGTGCAAGTTGTGATATTCGAAACCCTGGTGGAAATCTGCTCTCAAATTTCCGTAAACTTGATCGATATGTAGCGAAAAACCGGGGTTTTCACCAACTTCTTCACACTCCCATCCTGTTGAGGGGGCGCCAGAATACGATCATCAAGGCGATGACCCGGCCCCCTCTCCATGGATCGCAACACACTGATTGATCGCCTTTTCCGCCGGCTGGAAGGCATCCCAAGGCAACGCATCTGGCTGCTGGGGATCGGCCTGAGCGTGCTGATGGTGGAGTTGCTGGTGGCCCCGATCGGTTTTCTGATCAAGGGCCATGTGCCTGTCGACTACCTGTTCACCGGTCTGGTGACGGCAGTGGTCGTGGCGTCAGTGGTGCTGTGGTTGGCGGACCGCTACCTGCAGGTCGTGGCCCAACAGAACCTGCGGCTGCAATTGCGCATGCAGCACGTGATCTTCGAGACCACACCGCTCGGCGTTCTGACTTTGAACGCGCAGTTGCAGGTGACCCGCATCAACCCAGCCGCCCTGCATCGCATGAAGGCCTTGGGCCTGACCATGCAGTCCACCCTGGCAGACTGGTGGCATCCGGATGATCTGCCCACAGTACGGAAGCACCTGCTGCAGTTGAGCCTGGGCACCGGGCGCCTGATTTTGCAGAATCAGCGCGTCACCGGTCCTGCCGGGGGCGTGATCTGGGTCGACCTGGCGCTCAGCAGCCTGGTGCAAAGCAGTGGCTCAGGCGAAGGGGTGCTGCTGATCCTGACCGATGTGAGCCAACGCCACGAAGCCGAGCAGGCGATCCAGAAGCTTGCCTACTTCGACGCACTCACCGGCCTGCCCAACCGTCGCCTGATGCAGGATCGGCTGCAACAGGCCCTGGCCAGCCGCCAACAGGGTGAGGGCCACGCCCATGGGGCCGTGATCTTCATCGACCTGGACAACTTCAAGACCATCAACGACCAACTGGGCCATCAGGTGGGTGATCGCTTCTTGAAGACCGTGGCCGAGGCACTGGGCCGCAGCCTGCGTCAAGGCGACACCCTGGCCCGCCTGGGGGGCGATGAGTTCGTGGTGATCCTGCCCGAACTCGATACCAGCGCCGCGGTGGCCGCACTGGACACCGCCCGCGTGGCCAAGAAGATCCTGGCCCAGCTGGAGCAGGTGCTTGGCCAGGCCTATCCAGGGTTTTCAACCAGCGCCAGCTTGGGGGTGGTGCTGTTCCGCCCCGGAGGTCCCGACAGTGACGAACTGCTGCGCCGTGCTGACATCGCCATGTACCAGGCGAAGGCGGCGGGACGCAACACCTTCCGATTCTTCGAGGAAGCCATGCAAAATGAGGTGAACCAACGTGCCGCGCTGGAGACCGAGCTGCGGCACGCCCTGTCCGGGCAGCAGTTGTTCTGCCTCTACCAGCTCCAGACCCGCGAGGTGGGAGGCGTCTGCGGCGCCGAGTTGCTGCTGCGCTGGCGCCACCCGCAGGCCGGCGTGCTGCTGCCCGAGCAGTTCATCGGACTGGCCGAACAAAGCCAGCAGATCCAGTCCATCGGCCTGTGGGTGCTGGATCAGGCCTGTGCGCAATTGGCTCTATGGCAAACGCAGCCCCTGCTGCAAGACCTTCGTTTGAGCATCAACGTGAGCCCGGTACAGTTTGCGCAGGCCGAGTTCGTGTCTCAGGTCCTGCAAGCCCTGGCGCGCCATCGGGTGCCCCCGAACCGCCTGTGCCTGGAAGTCACCGAAAGCCTGATCCAGCAAGATCTGGAAAGCTGCGTGCGCAAGATGACGGAGCTACGAGGGCATCAAATCCGGTTTGCAGTGGACCAATTCGGAGCAGGCCACTCGTCTGCAGCCGACCTGTCGCGCCTGCCGCTGGATCAACTCAAGATCACGCGCCGCATCGTCCAGAGACTCCCCGACGACCGCCAGGGCATCGTGGTCGCCAAGACCCTGATCGACACAGCCCACAACCTGGGGCTGGAGGCTCTGGCGGTGGGTGTGGAGACCGACCTCCAGCGCGAGCAATTGATGGCACTGGGCTGCAGCTCGTTCCAGGGCCATGCCCTGGGTCAGCCGGTGCCTGTGGACGAGCTGGCGCAGCAGTTGATGGTCAGGCAGCTCGCGCTGGGTTGAATCGACGGTACTGCCGCCGCGAGGGCCTGACCGGCCTCAGTGCCCGACCGGGTCGTCGACCTGGGCCACCATGCGCGCCGAGGCATTCAAGCCCCCCTGTCCGTCATAAGCGCCGATGCGCTGGACAAACTCGAAGAAAAAACGGCCGTCAAAGCGCTCGGTGTAGATGTGCAGGTAGGCGCCGTCGGCACTGGCGTCGTAGAGGATACCGGTCTCGCGCAGGCTTTGCAGCAAGGCTGGCTCGATGTCCAGCCGGGTCGGCAGGTCGTCGTAGTAGTTGGGCGATACCGGCACGAACACCACGCCCCGCTCACGCAGCCGCCGCACCGTGGCGACCAGATCGGCACAGGCCAAAGCGATGTGCTGCACGGCCGCACCGCCTTGCTGCCGGGCATCGCGGGCGGTGCGGGTGCGCTGGCTGTCGGACACATTCAACACCAGTCGCACGCTGCGCGAGGCATTGAACACCGCCTGATTGCGCACCAGGCCAAAGGGGTCGGCGATGTTGACGCTGTCACCGGTCTCCAGGCCGAGCACGGCGCGCGAGAACAGCACCCAGGTATCGCGCTGATCCAGCGCCAGCCCCAGCCCCAGGTGGTCGATGCGCTGCAGATCCGCCACAGCCGGCGCTTCGGGCATCGACGTCAGTTCGAAATCGACCTCGAACAGGCCCATCTCCCCCAACGCGGCCGGCACGAAATAGTTGAGGTTGCCCCCCGGCACCACGATGGCGGGCACGTGCATCTCGCTGGGACCGATGGGGCCGTCGTAGCGTTGTGAGCACATCGCCGTGGCACGGTTCACTGCCGCCAACGGGCTGCCCGTTCGCAGGCCCCAGGCGCACACCGAAGGCCCATGCGCCTCGAAACGCTGGCTGGCCACCGAACCCGGCTGGGCATTGACGATCAGGTTGACGCCGCCCTGACGATAGAGGTCCACAGCCTTGGAGCGGTGCCGCCCCACACGCATGAACCCCATCCTGGCCAGCCAATGCCCCAATTCGTCTGCAGACTCGCCTTGAGCTGCAAACTCGAGAAAGGAGAACCCCTCCATGGCCGGCGCTGCCGGCGGGCTGAACAGCTCGACCTGCAAAGGTGCCGAGTCGGGGCCGGTCGGCACGGCCTCCTCACGTTGCTTGCGCACCTCGCTCTCCAGGTACAGCAGCGAGCGCATGGCATCCACTGCAATGCGGCGGTTGGGCGTGCCACGGAACACGTCGTTGAAGATCTCCAGCGAGAGCGGACCGCTGTAGCCGGCCTCGAGGACACGCTGCAAAAAGGGCACCACAGGCAACTGGCCCTGGCCCGGAAAGTTACGGTGGTGGCGAGCCCAGTGCAGCACATCGAGCTGCATCCAGGGGGCATCGGCCATCTGCAGGAAGAAGATCTTGTCGCCCGGGATATCGGCAATCGCCGCCGGATCGTCGCGCAGCGACAAGGTGTGGAAGCTGTCCAGGATCAGACCCAGATGCGGGTGATTGGCCCGGCGCACGATCTCCCAGGCCTGGCCATACAGGTTCGTGACGCGGCCCCAGGCCAGGGCTTCGAAGCCCACACGCAGGTTCCGCCGGGCCGCCCGCTCGGCCAATTCGTACAACTGGGCTGCCGCCAGATCCGGGTCGTCGATGACGGCCGGCGAGGTGTTGGAACAGCACAGCATCAGCTGGGCTCCCATCTCCTGCATCAGATCGAACTTGCGCTCGGCGCGGTCCAGGCTCTTGCGGAACAGCGGCTCGGGCATGGCCTCGAAATCGCGGAAAGGCTGAAACAGATCGATGCCCAGCCCCAGGTCCTGTGCCATGCGCCCCAGATCACGGGCTGAGCCATTGAAGTGGATGAAGTCGTTCTCGAACAGCTCGAAGCCGTCAAAGCGGGCCGCGGCAATGGCCTCCAGCTTTTCACGCAGAGTGCCGCTGAGGGAGACGGTGGCAATGGAACGGCGCATCGGAGTCAGGCGAGGATCAATCAAGGGTGAAACGAAAAAGCCTGGGGCAGCACCCCAGGCCATCAAGCCCAAAGGGCCTTCATCAGAAACGGTGCACGATGCCCAACTGGAAGCCGCTGATGGTGCGGCCGTTCACGTCGGTGCCCGCGAAGTTGGGGGCCAGACCAGCCGAGCCCGAGGGACGGAAGCCGGCATTGGTGTCGTTGCGCATGGTTTCCCACAAGGCCGACAGCGTGGTGCGCTTGGACAAGGCGTAATACGCACCGATCGAGCCGCCATTGGCGTTCTGGCCGGCGCCCGACTTGTCGCTGATGCGGCCGTACAGGGCGCCCACGCGCAGTTGCGGGTTCACGTTGTAGTCGGCCGAGACCTGGAACACGTCGAACGTGCGGTTCACGCTGGCACTGGTCCAGCTGACAGCACCGCCCACATTGCCCAGCACCTGGGCGGCATTGTTGCCGTTGGCGCTCGAAGCGATGTTGTTCGACTTGATGTACACCGCGTAGACCTTGCCCTTGCCGTAATCGTAGTTGGCATACAGGTTGTGATAGAACACATTGGCGTTGATCGCTGCGTTCTGAGGGGCCTTGGCCTGCAGGCCGGCATAGCCCACGCGGAACGGGCCGTTCAGGTAGTCGGCGGCCAACTGGGTGATGGGGGTGCTGACCTGCGCCGTGGTGGTGCTGGCCTGTTGCTGAGCGAAATGCCCTTCGAGTTGCAGGCCGGCCCAACGCGGCGAGATGTAGGCCACATCATTGTCGAAACGCGAGGGCACGCCAAAATTGTTGACGATCGAGCCCAGGGTGCGCGAGGTGTAGTCGATGTAGTCGCCACGGTAGAAGATGGCCGTGTTCTGGCGACCGATGCGGATCTCACCCAGCGTGCTGTCGGCCAGGCCGACCCAGCTCTGACGGTCGAAGGCGCGGCTGGCGTCGGCGGTCGCGCCGGTGACGGCGGCAATGCCCATTTCAAGCTGGAACTTGGCCGACAGACCGCCCCCCAGATCTTCCACGCCTCGGAAGCCCAGTCGGCTGCGCAGGTCCTTGCCATCTTGCAGCGTGTTCAGCTTGGCACCACTGCTGCTGGTCATGTGGTTGAAGTATTGGTCGATGCTGCCGTAGATGGTCAGGCTGGATTGGGCCTGGGCGGCACCGGCCAGGCCAAGGGCCAAGACGGCGGCGATGATGGGGTTTGTCTTCTTCACGGAGTGCTCCTGGTGACTTTGTTTTGATGGGCTTGTGCGTTTCAATCGGTGCGTTGCTCAGACTCATCACCCGTTTGCGTGCCGGGTGAACAAAACAGCGCCGACCCTCGGGCCGGCGCTCCTTTGCAGGGGTCCCGGGCTGCGGCCGTCGGCAGCCCGGGGGAACAGGTATCCAGGCGTCGTGCTCAATCACCTGCAGTGGCAGCTGCAGGGCAAAGATCCGTGGGGCATCGCCCCCTCGCGAAGGCACGGCACCCCACCCGGCACCTTGGATGCCTGAATGCTAGGCATCGCACCCGGCAGATTCAACGCAGCCCGAGCCGCCTTGTGCGCACAGCGCGCAAGTCGAGCGCCGAGCACCCGATCCGGGGGATATCCCTAGCGTTGCTCGCCTCCTGCAAACAACACCCTCTCCACGGCAAGTCCTTGCCAGTCAAAGGAAAAACCCTGTGATGGCAGCCTGGCCGGACGCCCTGCGCGCTGAGCGCCCACTCCACATGCGGCCCGCTGGAAGCCAGGCCATCCAGCCTTTATCGTGCGAGCCTTGTTCAACGAAGCGCTGGCGACAGCGCCCTCTTCGCATGCTCATCGACGGACACACCCAGGTCTTCTTCGTGCTCGGTCACCCAGTCACCCAGGTGCGCGCCCCCGAGGTGTTCAACCCCTTGTTCCAGGCGCATGGCGTGAATGCCGTGCTGCTGCCCGCCGAGGTGGCGCCCGAACGCTTCGAAGGCTTTGTGCGCGGCGCCCTGTCAGCCGCCAACGTGCCGGGTCTGTGGCTCACGATCCCGCACAAGACTCCGGCGCTGGCCCTGTCACAACACGTGGATCGCCTGGGGCGGCGGGCAGGTGCCGTGAACGCGCTGCGCCGCGATCCGGACGGCAGCCTGCGGGGCGCGTTGTTCGACGGGCTGGGCCTGTCCAAGTCACTGGATCATTTCGGGCTGGCCCCGGAGGGCCGCCGGGTTCTGGTGCTGGGCTTGGGCGGTGCGGGCACGGCGGTGGCCACCTCGCTGGCCGAGCGCAGCCTGGGCCTGCTGGCCCTGTGGGACCGCGACCCGGCCCAAACCCAGCGGATTGCCACCCGCCTGGCCGATGGCGCAACCACGCCGGTGCAGGCCATGGCCAGCCCCGATGCCGGCGGCTTCGATCTGGTGGTGCACTGCACCTCGCTGGGCCTGAAGCGCGACGATCCGCTGCCCTTCGATGTGAGCGCCCTGGCGCCCCATGCGGCGGTGGTCGACATCCTGATGAAGCCGGACGCTACACCGCTGCAAAAGGCCTGCGAACAACGCGGCATCACCGTGCACCCCGGCTTCGAGATGCTGACCCAGCAGGTGCCAGAGTACCTGCGCTTCTTCGGCTTTGCGGCGATGGCCGACGCGCTGGCAGCCGACCTGGGCCCCGTGCGCCAGGCCCTGCGGCGGGTGGCCTGATTCAGGCCAGCAGATCGCTGAGCCGATCGATGAAATGCAGGTGGGGAATCAAGGCTCCAGGCAAGCCGGAGCGGGGGTGCAGCGAGCAGGCCCGCATGCCGGCCGCCAGCGCAGCCTGCAGGCCCGGCAGGCTGTCCTCCACCACAGCACAGCGCTCGGGCACGACCCCCAAGGCGCTGGCTGCATGCAGGAACAGGCCAGGCTCGGGTTTGAAGCTGCCGACCTCGTAGGCACAGTAGACATGGATGCCAAAGGGCTCACGCAGGCCGGTCAGCCCCAGTGAGAGTTCGACTTTTTCACGTGGCCCGTTGGTGGCCACGGCGATCGGCATGCCGCGGTCGCACAAGGTGCCGAGCAGCGCGCGCGCACCTGGCATGGCT
>RXJO01000039.1:9931-12471 GCA_003987795.1 Curvibacter sp.
GGTCTGGCGCCGCACACGGGCGATGAAATCGGCCTAGAACCTGGCCGGGCGATCTGGGCACTGAGCTGCAATCCAGGCCACGCACTCGGCCATGCGCACGCCCCGAAAGCGCTGTCGCGCTTGCGCGAGGCTGAGCACCACCCCCTCTTCGAGAGCCAACGCATGCAGCACTTCAAGACCCGGCTCCTCGCTGTCGACCAGCGTTCCGTCGCAATCGAAGATCAGGGCGTCAATGCCCCGCAGCGCAATAGCGCTCACACCAGATCCCGCAGCACATTGGCCACCTCGGTCAGGCGCGGCAGAAAGCGCTGAACCATCTCGTCGTGGGTGTACGGCTGGGCCGGCATGGTCGAGCCGATGGCGCCTCGGCATTCACCCTTGCGGTCTTTCACGGGCATGGCGATGCCGCGCAGGCCCAGGGTCAGCAGACCCTCGCTGGTCCAGTAGCCCTGGTGTCGGGCGGCGGCCACGGTCTGGAGAAACTGCTGGGCATTGGCCGCGCTGTTCTGGGTGAAGGCATTGAACTCGTGCACAGCGGCCCAGGCCTCCAGCGCCGGCTGGGTGAAGGTGGACAACATGGCAATGCCCGGCGTCACCAGATGAGCCGGCACCCGCGCACTCACCGCGAAACCGATGGACTCCATGCGGTTGCTGGCACTGCGCGCCACATAGACCACCTCGTGGCCGTCAAGCACGCTGAAGTTGAAGGTCTCACCGCAGTCGGCCGAAAGTCGCTGCAAGAAGGGCTGGACCAGACGCGGCAAGCGTGCCGAATCGAGGTAGCTCTGACCCAGGCGCAAGATGCGCGGCATGAGCCAGAAACGCTTGCCATCGGTGTCGGCATAGCCGAAATGCACCAGGCTGAGCAGGTAGCGGCGTGCTGCCGTGCGGGTGATGCCTGAGCGGGCGGCCACCTCGGACGAACTCAGCCGCGGGTGCGCATCGTCAAAAGCCTCGATGACGCGCAAGCCCCGGCCCAGGCTGTCGATGATGTCGCTGGATTCAGCGTTGTCTTTGGAAGCGGCGGGCGCAGTGGACATGGCGGTACGGCATTCAGGGTTGACGGGGCGGCACCCACTGGAGTGCCGCCATGGGCTGAATCATGCCTCAAGCGCGGGCACTTTGGACTCAAGGAAATACGCCGGCGCCATCGTGCCCAGCTCGCGGGCAATCAGGGGGCGGAAGTCCATCTGTTCGAGCACATCGCGCTGCAGGTCGATGCCGGGGGCCAGTTCGAACAGCTCCAGCCCCTGCGGCGTGAGCCTGAAGCTGGCGCGCTCGGTGAGGTAGAGCACCTGCTGGCCACGCACCAGGCTTTGCGGCCCACTGAAGGTGATCTGATCAACCTGGCGCACCAGCTTGCGCACGCTGCCCTGTTGCAACACGCGCATCTGACCATCGCCAGTCTGCAACTTCACGCCCTTGGCGGCAAAGGTGCCGCAGAACACCACCTTGCGTGCATTCTGGGCAATGTCGATGAAGCCACCGGGTCCGACCGTGAGCCCCCCCAGGCGCGACACGTTGACGTTGCCCAGGGCATCGAGCTCACCCAGGCCCAGGAAGGCAATGTCCAGCCCACCGCCCGCATAGAAGTCGAACTGCGTGGCCGCATCGAGCATGGCGCTGGCATTGCGGGCATAGCCGAACAACACGCCATCGAGCAGGGTGCCGCCATAGGTGCCGTGTTCGATGGTCTGGTACAGGCGGTGGTGTTCACCGCGTGCCGCGATCAGCTTGGCCACCGCATCGGGCACGCCGACACCGAAATTGACCACAGGTCGCGGCTTGCCGGTGTTGAACAGCTCCTCGGCCGCCCGCCGGGCCACGGCCTGGCGCTCGCCGAAGGCCTGGGCCGCGGCGGCCTGTTCGGCCTGGTGGTCAGCCGCCTCGCTGGCGCGGCGGGCTGCACCCGTCAACTCCCCGCTCAGGGCAGGATCGAACGGGATGTCGTAGCTCGCCCTTTGCTCGGGGTCGACCACGATGGCGTCCACCCAGGCGGCGGGGATGCGGACCTCGCGCGCCTTGAGGGCACCGCGTGGCAGGCGCTCCTTGACCTGCACAATCACCTTGCCACCGCTGTTGCGGGCGGCCAGCGCCAGCGACTGGGCATCGAGGTTGGCCGCCTCGTGCTCGAAGCTGATGTTGCCGTCTTCGTCGGCCGCGCTCGCGCGCACCAGGGCGATGTGGATCGGGAAGGGTTTGTAGCGCAGGTACTCGCGGCCGTCGAGCTGGAGCACCTCGGCCAGATCGTCACAGGCGCGTTCGTTCATGCGGCCGCCGCCCTGGCGCGGATCGCAGACCGTGCCCAGGCCCACATGGGTGAGCAGGCCCGGGCGGCCGGCACCGATCTCGCGCATCAGTTGGCTCGACACCCCGCCGGGCAGGATGTAGGCCTCGATCTTGTTGTCGAGTGCCAGCTGCTGCATGGCCGGGGACCACACCCAGTGGCCGCCGATGACGCGGCGCACCAGGCCCTCGTGGGCAAAGCAGTTCATGCCCTTGCTCTTCTTGTCACCGATGCCCAGGGCATGCACCACGCT
>RXJO01000304.1 GCA_003987795.1 Curvibacter sp.
GGGCCACCGAGTTGAAAGCCTCGATGAAGGCGATTTGGTGCTGGACGGCTTTTTTGCCGGTCATTTTGCCGACCACGAACTGATAGCCGTCCTTGGTCATTGTGAAGACCGGGTATGACTGCCCGTTCTGGGGATTAACTCCCTGGGTCTCCGCAAAGTTACGGACACCCCATTCACCAGCTTCCACGATGCGGCGCCTGATCAGGCGCAGCACATCGTCATGGCGTTTGCCGTGGACGTCGGCAATTTTGATCGAGTCGGTAATCAGTTGCCCATCATTGAGGCAAACCAGCTCATTGGGAGCGACTTCCGCTACGAAGTCCTTTGAGCTAACATCCGGCTTGACAAGTAAATTTTCATTGAGGGCCTTGGGCGTACCACCGTCCGGGGCCTTTTTCTTTATTTCTGGCTGCATGGCAGCACTCCTTTTTAAGGAGCACTCCTGCGCTCGTGTTGAACAACATTGCTTGAGCCTTCACTCAGGCCAAAACGGCGGCGAGCAGTTCCGAGCGCTGCGCGTGCAGCTTCGTCACTAGATCTTTCAGTTGATCTTCCCCGAAGCCGCCGACTCTGGCGGCATTGATGGCATCCACCTCGTGTTCGGGCCACCCGACAGTTTTGGGGCCAATCTGAACCGGCCGAGTAAAGGTGCCATTTCTCACGAGGTTGTAGACAGATGTCGCGCTTGCATACCCAGACTTCTGGCGTACAGCCGGCATTCTCAAGATGGTTACAGGTCTCATCACTTGCGTTCCATTGATGGTTTATGCATTTGCTTGGTCCCACTTGCTGGGATGCCGTAATGCTTCCATCCTTGGCACGAAAGCCGTATGTGGCTAACTAGAGCGATCCACGCCAGTACCGGACACCAGTCCGTCAAGGTAATCGGTCCAGACCTGCAGCATGCCGGCTCGCTCGTCTAAGAAAGTTGCCCGGTCGTAGGCACCGCCGTGGGTGATCTGACCTTTGTGGGCCAACTGCGCCTCGATCACGTCAGCGGGGTACTTCAGCACCTGTCTGAGGATCGTGCGGCCTGTGGCGCGGTAGCCGTGCCAAGTGTGGATTCCCTTGTAGCCAAGGGCGTCCAGGGCTGCCCGGATTGCAGCATCTGAGAGCGGCTTTTCGTGATCGCGCATCCCCGGGAAGACGTAAGGGCCGCGGCCGGTGAGCTGGTGAAGGTCCCTCAGGATTGCCACGACCTGGCGGGGCAGGGGGACAACGTGGTCTTGACCGTTGATCTTCTGTGCCTTCGTGCGCTTCATGTCTTCGGACGGGATGGACCAGATCGCTTTTTCAAGATCGAGGTCCACCCACTTCATGGTGCGCAGGTTGCCGGGGCGCTGAAACAGGATCGGGGCAATCTTCAGGGCGGCCCGCACGATCGGCCCGCCCTTGTAGGCCGCACTGGCCCGGAGCAGTTGGGCCAGGCCCTCGGGATCAATGATGGCGGCGTAGTTCTCTTTGATCCTTGGCTTGAGGGCCTTTTTGATGTCCTGGCTGATGTCGCGGCTGGCCCGGCCAGTGGCCACTGCATAGGCCCAGATGCCCCCTGCAGTGAATCGGACCCGGCGGGCCACATCCAGGGCACCGCGCTCCTCAACCCGGCGGATTACTCCCAGTAGTTCAATGGGTTCAATGGCGCCGATTGGCCGGCGGCCCAGGAAGGGAATCAGATCCTTTTCAACATTGCGCTTTTCCCGGACGTAGTGGGTTTCGCTCCAGTTCGACCGATTCAGCTCCAGCCATTCCTTGGCCGTGCCCTCAAGCGTCTCATTGGCAGGAATCAAGGCCTTGGCCTTCTCCACCTTGCGTGCTTGCACGGGGTCGATGCCCTCGGCTTTCTGCAAGCGGGCAGCATCACGTCCTCGGCGAGCTGCGGTCAGGCTGACAGCAGGGTAGCTGCCTAGGGCCAAGCGCCCCTCTTTGCCGTCCTTGCGGTATTTCCAGAACCAGCGCTTGGCGCCGTTGGGGGTGACTTCCAGGTACAGGCCGCCCGAGTCAGCCAGTCGAACCCGGGCTTTGTCGGCAGGGCAGGTGGCGTTTTTGCAATGGGGATCGGTGAGCATGGGGGAACAGGATTACTGCTGCGTTCCCCCGCCATGGGGAAAAACGCGATTTGTTCCCCCGGATGTTCCCCCGGGTGGGGGTGGCTGTCAATGTCGGTCTTTGTACGATCTTGCACTGTAAGCGCCTGATTTCCCAATGAAAAAGGCCGCCGACTGTTTCCAGTTGGCGGCCTTTGTACAAGCCAATGGTCGGAGCGGCGGGATTCGAACTCGCGACCCTCTGCTCCCAAAGCAGATGCGCTACCAGGCTGCGCTACGCTCCGACTGCCGTGATTGTAGCCTGAGTTTGGGGGTGATTTGATCTCTTTGATGCAAGAATCCAAACTCTCTTGAATGTCATTCTGTACCTGGATGGAAAAGCTGGGGCATTCGGTGGGCCGCCGTCTGGGCTTTAGCTGTGCAGACGAACCACCAAGGGCACGATCAGCAGGGCCACGATGTTGATGATCTTGATCAGCGGATTGACGGCGGGGCCTGCCGTGTCCTTGTAGGGGTCGCCAACGGTGTCACCGGTGACGGCCGCCTTGTGCGCCTCCGATCCCTTGCCGCCGTGGTGGCCATCTTCGATGTATTTCTTGGCGTTGTCCCAGGCGCCTCCACCTGTGCACATCGAAATGGCCACGAACAGGCCGGTCACGATGGTCCCCATGAGCAGACCACCCAAGGCCTTGGGGCCCAGGATCAAGCCGACCAACACGGGGGTGACCACGGGTAGCAAGGACGGGATCATCATTTCGCGGATGGCGGCTGTGGTCAGCATGTCGACGGCGCGCCCGTATTCGGGGCGGCCTGAGCCATCCATGATGCCTTTGATCTCGCGGAACTGGCGTCGGACCTCCTCAACCACGGCGCCGGCGGCCCGGCCCACCGCCTCCATGGCCATGGCGCCGAACAGGTAGGGGATCATGCCGCCGATGAAAAGGCCCACGATCACCAATGGGTCAGACAGATCGAAACTGATGTTCTGGCCGAAGCTTTGAAGCTTGTGGGTGTAGTCGGCGAACAGCACCAACGAGGCCAGCCCGGCCGAGCCGATCGCATAGCCCTTGGTGACCGCCTTGGTGGTGTTGCCCACGGCATCAAGTGGGTCGGTGACGTCACGGACAGAAGAGGGCAGTTCGGCCATTTCGGCGATGCCGCCCGCGTTGTCGGTCACGGGGCCGTAGGCGTCCAGGGCCACCACGATGCCTGCCATGCTGAGCATCGAGGTGGCCGCCACGGCGATGCCGAACAGGCCGGCCAGCGCATACGCTGCCAGGATGGCTGCACACACGAAGATCACCGGCCAGGCGGTGGAGCGCATGGAGACGCCAATGCCCGCGATGATGTTGGTGGCATGCCCGGTGGTGGAGGCCTGGGCAACATGCTGCACGGGCGGATATTGCGTGCCGGTATAGAACTCGGTGATCCAGACCAGCGCGGCGGTCAGCACCAGACCGACGGCGCAGGCGCCGAAGAGGCGCATCTGGCTGCCCGTGGCCGTGATCGCATCGTCGGCCACGAGCCAGGTGGTGACGCCATAAAAAGCCGCCAGTGACAGCACACCGGCCACGGCTAGACCTTTGTACAGAGCGGGCATCACGTTCTTCATACCGGGTGAGGCCTTCACGAAGAAGCAGCCAATGATCGAAGCGATGATGGAGACGGCCCCCAGCGCCAGCGGATAGAGCACTGCATTGACGGTGCCGTGTGACACCATCAGGGCGCCCAGCATCATGGTGGCAATCAGGGTGACCGCATAGGTTTCGAACAGATCGGCGGCCATGCCGGCGCAGTCGCCGACGTTGTCGCCGACGTTGTCTGCGATCACGGCCGGATTGCGCGGATCATCTTCGGGGATGCCTGCCTCCACCTTGCCGACCAGATCGGCGCCGACATCGGCGCCCTTGGTGAAGATGCCTCCGCCCAGGCGGGCAAAGATCGAGATCAGCGATGAGCCGAAAGCGAAGCCGATCAGCGGGTTGAGTTGAGTGGCCAGTGGGGTCTCTGGTGGGGCGCCAGCGAGCAGGTACAGGTAGAAGCTGCTCACGCCAAGCAGGCCCAGGCCCACCACCAGCATCCCGGTGATGGCCCCTCCTCGGAAGGCCACATCCAGTGCCGGGCCGATGCCCTGCGTGGCGGCCTGTGCCGTCCGGACATTGGCGCGCACGGAGATGTTCATGCCGATGAAGCCGCAGGCCCCGGACAACACGGCACCGATCACGAAACCGATGGCCGAGGCAGGGTCCAGGAACACGCCGATGAGCACGGCCAGGATCAGCCCGACCAACGCGATGGTCTTGTATTGGCGGGCCAGGTAGGCGGCAGCACCCGACTGGATGGCGGCGGCGATTTCCTGCATGCGCGCGTTGCCGGCATCTTTGGACAGAATCCAGCTTCGGGCCCAGAAACCGTAGGCCACGGCGATGGCACCGCAGGCCAGCGCCAGGATCAGCGCAGGATGGTTTGTCATGCTGTTCTCCTTGGTGAATACGCTTGGAGGAGACACAACGCACCGGGAGTGTCTCCGCTGCGTTGCTTCCTCGCGGCACCCTGGGGCAGCGATTGGCCAACGCTTCAATATACGGCGGAAACCGAAAAACGTCTGCTGCGCCGCATCACGCAAGGCTCGCGAAAGTAAAATCGGTCCTAATCCGGCCGGCCAACGGCCCGATCCGTTCGATCAACCCTAACCAAGACCGAAACAACATGGCTCTCGACAAAGTCAAACCAGGCGACAAGGCCCCTGACGCATTCAACGTGATCATCGAAATCCCGATGAATGCGGATCCGATCAAGTACGAAGTGGACAAAGAGTCTGGCGCGATCTTCGTGGACCGCTTCATGGGCACCGCCATGCACTACCCGACCAACTACGGCTACGTGCCGCAGACCATCAGTGGTGATGGCGATCCGGTGGACGTGCTGGTGATCACCCCCTTCCCGCTGATTCCGGGCGTGGTCGTGACCTGCCGCCCGATCGGCATCCTGAAGATGGAAGACGAAGGTGGTGTGGATGGCAAGGTGCTGGCTGTGCCCACCGACAAGATCCTGCCGATCTACACCCACTGGCAAAAGCCCGAAGACATCAATCCCCTGCGTCTGAAGCAGATTGCCCACTTCTTCGAGCACTACAAAGATCTGGAGCCCGGCAAGTGGGTCAAGGTGCTTGGTTGGGAAGGCGTCGACGCCGCGAAGCAGGAAATCCTGGACGGCATCGCCAATTACGCCAAGCAGGCCTGAGCCTTTTTTGACGCTCAAGTCGGCGGTCGCCTCTGGCCGCTGTCAACGAATGCCCGTCACCTCTCGTGACGGGCATTTTTTGTTGGCGGGAACCCATGCGTCGCATCGGCTTGACTCATAGGGGTTTCCGGGGACAAAAAAGCCGTGTTGATGAAGTTCGGACCCGTTCGTTTGGCGGAAAATCTGCTGGTCTGAATTGATAAAAATTTACAAACAGACAGGGATCGTAGGTGGAGGCGATCTGGTTTTGATCACTTGACCACGTGAGGAAAGTATGGGTTTCAACAATTGGCGAATCGGTTACAAGCTGGGTGCCGCGTTTTTCGTGCTGGTGCTCAGCACCCTGTTGCTGGGCGCTGTGGCGTTGACCCAGTTGTCACACATCAACGCCAACACCCAAGAGATCGCCGGCAACTGGCTGCCCAGCATCGAATCCTTGGGTGACATGCGCATCGCGCTCAACCGCATGCGGCGGGCCGAAGGGCGCATGGCTTCGGCCTCCTCGCCTCATGATCTGGAGGTCCAGACCAAGAATGCCTCCGAGTTGAAGGCCTTGTTCCTCAAGCATGAGTCTCGCTACGCCACCATGGTCACGCCGGGGCGCGAGACAGAGTTGTTCAACCAGTACAAGGCGCAACGCGACGCTTTCTGGGCCACCCAGACGCGGCTGAGCAATTTTGCGAATGCGGGCAACATGGCCGCGACGGTCCAGTATTTCGAGGGAGAGTCGGAAACCGCTTTCCTGGCGATGATCGAGGCCGTCGACAAGCTGGCCCAGCTCAATGGGGAAGGGGCCCGCAGCGCCAGCACCGATGCTGAGGCTTCGTTTTCGGCCTCTCGCACCTTGCTGATCGCCGTGTTGGTCTTTGTCGTTGTGGCGGCTTCGGTGCTGGGTTGGGTGATCACCCGCCTGATCACAGCGCCTCTGGCTGAGGCGGTTGAGGCAGCCAAACAGATCTCTTCCGGCAATCTCGCCTTTGTCATCCAGGCCAAGGGCCGTGACGAGGTGGGTGATTTGCTGCACGCGCTCGAGGACATGCGTGACTCCCTGTCCCGAGTGGTTTCGGGCGTGCGGCGTGGCGCGGATGGCGTGGCCACCGCAAGCATGGAGATCGCTCAGGGCAACAATGATCTTTCGGCTCGGACCGAACAGCAGGCTTCAGCATTGGAGGAAACCGCGGCCTCCATGGAGGAGCTGGGTTCCACCGTGCGTCAGAATGCCGACAACGCCCGTGCGGCCAATCAGCTGGCCATGAACGCGTCCACTGTGGCCACTCAGGGCGGCGAGGTGGTGGCCGAAGTGGTCGACACGATGAAGGGCATCAACGAGAGCTCGCGCAAGATCTCTGACATCATCGGTGTGATTGACGGGATCGCTTTCCAGACCAACATCCTGGCACTCAACGCGGCGGTCGAGGCTGCCCGTGCGGGTGAGCAGGGGCGTGGCTTTGCGGTGGTGGCCGGTGAGGTCCGCAGTCTGGCGCAGCGCAGTGCTGAAGCCGCCAAGGAGATCAAGAGCCTGATCAATGCCAGCGTCGAGCGGGTCGAGCAGGGCACCGCCCTGGTCGATCGTGCCGGTACCACCATGAGCGAGGTGGTGGGTTCGATCCGTCGGGTGACGGACATCATGGGTGAGATCAGCGCTGCCAGTTCTGAGCAGAGTGCGGGCGTGTCGCAGGTCAGCGAAGCCGTGACCCAGATGGATCAGGCCACTCAGCAAAATGCTGCGCTGGTAGAGCAGTCGGCTGCGGCGGCCGGCGCCTTGACCAACCAAGCGCAGGAACTGGTTCGTGCCGTGGCTGTCTTCAAGCTGGCGGGCGACGGTTCTGTCGGTGGGGCCTCGATGGGCGGGCAAGCCTTGGCGGCTCCGGTACGACAGGCAGCCAGCCCGGCTGCCGTGGCACCAAGGCCGACGCTGGCCTCCAAACCCAAGCCGGCCGTGTCTCAAAGCAAACCAGCCGCCGCAGCGCCGAGCCTCGCAGCACCCGCGTCGGGCAAGGCGGCTGCGCCTGCCAAAGCTGGCTCGGAGGATGACTGGGAAACCTTCTGACCAGGTCGCACAGGCCTCATGAGGGTGTCTTGAAAGGGCTGTGGCTCTGTAGATCCTGCAGGTAGTTTTCCATGCCGGCGCCTTCACGGATGAGGAAATCCTGCACGGCTTCCGCGAAAGCCGGATGGGCCAGCCAGTGGGCGCTCGGGGTGTCGACGGGCAACAGGGCGCGCGCCATTTTGTGCTCGCCCTGGGCCCCGCCTTCGAAGCAGTCGAAGCCCTGTTCGATGCACCATTGCAGCGGCTGGTAGTAGCAAGCCTCGAAATGGAGGCAGTCAACTCTTTCGAGGGCGCCCCAGTAGCGTCCATAGGCTGTCCGCTTCCCCGGCCCCTCATCCTGCAGCGCAATGAGGCTGGAGGCCATGGGGCTTCCACGCCGTTCTGCGATGAACAACAGCCAGCTTTCAGGCTGGTGCGCCGCCTGCATCTCGAAGAATTGCGGCGTCAGGTAGGGCGGGTTGCCGTGCTCCAGGTAGGTACGCTCGTAACAGCGGTAAAAAAATGCCCAGTCATCTTGTGTGATGGCATTGCCACGCATGGACCTGAAGGTCACCCCTTCTGACAGCACCTTGCGTCGCTCCTGTCGTATTTTTTTCCGCTTCTCCTGACTGAGCTGAGAGAGGAAATGGTCGAAGTCTGCGTAGGCCTGGTTCGACCAGTGGAACTGCAGGGTGTGCCGAGTCATCAGGCCCATCGCTTGACACGCCTGCATGTCCTGCTGACTGCCAAAGAGCAGGTGCAAAGAGGACAGGCCCAATTGCCGACAATGGCTCAACACGGCCTCAAGAAGCCGCGCTCGCCACTCGACACTGCTGGCCAGCAAACGCGTCCCGGGCACCGGCGTGAACGGCACAGCCAGCACCGCCTTGGGGTAGTAGGCCAGGCCGTGCTGCTGGTAGGCATTGGCCCAGGCCCAGTCGAAGACATATTCCCCGTAGGAGTGTGTCTTGAGGTAGAGCACACAGGCCGCCCGCAGTGTCGAGCCCTGCCACAGGCTGACCACCTGTGGGGTCCACCCCGTGCGGGGCAAGGCACTGCCGCTGAGCTCCATCGCGAGCAGGTATTCGTGGCGCAGGAAGGGGGTGGGGTGGGTCTGTTCGGCCAGCAGTTCGTTCCAAGGGGCATGTGGCATGTCCTTCAGCGAGGCCATGACCCGGATGAGATAATCCTCTTCATCCGCAGGCACGGCGCCACAGGCGCTGGGTGCCGCCTCAAGCCCTTGGCTGCTGGTCTGTTTGTCACGCTCTGCCATCACCGCCACCTTTGTTCTCATGACTCTTCAAATCTGCGTCGTTCAGCTCAATTTCGTCGTCGGTGACATGCCCGGCAATGCGCGCAAGATCATCGATGCAGCCCGGCAGGCCTATGCGGAAGGGGCTCGGCTGGTACTGACGCCCGAGCTGTCCATCTGCGGTTACGCGGCAGAAGATCTCTACCTGCGTCCGGCCTTCATGGCTGCCTGCGATGATGCCGTGAAACAAGTGGCTGAGGCGTTGGCCGGGTTAAAGGGCTTGTGTGTGGTGGTCGGCCACCCGGCTGGCGATCATGAGCGTGCTCGCTCGGTCTCTGTTTCGCATCGTTTCAATGCCGCCAGCGTGCTCAGCGAGGGTCAGGTCTTGGCCACCTATGCCAAGCGCGAACTGCCCAACTACCAGGTGTTCGACGAGCGGCGCTATTTCACCCCGGGTGATCGGCCCTGTGTCTTTGAGGTGCAAGGGGTGCGTGTGGGCTTGCTCATCTGCGAGGATGCCTGGTTTGACGCACCCGCCCGTAGCAGCCGGGAGGCTGGGGCCGAGGTCCTGGCCGTCATCAACGCCTCACCTTTTCACGTCGGCAAGTCGGTTGAGCGCATGGCCCGCATGGCGGAGTGTGCGCGTGCGGTGAAGCTCCCACTGGTCTATGCGCACCTGGTGGGCGGCCAGGATGAGGTCGTGTTCGATGGTTCGTCCTTTGCCTTGCAGGCCGATGGCTCGCGCATGGCCCAGGCGCCGAGCTTCCGCGAGAGCCTGCCGACCTGGACGCTGCAGCGCGATGCGGAGGGTCTGGGATGGAAGGCATCTGCCGCTCCACTGGCGCCCATGCCGTCCGATCTGGAGGAGCTCTGGGAGGCACTGGTCACTGGGGTGCGTGACTACATCGGCAAGAATCGCTTTCCAGGCGTGTTGCTCGGTCTGTCCGGGGGCATCGATTCGGCCTTGGTGCTGGCGATTGCCGTCGATGCCCTGGGGCCTGACAAGGTGAGGGCGGTGATGATGCCCTCGCCCTATACCGCCGACATCTCCTGGATCGACGCGCGCGACATGGCCAAACGGCTGGGCGTTCGTTACGACGAGATCTCGATCGTGCCCGAGTTCGAGGCATTCAAGGCCTCCTTGCGCACGGAGTTCGCCGGTCTGGCCGAGGACACCACCGAAGAGAACATCCAGGCTCGCATCCGGGGCACCTTGTTGATGGCGCTTTCCAACAAGTTTGGCTCCATCGTGTTGACCACCGGCAACAAGAGTGAGATGGCCACTGGCTATTGCACCTTGTATGGCGACATGGCCGGCGGCTTTGCGGTGATCAAGGATGTGGCCAAGACCCTGGTCTTTGAGTTGGCGCGCTGGCGCAATGCGAACGATCCCTACGGAACGGGGCAGGAGCCGATTCCCGAGCGCATCATCACCCGTCCTCCGAGTGCCGAATTGCGGCCTGATCAGAAGGACCAGGACAGCCTGCCGCCCTATGAGGTGCTTGACGCGATCATCGAGCGCTACATGGAAAACGATGAATCGATCGACAGCCTGGTGGCCGCGGGGTTCGAGCGAGCCGATGTCGAGCGTGTGACTCGCCTGATCAAGATCAATGAATACAAGCGTCGCCAATCGCCGGTGGGCATTCGGGTGACGCACCGCAGTTTCGGCAAGGATTGGCGTTACCCTATCACCAGTCATTTCAGGGCCTGACCCGTTGCTGATCGGGCCAGCGTCGGCCATCCAACTCTAGAACATGAACACAGGAGAACCCATGAAACAAATCACAGCCATCATCAAACCTTTCAAGCTGGAAGAAGTGCGCGAAGCCTTGGCCGAGTGCGGCGTGACTGGCCTGACCGTGACCGAGGTGAAAGGCTTTGGACGGCAGAAGGGCCATACCGAGCTCTATCGTGGCGCCGAGTACGTGGTCGACTTCTTGCCGAAGGTGAAGATCGAAGTGGTCGTCAAGGGCGATGACGTCGATCGCTGTGTGGACGCCATCGTGCGGGTGGCCCGCACCGGCAAGATTGGCGACGGCAAGATCTTCATCACTGCCGTGGAGCGCGTGGTGCGCATCCGCACTGGCGAGCAGGACGAATCTGCTGTCTGATTCCGTCGGTCATCCGGGCCCGCGAAGCCCGGGTGTCTGTTGAAATTGAAATGGCCCGGCGATCCCGGGCCATTGTCTTGGCTGATGGCGTGCGAGGTTCAGATCCGCTGGGCCAGGTCGTCGCGTTGCTGGCTCAAGCCGGCTGACTCGATCAGCTTTGGGAGCAGCGTCTCCAGGTCGCCACTGGTTTCGATGAGGGACATCTGCCACTCGCTCATGAAGCCGTGCCGGACGCCGCTGCCTAGAAACGCAAGCATCTCATCGTAGTAGCCGTCGAGATTCAGGATGCCGATGGGCTTGTTGTGATAACCCAATTGGCGCCAGGTCCAGACCTCGAAAAGTTCTTCGAAAGTGCCAATGCCTCCGGGAAGGGCCAGAAAGGCATTGGCTCGCTCGGCCATCATGGCCTTGCGTTGATGCATGTTGTCCACGATGTGCAGTTCATCGCAGCGCTGGTTGGCAAATTCCAGCTCCACCAGCGAGGTCGGAATCACACCGACAACCCGTCCGCCAGCTTCTTGCGTGGCATTGGCGACCTGGCCCATGAGCCCATTGTTGCCTCCGCCGTAGACCAGTTGGCCGCCACGGCTGCCGATCCAATGGCCCACAGCCTGCGCACAGGCGGCGAATGCAGGGGTCTGTCCCATGCGGGAGCCGCAGTAGACGGCGAGCGAAAACGAGGGTGTCATGATGAAAAATGTTTCCAGAGTGCAGCGCCCCAGATGGCGATGCAGGTCAGCAGGCTGAGCAGCACGGCGGCGCTGCCCATGTCCTTGGCCCGTTTGGACAGGTGATTCCATTCCGGGCCGATGCGGTCCATGGCGGTTTCGATGCCGGTGTTGAGCAATTCAACCACCAGCACGGCGATCACGCTGCCGCCAAGCAGGGCGGCTTCAAGCCAGTTGTGTCCAAGCCAGCAAGCCGCCGGAATGAGCACGACGGCCGCGATGGCTTCTTGTCGGAAGGCGGTTTCTGTCCATCCGGCGCGCAAGCCCTCCAGGGAGTAACCAGCGGCATGCCAGATCCGGTTCAAGCCCCTGCGGGCTTTTTGTGGGTTGATCGAATCGGCGTGGCGATCTGTGCCGGTGTGATCGGATGAGCGGGGTGATGACGACATCGGCCTATTGTGCGACTGAGTGATGCCGGGTCTGATGACAGTCGGCTTTCAACGACTCAGGGGCAGCGAATGGATCAGTCGCGTGCCTGCAAGCACGTCGTGCCAAAACTGGCCTTGGGGCTGGAATCGGCTCAAGATGGCCCAGATGGCCACCCATCCGCCAATGATCACCGCGGTTTCCGCCCCGCTCAAGCCCAAGACAGCGGAGACGCCCAAGGCGGGCAGGAACCAGATCCAACTCAAGGTGTAGCGCAGAAGGGCTCGCGCTTGACTGACGGGACGGCCGATCCGGTCGACCACGCGAATGTTCCAGGTTTTCATGGCCAGGGTCTGCCCCTTGGCCCAGAACCATGTGAAGTAGATGCCGAAGATCACGAACAGGAAGGCCTGCAGCCCATGTCGGTTGTCCATGGCGTTGCGGGTCTGACTCAGGGTGCTGAACAGGTACCCGGCGATGAAGACCACGCCGAACATCAGCATGCCCTCATAGAGCCAGCAGGCCATGCGGCGCTTGAGGCTTGGCGCCT
>RXJO01000346.1 GCA_003987795.1 Curvibacter sp.
CCCTCATGACTCACGTCGTTACCGAAAACTGCATCAAGTGCAAATTCACCGATTGCGTGGATGTGTGCCCCGTGGACTGCTTCCGCGAAGGTCCGAACATGCTCGTCATCGACCCGGACGAATGCATCGACTGCGCCGTCTGCATTCCAGAATGCCCGGCCAACGCCATCTTTGCTGAAGAAGACACGCCTTCGGATCAAATCGCCTTCATCAAGCTCAACGCCGAACTGGCCCAGGCCGATGGCTGGAAGAGCATCACCAAGCGCAAGCCGGCCCTGCCCGATGCAGATGCCTGGAACAACAAGCCCGGCAAGCTGGCTGACCTGATCCGCTGATCCGTCAGGGCCCCGCCCTGCCGAACCCAAGCCTCATGAGCACCGCCCTCCCCATCGAAACCGATGCCTTGGTGATCGGCGCGGGCCCTGTGGGGCTGTTTCAGGTCTTTCAACTGGGCCTGCAAGGCCTGCGTGCCCAGGTCGTCGACACCCTGCCGGAGGCGGGAGGCCAGTGCCTCGCGCTTTACCCCGACAAGCCCATCTACGACATCCCGGGCATCCCTCGCTGCACCGGTCGAGAGTTGGTGGCCCAGCTGCTGACCCAGCTGGCCCCCTTTGCGCCTGGGTTTCATTTCGGCCAGGAAATCTGTCAGTTGCAGAAGCAGGCTGACGGCCGGTGGCTGGCAGAGACCACGGCGTCCCGCCGTTTCCTGGCCCGCACCGTTTTCATCGCGGCCGGTGTCGGCGCGTTTGTGCCACGCACCCTGCGAATCGATGGACTGGCGCCTTTCGAAGGCCGGCAGGTGCATTACAACGCCATGCCCGATGCCGGCCTGCTCGCAGGGCAGAAAGTGTTGATCATGGGGGGAGATGCCTCGGCGGTCCAAGCGGCCGTCACGCTGGCCTCTGCCGTCCAGACTTCGGAGCCCGCACCCCGTCAGGTGACCCTGCTCCATCGCAAGGATGCCTTCGAAGCCGAGCCGAACTTGCTGCATCAGTTGCAGCAACTGCGTCAGAGCGGTCAGTTGCGCGTCCAACTGGGACAGCCCATCGGGATCCAGACCCATGCAACACCTCAAGGCGAGCGCCTGACCGGGCTGCAGGTCGCGACAGACGAAGATACCGAACACACCCTGCCCCTGGACAGCCTGCTGGCCTACCTGGGTCTGTCTCCCCGCCTGGGCCCATTGGCTCACTGGGGTCTGGCCATGGAACGCAAGCTGCTGAGCGTCGACCCGGCCACCTTCAGCACCGCCGAGCCCGGCCTGTTCGCAGTGGGTGACATCAACCACTACCCCGGCAAACGCAAACTCATTCTGTGTGGCTTTCACGAAGCCACCCTGGCCGCCTTCGCCGCTGCGGCCCTGGTGCACCCGGAACAGCCGGTGCGACTGCAATACACCACGACCAGCACCTTGCTGCAGCAGCGACTGGGCGTGACGCCCTGACTCAGGCACAGCCGATGCTTGCCGCCTGCGTGGCGCGAACCAGCCCGATCCGATCAATTGCAGCCGTGCCAGAGTGCTGCGATTCAATGATTTCAATTTTGTTCACTGGGCGGCCAAAACATCTGCACAGGGATTGAAAAGCAGCGCCATCCTCACCTCAAGAAAATGACCTTGATTTTTGAGAAATGGACGGATGGATTGCGCATGTTGTTACAAAAATCATCAACAACTCGCTGAGATATTCATGCGCCATCACCCGAGCAGCTTGAGAGAAGTTCATCGGGCCCTTGAACTGGACTTTGATTGACAAATCAAGTCAATGAACAGAGCATCACCGCTTTGTCGATAGAGTTCCAGTCCAGGCTTGTTATTCAAGATCTCCCTTCATCCACCACGGAATCTCCTCATGCTTCGGACTTTGAATCTGTCTCGACGCCTGTCCTTGCTGATTGCGGTGTTCACGATCAGTTTTTCCATTTTCGGACTCTGGGCGTTCAGAACATTGCAGGAAATCAAGGTGGGTGGGCAGGTATTCCAGCGCATCGGCGAATCCAAGGATTTGGTCTCCGACTTGCTGCCGCCTCCGCTCTACATCGTCGAGTCGTATCTGCTGTGCCTTCAACTGGACCAGGCCGCGGATTCGAGCCCGTCTGACGATCTGGTGCGGCGTCTGCATCAACTGGAGACACAGTATCGGCAGCGATACGAACATTGGCAGGAGCGACTGGTGATCGTGGGCCTGCCCAGCACCATGCTCGACAGTTTGAATGTGGCCGCGGAAGCGTTCTTCAAGGAGGTCTGGCAGAGCTACCTGCCCAGCCTCGATTCACACAACCTCCAGGCGCGCAAGCTGTCGCTCGAGAAGCTCAACACCCTGTACGAACAGCACAGGCTGGCGGTGGACATGACCATCCCGGCGGCCGAAGCCCGCAGCGCACGTGACGAGGAATGGGTGGCCCGACGGGTCAGCTCTGAAACGACCTGGCTGCTGGGCGTGCTGGTGGTGTCGCTGCTCGCGGCCATCGGTCTGGCCCACCTGATCCGCCGCAGCATTGCAGGCCCATTGGAGAAGGCGGTCGAACTGGCGCAGCGTGTGGCGGCAGGTGACTGGCGGCCCACCCCTGAATGCAAGGGATACCGCGATGAGCCAGGCCAATTGCTGACGGCGCTTCATGTCATGGCAGCCACACTTCAGCAGCAGATGGAAGCGCTGGGCAAATCCGAGTTCCGCTCGCGCCACGCCCGTGAGCTGCTCGAGAAGCTCATCGAGTCGGCCGACCTCATCGTGGTGGGAGTCGATCCGCAAGGCCGAATCACTCTGTTCAACGATGCCGCGGCGAGGGCCAGCGGCTATGAACGCTCGGAGGTTTTGGGACAAGAGTGGGCGGCCATCCGGGCGAAACTGAATCCCGAGTTGCGCTTGGACGACATCGGGCCTGATCAGCGCAACGCCGTGCAGGCACGCACCTATGACATCACCCATCTCAATGGCGAGCGGCGCCGCATCATCTGGCGCTTCAGCTCGCCCTTGCCGCAGGATGCCATGCATCTGGAAGACGGTGATGTGGCTGAGATTTCCTTCGGCATCGACGTCACCGAGCAGTTGCAGGCCCAAAGGGCACTGCGGGATGCGGTTGCCGCAGCCGAGGCCGCCCACCAGAGTCGCGATGATTTTCTTGCGGGCATGAGCCACGAAGTCCGCACCCCCATGAACGTGATCCTTGGCATGACAGGGCTGGCCCTTCGAAGTGAGCTGCCTGAGCCGGCCCGGCACCACCTGAAGCGGGTCATGACGGCTTGCCACAGCCTGATGAGGGTGCTCAACGACGTGCTTGATTTCTCGAGAATCGACAGTGGCGGGCTTGTTCTGGAACACCGGACCTTTGCGCTGTCCGAGGCCCTGGATGCCCTGGCCAGCGACACCGTGCTCGAAGCCGACGGCAAGGGCCTGGGTCTGCGCTTCGAGATCGGACCTGACGTACCGCCACGGCTGATCGGTGATCGGGCCCGCCTGGGTCAGGTTTTGCTGAACCTGGTCGGCAGCGCCCTGAGCTTCACGGACCACGGGGAAATCCGCATCCGGGTCGATTGCCTGGCCCAGGACGGTGCACAGGCCTTGTTGCGCTTCGAAGTGCGAGATACCAGCCTCGGTCTCACGGCCGAGCAAATTGCAGGTCTTTTTTCAGCACTGCTCCAGACAGCCGGCCCCACACCGGGCCGATCCCCCTTGGGTACGGGGCTGGGGCTGGCGATCTCACGTCACCTGGTGGAACTCATGCAGGGACAGGTGTGGGTGGAGAGCGAACCTGGCCAGGGCACTCGATTCATTTTCACCAGCCGCCTGGGCGTCGCATCAGATGACGGCTCGGGGTTCAAGCCACTGCCTCGCCTTCAGGACCTTCGGATCCTGATCGTTGACGATGACGCGGGCTCCCGGGAGGTACTGGCCGGCATTTTGGCTCCGATGCGGCTGCAACTGAGGACCGTCTCAGACGGCGAGCAGGCCTTGCATGAACTGCAACACGCCCGCACCCAGGGGCAGCCTTATCAGGTCGTGATGATGGATTGGCAGATGCCTGACATGGATGGCCTGGAGCTGGCGCGCCGCGTGAGGCAGTCGGCCTTGGAAGGGCCAGAGTTGGCACTCATCATGGTCACGGCGCACAGCCGGGAAGACTTGCTGGGGGCGGCTCAGGACATCCGGCTCGATGCGGTCCTGGAGAAGCCTGTCAGTCCTCGATCGGTCCTGGAAGCCCTGCACCAGGCTCTGCCCCCCTGCCGGCGCGCGAGCGTCGACACCCCCGTGGATCCGTCTCGACCAGCGATTGCGCCGCCCGCCAGACCGCTGGCAGGGCTGCAGGTTCTGTTGGTGGAAGACGACGAGCTTCACCGAGAGCTGGCAGCAACCTTGCTGAGCGACGCAGGCGCTGAAGTCAGCATGGCGTTCGATGGGCAACAGGCCCTGGACAAGCTGCAGCAGATGCCCTGCGACCTGGTCTTGATGGATTGGAAAATGCCGGGGATGGATGGGCTGGAAACCACGCGCCGCCTCCGAGCCATCCCCCGCTTTGCCACGCTGCCCATCGTGGCCATGACCTCCAACGCATCGCCAGCTCAAAAGATGGCCTGTCTGCAGGCCGGCATGAATGACCACCTGAGCAAACCGATTGAACCGGCCCTGCTCTTGAGTGTGGTCGAACGCTGGGGACGCGCGGCCAAAGCATCCGGACTCGCCACCTTGGCCCCAGCAGAAAGCGCCAGCAGCCCGATGGGCCTGGCTCTGCGCAATCTGGTCCGCCCTTTGTGGGCCGAGCTCGAAGGCCTGCTGTCTGCCAGTGACACCAATGCGGCCAGCCTGGCCCACCCCATCGCCCACCTGTTGCACGACCACCCCGGTGCCAGCAGTTTCAAACGGGTGGCGTCCTTGATCGAGGCAGGCGAGTTTGCCAAGGCCCTGCATGAATTGCGCCACCTTGGTGGTCTGTTGCAAATGCAAGGCCCTTGATGCCTGACACAGGCAGGGCGGCGCCATGAAGCACCCCAGGAAGCATGCCGGATTCAAATCGGTTCACGATAGGGGTGAGCCACGCTCACAGTGACTTGACATGAAAAACCGCTCGATCGCTCGCCAAGCCTGGAGGCGACGAACATCGAGCCGGGCAGCTTTTAATAATCGTCTTTTGACTTTCTTTGATGGAGCAGCATGGTCTCTGCCACGTCACAGCGACACAGAAGATCGCGCTCACTCCAATTCAAAATAATCCCGCCACCGTGAAAGCCGAAAATCTCTCGAATCAGCCACAGTTCAATTCAAATCAATGAATTATCACCGCACTTCCGCATGAAATAAAGCAGAGATATTCAATGATCCCATACCCTGCTTTTTTCAATGCCGGCAGGTATGAAATTCTCTTTCTCGGCTTTGCTGTTTCAGATATTCATTGAAACCCTGGATCGAACAGAGCAGCCTAGGCCATGAATGAAGCCAAAGGCCATCGAGCACAATAATCAACGCGGAAAACGGTCAGACCAGACGCATGGGCCTGGGGGCAAATCCGTGGTTCAAAGGCCCATGCCCGCCCCCGGTGCGCACGTTGGCACCTGCGGCGATCGCACCCAGGATGAAGTCTCGGGCCTGGCGGAATGCATCTTCCAGACCCAGCCCTGCGGCCAGGCCACAGGCCAGCGCGGTCGCCAGCGTGCATCCCGTGCCATGGGTGTTGACGCTGTGAATTTTCGGGCTGCTCAGTTGCAGTGGCGGACGCCCAGGAGCCACCAGCACATCGCAAACCTCATCGCCCGCCAGGTGTCCTCCTTTGAGCAACACCGCGCGAGCGCCCAGTCCGAGCAACGCCTCGGCGGCCGCCAACAGATCAGAGCGCGAGGTGATCGACCTCTGGAGCAGGAATTCGGCCTCGTCCAGATTGGGGGTGACCACCGTGGCCCGGGGGAACAGAACTTTCACCATCGTGTTGGCCGTATCCGTCGCCATGAGCCTGGCGCCGCTGCTGGCGATCATCACCGGGTCCACGACCAGATGGGGCCAGCGATGACGTTCGTGAGCAGAGGCCACAGCCAGCACGGCTTCGGAACTGGGCAGCATGCCCGTCTTCGCGGCGTCGACCCCGATGTCTAGCGAGACGGCGTCCATCTCCTGGGTCAGGTGCGAGGCCGGCACCGCATGGATGGCGTGCACTCCACAGGTGTTCTGGGCAGTGAGTGCGGTGATGGCGGTCATGCCATAGCAACCCAGGGCCGTCATGGTTTTCAGGTCGGCCTGGATGCCCGCGCCTCCACCGCTGTCGGAGCCCGCGATGCTCAGCACCCGAAGGTAGTGGGCTGCAGGGAAGGAGGACTGTTCAGGCAGGCAAGTCTGGGACATGGGCAAAGGAATTGAAAGGCATGGCGGGGCGCCGAGATTATCAAGCGAAGTCAAAAACACGAGTGGTCTTTGTGCTGTAATTCGTGCCTACGGATGAAACAGGGGTGCCTGTCGGGTGATCGAGACATCGGTTGCCGGGCTGGGCTGAGAAAGACCCTCATGACCCGATCCAGATCATGCTGGCGTGGGAAGTTTCAATCAACGACGCGCGGCCTCGTTTCGTCCTGCTCTCGCTCACCACGGAAGAGGACCCCCATGCAGGCCGTTGCCGCCCCCCGCTCTTGCAGAGCCAATGACGATCTCTCGCCCCCCGCCCTGACCCAGGCTCTGGGAGTCCGGACATGCTGAAGCCCGGACAGTCCGTTGTGATCCTGGGCGCCGGCTTGATCGGGCGGCTGCTGGCACTGAGGCTGGCGCGCCTGGGGCATCCGGTGGAACTGCATGACGCTGGCGGCCCCGAGGCCGATGGTGCGGCAGCCCGAGTCGCCGCCGCCATGCTGGCCCCTCTGGCCGAGTCGGCCGTCACCGAAACCCATGTCGTGCGCATGGGACAGTACGCGCTTGAACGATGGCCAGACCTGATCGCCAGCCTGGAGCAGCCGGTCTTCCTCCAACGGGAAGGGACCCTCATCCTGTGGCACCGACAGGATCGAGCCGAGGCGCAGCGCTTCGAGAACCTGATGCGCACCACCACCGACCGCTTACCCGACCTGCCTCGCGCGGAGCCGGTGGATGCCCGGCGACTGGGCCAACTGGAGCCCTCGCTGGCCGAACGCTTCAACCAGGGCCTGTACCTTCCTGGCGAGGGCCAACTGGACAACCGCGCCCTGTTGGATGCCCTGCTGCACGAGCTGAAAACACTGCCGGTGCAGTTGCATTGGCGAAGCGCACAAGACCCAGCCCGATTCGCCACGGATGCCAGCGTCTTCGTGCTGGACTGCCGAGGCATCGGCGCTCGTGAGCAATGGCCCGGACTTCGGGCCGTCCGAGGCGAAGTGGTGCGGCTGCACGCGCCGGATGTCAGTCTGAGCCGCCCGACGCGGCTGATCCACCCACGCTACCCGATCTACATCGCCCCCAAGCCAGACCACGTGTTCGTGATTGGCGCCACGGAGATCGAGACCCAGGACTTCAGCCCGGCCAGCGTGCGATCGACCCTGGAGCTGCTCAGCGCCGCCTACACGGTCCACCCCGGCTTTGGTGAAGCGCGGATCCTCGAGCTCTGCGCACAGTGCCGCCCGACCTTGCCGGACAACCTGCCAGCGCTGCGGCAGACCGCTGCCAACGTGCTGCAGGTGAACGGCCTTTACCGTCACGGTTTCATGATCGCGCCCGCGATTTCAGATGTCGCGATGGCCTGGCTCCAACATGACGATCTCTCGCTGGCCAAGACGCTGGAGGTCGCCGTGGAGCGCCTTTGAAACCGGTCGATCCTTCAATGCACACCCCCTCACCATGACCCTTCATGTCCTGATCAATCACAAGCCGGTCGAGCTTCCCTGCGACGCCACTGTGTCAGATGCCCTGACCACCCAGAACCTGACACCGCCCTTCGCGGTGGCCGTCAACACCCAATTCGTACCGCGCAGCACCTACGGCAGCACCCTGCTCAAGGACGGCGACCGGATCGAAGTCATCTCGCCCGTCACTGGAGGCTGAACCATGGATACCCAAGTTTCGAACCCGCAAGCAGACGTGCTGCGCGACCCTCTGATGCTGTATGGACAGCGCTTTGAAAGCCGTTTGCTGTTGGGCACCGCGCGCTACCCATCCCCCGCCATCCTCGAAGCATCGGTCCGGCAGGCACGTCCCGCGATGTTGACCGCCTCGCTGCGCAGGCAGACCGCCAGCACCGGGTCTGGCCAGGACAACACTTTCTGGGAACAGCTTCAGCGCCTGGGGGTGCCGGTGTTGCCAAACACAGCGGGCTGCCACACCACTCAGGAAGCGATCACCACAGCCCAGATGGCCCGAGAGGTGTTCGGCAGCGACTGGATCAAGCTTGAATTGATCGGGGACGATTACACCCTGCAACCGGACACGCTCAACCTGGTGCCGGTGGCCGAACATCTGATTCGTGAGGGCTTCAAGGTTCTGCCCTACTGCACCGATGATCTGGTGTTGTGTCAGCGGCTGGTCGATGTGGGTTGCCAAGCGGTGATGCCCTGGGCAGCACCGATCGGCACCGGAAAAGGCCCAATCAACCCCAGCGCCCTGCAAACCCTGCGCGAGCGACTGGACGTGCCCTTGATCGTCGACGCCGGCCTGGGGCGCCCCTCTCACGCCTGCACCGTGATGGAGTGGGGTTTTGACGCAGTGCTGCTGAACACCGCCGTCGCCCTGGCCCAAGACCCTGTCCAGATGGCCGATGCTTTTTCGATGGCCGTGGCAGCAGGGCGACAAGCCTATCTCGCCGGCACCATGCAGGCCCAGGACAACGCACAGCCCAGCACCCCGGTGCTCGGCACCCCTTTCTGGCACCAAGCCTGACCCACGCCATGACACACGCCGACTCTCACGAAACCCTGGCCCGAGCGATCCTGGACACGCATCGGACACGCTTTGGCGGCACAGGCATCCTGCCTGCCGCAGCCGAGTCCCCCGCCCTGCCCGTCCTGCAACAGGCGGCGTGGCGCGCCTGCAAGGCCTTGGGCTTCATCGACATCGATGCCACCTGTCTTGCCCAGGCATGGCAGGCTCGCGCCGAGCGCACGGGATGCACCGATGACCTGAGCTGGCCTGACCAGCCCGTGGATTTCGGGCTCGGCCGCTACCCAGACGGGCGAATGGCCTTCGCCCCCTGCCCGCGTGCGATGGGACTGTATGTGGTGGCACCCGATGCCGATTGGATCGCACGTCTGGCGGGCATGGGCATCCCAACCCTCCAATTGCGCTTCAAGTCGCAAGACAAAGCCGCAGTGCGAGCCGAGATCAGGAACGCCCTGGCGGCGGTGCGTGGCACGGACATTCGCCTCTTCGTCAATGACCACTGGCAAATCGCACTCGAAGAGGGTGCCTGGGGCATCCATCTGGGTCAGGAGGATCTGGCGGAACTGTCCGACGCCGACCTCGCTCGCCTGCGCGAAGCCGGCGTCCGACTGGGGGTGAGCACGCACGGCTACGCTGAAATGCTGCTGGCCGATCAGGCACGGCCGAGCTACATCGCCATGGGTGCTGTCTATCCGACCACCTTGAAAGCCATGGCCACGGCCCCCCAAGGGGTGGCGCGTCTGATGGCCTACGCTGATCTGCTGAACCGGCAACAGCCCTCGTATCCCCTGGTGGCCATCGGGGGCATCTACCGCCAGCGACTCAGCTAGGTGCTCCCCAGCCAGGTGGGCAGCGTCGCCGTGGTGCGGGCGGTTCTGGCCGCAGCCGACCCGCAGTCTGAAGCCCGCGCCTTGATGGAGGCGATGAAGGGGTCTGCGGCTGAGGTCTGAGGCCCTGTTTACAATACCGTCACCTTGCTGTCACAGACGGCAAGACCGCTAGGGGTGCCCGGGCAGCCATGCCCGGACTGAGAGAGTCCCTTTGAACCTGATTGAGATCATCCTCGCGCAGGGAAGCCCGTCGTGCCAGTCATCGCATCGTCTACGCGTGCGGTCGTGCGCCACACAGCGGCCTCGCGCCAGGATCACGGAACACACACCATGACCTGCCGACATCGTCCCCCACACCATGCCCTGACGCCTTGTGCGATCGCCAGCTTGCTGCTCATGGGCTCTTTTGCATGGGCCCAGGATGCCAGCCTTCAACCCGTCGTTGTGAACGAACGGAACTCAGCCCCTGTGGCTGACGTGACAGGCTTTGGCGATGTTCCAGCCCGCGAGATCCCGGCCTCGGTGACCGTTGTCAGCCGAGAACAACTGGACGCCCTGGGCGCTCGCAGGCTGGCCGACCTGACCACGCTGGATGCTTCAGTCACCGATGGCTACAACGCCCCGGGCTACTGGGATTTCCTGACCATCCGCGGCTACACGCTCAACCAAAGCTACAACTACCGGCGCGAAGGTCTGCCCATCAGTGCCGAGACCGTGATTCCGCTCGACAACAAGGAGCGCATCGAAATCCTCAAAGGCACGAGCGGCGTGCAAGCCGGTACCAGCGCACCCGGTGGCTTGGTCAACTATGTGGTCAAGCGTCCGACCGAAACTCCCCTGCGGGAGTTGACCTTGGGCATCAGCGAACGCGGCAGCCGCCTGCTGGCCCTGGATCTGGGTGGCAGAACCGAGAACAAGGTGATCGGCTACCGACTCAACATCGCCCACGAAGACATGCGTCCGTTGATCGATGCCACGAACGGCCACCGAGACCTGTTTGCGTTGGCCCTCGACGCACGGGTCAGCCGGGGCACCCTGTTGTCAGGCGAGTTGGAATGGAGCAGCCAGACCCAGGCCAGCGTGCCAGGCCAAAGCCTGCTGGGAAGCCAGTTGCCTGCCGTGAGCAATCCCAACATCAACCTGAACAACCAGCCCTGGTCCAAGCCCAACAATTTTGACAACCTCACGGGCACGCTGCGATTGGATCAGGTCATCAATGACAACTGGACCTGGCAGGCGCAGTATGGCCGGCAGAAGCTCAAGAGCAATGACCGCCTGGCCTACCCCTTTGGATGCAGCGACCCGGTCAGCGGCGCCTACTACGCAGACCGCTACTGCCCCGCGAGCAGCACGGGCAAAGCCAACGTGGGGCTGGCGGACATATATCAATTCGAGAGCAACAACGAACGCCGTACTCAGCAAGCAGGCCAACTCAAGCTTCTGGGCAATCTGCGCTGGGGGAGCGTGCAGCATCAGATCAGCACCGGTCTCTTGCGCAGCGTGCTGAACAACCGCTTCGGTTACCAGGCCGATGCCTCTGCGCCTGTGGGTCAGGCCACCACCGACGGACTCAGCAGCATCCCCACGCCGAACCCACCCTTGGCCTTCATCACACCGAACACGAACCGCGATGAATACGCCACCGAGCTCTTTGTACAGGACATGGCGCGCTGGACGCCCCGGTTCACGACCTGGGCGGGTCTGCGCCACACCAGTCTGGATCGTCACAGCATCCAGACCGATGGCGGACAAGAAACCCGTTACCGTCAAAGCTTCAACAGCCCCTGGCTGGGTGCGAGCTACGACCTGGGCTCGGGGCTGTCGGTGTATGGCAGTTGGGGGCGCGGCACGGAGTCTGCCGTGGCGCCCAACCGCCCCTACTACGCCAACGCGGGCTCGGCCATTCCGGTGGCCGTCAGCACCCAAAAGGAAATCGGCCTCAAGCAGGCACTGGCACAGGGGACGTGGCAGCTGAATTACTTCGATATCCGACGTCCCGCCTTGTACGAAACACAGTTGGCAGGCACGGCCGGCGCCAACACGGCCCAGCTCTGCCCCAACAGCCCCGGTGATTGCCGCGTGCAAAGCTTTGACGGCGATGCTCACCACCAGGGACTTGAACTGACCGGTGACATGCGTCTGGGCGCATGGCGCCTCGGGGGGAGCGGCATGTGGCTGCGCGCGGTACGCGACAGCGCTGATGCCAGCATCAATGGCCACGCCCCCAGCAATGTGCCTTCACGCGTCCTGCGTCTGCGCGCCGACTACACCATGGCCCAGATCCCGGGCCTGAACATCGGCGCAGGCATCAGCCATGAAGGCCCCCGCAAGGTCATCGACAACAGCGCAGAACAGGTGACCCTGCCCTCCTGGACCCGTGTCGATGCCTTGCTGAGTCTTCAGCAGAAGCTCTCTGCCGAGACCCGCACGGTCTGGACCTTGGGCGTCACCAATCTGTTCGACCGCCGCTACTGGCGCGAGTCGCCGACCAGCTACGGGCACGTCTATCTCTACCCCGGCGCAGCAAGAACTTGGCGTCTGACGATGAAAACTAGCTTCTGAGTTCTCAAACCCGATTTTTTGTGTATATAATCTAAGTCTTGTTCCTCGATAGCTCAGTCGGTAGAGCGCCGGACTGTTAATCCGTAGGTCCCTGGTTCGAGCCCAGGTCGAGG
>RXJO01000045.1 GCA_003987795.1 Curvibacter sp.
AAGATCAGACAGCCAGCCCCCCATGACCCGCAGTGCTGCGCCCAGGAAGGCAGCGAGCATGGTGAGCTGGCCAGCCTGAACCTTGCTGACCCCGAATTGTTCGTAGAAATAGCTGGGCAGAAATGCCGATAGGCCCACGAAGCCGCCGAAGGTGACGGCATAGATCAGGCTGAAGGCCCAGCCGTCCTTCTCGTACAGGCACGACAGGTGCTCGCGCAGCGTGGTGTGGGGCGACAGGTCGGCCGGCTCGCGGGCGAACACCACCATCACCGCTGCCGGGATGGCCACGCTGAGGGCCGCGATGCCGTACACCGTCTGCCAGCCGAAGCGCTGGGCCAGCACCGGGGCCAGCAGGGCGGCGAAGGCGGTGCCCACATTGCCGGCGCCCACGATGCCCATGGCCAGACCCTTGTAGCGGGGCGGAAACGAGCCCGAACCGAGGGACATGGCCACACCGAAGCTGGCACCAGCAACCCCCAGCAACACGCCCATGGCCAGCAGGTCGTTGAAGCTCTGCACGAAGAAATAGCCATAGGCCATGCTGAGGCTGATGCCCCCCATCTCGACCAAGGTGGCGTTCTTGCGCCCGATGTACTGGGCCATCAGGCCCAGCGGAAAGCGCATGAAGGCCCCGGCGAAGATCGGGATGGACAGCATCAGGCCCTTCTGGGTGGGGCTGAGCTGCAGCGCTTCGGTGATGAAGGGCGCCATGGCGCCATTGATGGACCAGATGGCGAAGGAAAAGCCGAAATACAGAAACGCTGACCAGAGCGTCGGACTGTGGCCTGCGCGGTGGAACTCTCGGAAATTGAACATGGGTGTCTTTGCGGGCCTGCAGACAGGCCGGAAAACAAAAAAGGCGTCCGCATCAATCAGCTCGCCGCAAGGAAAGCCAACTGCTGGGGACGCCTGTGTCCTTCGGGGCCGGGTGCATCGTCACACCTGTCGTCCCCTGCGGCCCAGGGGGCCGGTGACGGGAGGCATGCAAGCTCCGTGCCGGTCAAGGTGGCCTGGTTGGCATGGTTTTGGTGCGCAGTTCGATGGACGGACGAAAATACGCCCCTCGGTGGCGCAGGACCGCGAGGGGCGTTGGGGCAGTCGCTGGGAGCGTCAGGCCGCAACCTTTTCGACGTGGGCCTGACGGGTGTACAGAAAATCGATCACGGCTTTGCGGTAGCCCAGGTACTGGGTGCTCTCGGCCAGGGCGACGCGCGAACGGGGGCGCGGCAGGTCCACGCTCAGCACCTCGCCGATGGTGGCGGCCGGGCCATTGGTCATCATCACGATCTTGTCGGAGAGCAGCACCGCCTCATCCACATCGTGGGTCACCATCACCACGGTGGCCTGGGTCTGGGCCACGATCTCCAGCAGTTCGTCCTGCAGCTTGGCCCGGGTGAGGGCGTCGAGTGCGCCGAAGGGTTCGTCCATCAGCAAGACCTGCGGCTCCATCGACAGCGCCCGGGCGATGCCCACGCGCTGTTTCATGCCGCCTGAGATTTCGCCGGGGCGCTTCTGCGCTGCCGCGCTGAGGCCGACCAGGGCCAGGGCCGCTTCGGTGCGGGCCTTGAGCTGGGCCTTGCTCTCACGCTGGCCGAAGACGCGCTCGACCGCCAGGTGGATGTTCTCGTGGCAGGTGAGCCAGGGCAGCAGCGAGTGGTTCTGGAACACCACGGCGCGCTCCGGCCCCGGGCCTTTGATTTCCCGGTTGGCGCACAGCATGGCCCCCTGGGTGGGTGAGGTCAGGCCGGCGATCAGGTTCAACAAGGTGGACTTGCCGCAGCCGCTGTGGCCGATGAGGGCCACGAATTCGCCCTTGGCGATGGTCAGGTTGATGTCGCGCAAGGCGGGAAAGGCCCCCTTGGCGGTGCGGAAGGTCTGCTCGACCCCTTGGATCTCGATGTACTTGGCGTTGTTCATGACGGGCTCCTGAATGAGGGCAGGGGGATCAGCTCTTGACTTCTTCGAAGGTGAAGGCAGTGGCGATGCGGATGAGGGCGAACTCCAGCAGCAGGCCCACGCCACCGATCACGAAGATGGCGACGATGATGTTCTTGACGTTGAGGTTGTTCCACTCGTCCCAGACCCAGAAGCCGATGCCCACGCCGCCGGTCAGCATTTCGGCCGCCACGATCACCAGCCAGGCCGTGCCCACGGCCAGACGCACGCCGGTCAGCATGTAGGGCAGCACAGAGGGGAACAGGATCTTGGTGAAGATCTTCCATTCCGACAGCTTGAGGACGCGGGCCACGTTCATGTAGTCCTGCGGCACGCGCTGCACGCCCACGGCGGTGTTGATGATCATGGGCCAGATCGAGCAGATGAAGATGGTCCAGATGGCCGCCGGGTTCGCGCCCTTGAAGACCAGCAGCCCGATGGGCAGCCAGGCCAGCGGCGACACCGGACGCAGCAGGCTGATCAAGGGGTTGAACATGCGCGAAAGGAACTCGAAGCGCCCGATCAGAAAGCCCGCCGGAATGCCCACCAGGGCGGCCAGGCCGAAGCCCATGGCCACGCGCTTGAGCGAGAACAGCACGTTCCAGCCCACGCCTTGATCGTTCGGACCCTTGCTGTAGAAGGGGTCGCTGAACACCTCGAGGGCCTGCTTGAAGGTGTCGGCCGGTGAGGGGATGGCACTGGCGGTGGTGATCGACACGATGGCCCACAGGCCCAGCATCAGGCCGAGCCCGAAAACCGGCGGCAGCACACGCAGCCAGAAGCCGCGCCAGTCGTAGGGCAGGCGCGCCGGGCGCGGTGCAGCGGGGATGGCTTTTGTCATGGGGGCGGGGGCCGCCGCTGCGAGCGGGCTGGCCTGGGTGGAGGGCTTGAGCGAGAGCACCTGCGGGGCGGGTACATCGGCGGGGTTGTGGAAGACGGCACTGACCATGTCGGGCTCCTGGTAGGTGGGTGTGGCTCGGTGGGAGATCAGGCGTGAACCTTGAACGAGTCGGCGTATTTCTTCGGATCCTTGCCGTCCCAGACCACGCCGTCGAGCAGCTTGCTGCTGCGCAGGGGGTCCTTGGGCACGCTGATCTTCAGGGCGCTGGAAGCCTGCTTGTACAGGTCGATCTGGTTGATCTGCTTGGCCACGGCCAGGTAGTCGGGATGGTCCTTCAGCAGGCCCCAGCGCTTGTGCTGGGTCAGGAACCACATGCCATCGGACAGGTAGGGGAAGTTGACCGCGCCATCATTGAAGAACTTCATGTGGTTGGGGTCGTCCCAGGTCTTGCCCAGACCATTCTGGTAGCGGCCCAGGATGCGCTGGTTGATGGCGTCCACGCCGGTGTTGACGTAGGACTTGTCGGCAATGGTCTCGGCCATCTTCAGCTTGTTCTGCAAGCTGGCGTCGATCCACTGGCTGGCCTCGAGAATGGCCATCATGACGGCGCGCGCGGTGTTGGGGTACTTCTTGGTGAACTCGGCGGTGGTGCCCAGCACCTTCTCCGGGTGGTCTTTCCAGATGTCCTGGGTGGTGACCGCGGTGATGCCGATGCCGTCCATGATGGCGCGGTGCCCCCAGGGTTCACCCACGCAGAAGCCGTCCATGTTGCCCACCCGCATGTTGGCCACCATCTGCGGCGGGGGCACGGTGATGACCTTGGCATCCTGCAGCGGGTTGATGCCGGCCGAGGCGAGCCAGTAGTACAGCCACATCGCGTGGGTGCCGGTGGGGAAGGTCTGGGCGAAGGTGTATTCGCGCTTCTCGCTGGCCATCAGCTTGGCCAGGCTGGCAGCGTCGACGGCGCCCTTGTCGGCCAGCTTCTTGGACAGTGTGATCGCCTGGCCGTTGTTGTTCAGGGTCATCAACACGGCCATGTCCTTCTTGGGCCCCCCCACGCCGAGGTGCACGCCATAGACCAGGCCATAGAGCACATGGGCAAAGTCCAGTTCACCGTTGACCAGCTTGTCGCGCACGCCGGCCCAACTGGCCTCTTTGCTCGGGATGATCTTGACGCCGTACTTCTTGTCGAAGCCCAGCACCGAGGCCATGACCACGCTGGCGCAATCGGTGAGGGGGATGAAGCCGATCTTCACCTCTTCCTTCTCGGGCTTGTCGGAGCCGCCCGCATAGACCACCGAGCGCAGTGCGGGTGACAGGCCGGTGGCAGCCACGGCGGCGGTTTGCAGCACGTTGCGCCGGCTCAGGCGGGTGTTCAACAGGTCGGTCATGGGCTACTCCTTGAGGCTGAGGTCATTCGGAAAGTACAAAAGCAAAAAGGCGTCCTCACGCAACGACCAGAGCCCGAAGGGCAGGTCGAGGTGGGGACGCCTTTGTCCTGTCAGCACACGAACCCGCCATTGGGTTGTGCATGCTGTGTGACCCAGAGGGCCATGCACGTTTCAAGCAAGGGGTGTGCCAAGGCGATTTGAGGTGTTGGGTGGCCGGCTCGGGGTGCCGCCGGGTGCCGGATGACGCATGCCGGTGCGCAGGGGGCGGCCTTGGTGCGTCGGGCCCTTGCGATGAGGTGCGCTGTTGTGATGCGTTTGCACTGCTTTTGTGCGATGCACCAATCATCAGCCACAGGCCGATCGGGTGGTGGTGGCCTTGGGGCCGCAGGGCCTTGGGCGCTTCGGCGGCCGATCCGGTCCGGGAGCGCCTACACTTCGGCACCGATGATGAACCGTCTGCCCATGTCCGAGTCCCTTTCCCCCATTTCTCTCACTGTTGACGCCCCAGGCCAGCCGATTGGCTTGGTACTGGGCATCGAATCCTCCTGTGATGAGACCGGGGTGGCGCTGGTGCATGCCGCCGGCCAAGGCGTGCCTCGGCTGGAAGCACATGCGCTGCACAGCCAGATTGAAATGCACCAAGCCTATGGCGGGGTGGTGCCGGAGTTGGCCAGTCGGGACCACATCCGGCGGGTGTTGCCGCTGGCCACGCAGGTGTTGGCTGCAGCGGGTCGCAGCCTCGCCGAAGTGGATGTAGTGGCCTACACCCGCGGCCCGGGCCTGGCGGGCGCCTTGCTGGTGGGGTCGGGCGTCGCCTGCGCCCTGGGGGCGGCGCTCAATCGCCCGGTGCTGGGGGTGCACCACCTCGAAGGCCATCTGTTGTCCCCCTTTCTCAGTGCCGATCCGCCAGAGTTTCCTTTTGTGGCGCTGCTGGTGTCGGGAGGGCATACCCAGTTGATGCGGGTGGACGCGGTGGGCGAGTACCAGATCCTGGGCGAAACCATTGACGATGCTGCTGGAGAAGCCTTCGACAAATCGGCCAAGCTCATGGGGCTGGGTTACCCGGGGGGGCCGGCCTTGTCGCGTCTGGCCGAATCGGGCGACCCGGCGGCCTTCAAGCTGCCCAGGCCATTGCTGCACAGCGGCGATCTCGATTTCTCGTTTGCGGGGCTGAAGACGGCGGTGCTGACCCAGGCCCGCAAGCTGGGCGATGACCTGGAGGCGCGCAAGGCCGATCTGGCGGCCAGCACCCAGGCAGCCATCGTCGAGGTGCTTTTGAAGAAGTCGATGGCCGCCTTGAAGCAGACCGGCCTGCGTCGCCTGGTCGTGGCGGGCGGCGTGGGGGCCAACCGCGAGTTGCGGCAGCGACTCAATGCCGCCTGTCAGACGGCCCGGGTGCGTGTGCATTACCCTGAGCTTCATCTGTGCACCGACAACGGCGCCATGATCGCCATGGCTGCCGCCATGCGCCTGCAGTCGGGTCGCGCCCAGGCGGGGCGCGAGTACAGCTTTGACGTCCGCCCACGCTGGCCACTTGATGCCATCGAGGCCTGAAAGGGGTGCACCCGCTTGCACCTGCAGGTCTTGAAAAACTAATTTTTTCTACTATCACTTTGTTGAACTTGACAATTTATTCGGCAAATTCGGTAGAATTGATTCATGAGCTTCGAAAACAATTTTTCCTCCGTCCCTCCGTCGGGTGAGCACTGCACCACGATCGAGGTGGCTCGTGAGTTGGGCATGGCAGTGCGCTCGGTCCAGATGATGGTGGACCGTGGTGAGCTCGAAGCCTGGAAGACGCCCGGCGGACACCGGCGGATTTCCAGGGTGTCGGTGGACCGATGGCTGGCCAACCGCCGTGCCGGTCGCCGTGGCAGCCAGCGTGGCAGTCCGGCCAATCCGCGCCGGGTGTTGTTCATCGAGGATTCGGCCCATTACCAGAACCTGGTGTCGCTGATGATGCAGCAGCACTTCCCTGAGGTCTCGCTGCACCTGGCCGACGATGGGATTGTTGGCTTGGCCATGTACGGGCAGTTGCAGCCTGATGTGCTGTTGCTGGACCTGCTGTTGCCCGGCATCGATGGCGCGACCTTGCTGACCAGCCTGCGCGCGCACCCGGAACTGAACCGCAGCCAATTGGTGGTGGTGACCTCGCTCGACGAGGAGCAGCGTCGGCCTTATGCCTTCGCCTTGCGCGATATTCCGCTGGTCTACAAACCCAACCTGGTCACTGACCTGCCCAGGTTGCTTGGCGAGCTGCTCCACGAAGGCGATGCGGCTCCGACGGCCTCGGAAGCCCGGCCGGTCGCCAGTTCCTGACCTGTTTCCTCCAGACTGCGCAACTACAGTCTTTGCCCCGCAGCACCTCACGGTCTGCGGGGTTTTTCATTTTGCAGGCGGTTGTCGGCCAAATGTTGGCTGCCGACGGTATTTTGTGTGGTTGATCTGCTCGAAATACCAGGGCTGATTGAAGCCTTGATCCGTAGTGCTGTAAGCGATCAAATTGACACGGCCACCGCTGAGGGGGTGTGGGGTGCAAGGCCAAAAAAAAGGCCCTGAAAGGGCCTGGGCATCAGGAGACCTGGATGCGTGTGCCTTGTGGCTGTGGTGGGGCCTTCTTGCCCAGTTGCAAGGTGAGCACACCGTTGAGCAATTGGGCCGAGCTGTTGTTGGCGTCAAGGTCTTTGGGCAGTTCGAAGGCCCAGCGATAGCGCCGTGCCGCGTCGGCGGTGCTTTCGATGCGGACCACGCGGTCTTCAATGTCGACCTGGAGTTGCTCGCGGCTCAAGCCGGGCACATCCAGCTGAAGTCGGTAACCCTGTTCGGTTTCCTCGAAAGAGGGGGCATCCGCCCGCTGGCGCTGGGCCTGCTGATGAAGGGCCTGGGCCAGGAATCTTTCGAGGCCGCGGTCCATGGCGCGCAGGCCGTTGAGGTGGGCGGAAGAGCGAATCACGGGGGCGAAGATCATGGTGCAAGTCCTTTACACTGCGCGGCTCTCGAACTGAGTGCCGCATGGATCAAAGGTGTGATCCGGCGGCTTTTTTTCAAGGATTTTTCTTCATGCAATATCTGCGCAGGTCCCTCTTGAAAAGGGCTTTGTCGACGTTATCTGTGGCGGCTTTGCCGTGGGCGTCGGCGCAGGCTGCCAATGCGTCCGGTCCGATCCGGGTGGCTCTGATCGAAGGCTTGAGCGGCCCATTCGCCAATGCGGGTGAGGCGGTGTATCGCAATATCTTGTGGGCGGTCGAGCGCGTCAACGCACGGGGTGGCGTGCGCCTGTCGGCGGCTGCCGGCGGCGCCCGCCCATTGCAGTTGGACCGCTATGACAGCAAGGGGCAAAACGAGGAGGCCCTGTCGGCCCTGCGTTCGGCCATCGACGACGGGGCCAGGGTGGTCCTGCAGGGCAATTCCTCGGCCACGGCCGCCGTGTTGCTGGACGCCATCAACAAGCACAACGAGCGCGATCCGGCCCGCCGGGTGTTGTTCCTGAATTATTCGGCGGTCGATCCGGCGCTGACCAACGAGCGTTGCAGCTATTGGCATTTCCGTTTCGATGCCCACGCCGACATGCGCATGGCCGCCTTGATGGACGTGATCCGGGACGATCGCTCGGTCAAGAACGTCTACCTCATCGGGCAGGATTACAGCTTTGGGCAGGCCGTGCTCAAGGAGGCCCGTCGCCAACTCGCAGACCAGCGCCCGGATGTGCAGGTGGTCGGTGAGGAGCTCCACCCCATGGGCCGGGTGAAGGATTTCGCACCCTATGCCGTGAAGATCAAGGCCAGCGGCGCACAGGCTGTGATCACCGGCAATTGGGGGAATGACCTGACCTTGCTGATCAAAGCCGCTCGCGAAGTGGGTTACGAGGGGCGGTTTTTCACCTACTACGGCAATGCGCTGGGCGCGCCGGCGGCCATCGGCGACGCCGGTCTGGGGCGCGTGGTCGCGGTGGCCGACTGGTTGCCCAATGTGCCGGGGGCCCAGAGTGAGGCCTTCTATCAGGCTTTCCGCCAGCGCTTTCCCAAGCCGGCCGACGACTACGTGCACATGCGCATGCAGTTGATGATCGAAGCGCTGACCCAGGCCATCGAAAAGGCGGGCTCGACCGAGGCGGCCGCCGTGGCGGCGAAGCTGGAGGGCAGCACCGTGAGCTTGCACGGGCAGTCGGGCACGATGCGCGCCAGCGATCACCAGTTCCAGCAGGGCCTGGTGGTGGGGGTGATGGAGAAGCAGGGCCAGGCAGGCGTGCGTTTCGACGTCGAAGGCTCGGGCTACGGCTTCAAGGTGATCCGGCAGATCCCGGCCAGCAAAGCCGAGATGCCCAGCACCTGTCGCATGCAGCGCCCCTGAGGGTGTCTGTGGGCCATGACGGCTTCACTGGCCGTAGCCCAGGCAGGCCCCGGCATTGGCTCTGCCTCGGCATTCCCGGCTGAGGCGGCGCTCCCGGTCGGCCCGGCTCTCCTCGGAGCTCGGGGGCGCGGCGGGCTTGCCGCGCCCGGGGCTTTTCCGGCTCGCGGGTCGCTTGCCTGAGGCGGCGAAGCCGGGCGCCGTGGCAGCGCTCAGCAGGGCGCTCAGGCCGAGCAGGGCGGCTTGTCGACGGGAGAAGGGCGAATGGGTCTGGAGCGGCAGTCTGGGCATGAGAGATTCCGGTCAAGCGCGAAGCCTCGGGCGGCTCCGCTACCATGCGACTCTTGTTCAAACGCGTTGCGCCGTGCAACTACAGGACCTCTGAATGCGACCAGCCATCCTCCAGCTTGAAGAATCGAAAATCCGCGAAGTGGCCAACGCCGGCATGGGCCGGCCCGATGTGCTGGCATTCTGGTTTGGCGAGAGTGACGAGATCACCCCTGATGCCGTGCGTCAGGCGGCCATCGATTCGATCGCCCAGGGGGAGACCTTCTACGCCCACAATCTGGGCCTGCCTGAATTGCGACAGGCCCTGGCCGATTACACGAGCGGCCTGCACCGGCCCGTCGGGCCCGAGCGCATCGCGGTCACCTCGGGTGGCGTGAACGCACTGATGCTGGCGATCCAGGCCTTGGTGGAGCCGGGCGACGAAGTCCTGGCTGTGACGCCCGTCTGGCCCAACCTGCTGGCGCAGCCCGCCATCATGGGTGGTGTGGTGAAAACGCTGGCGCTCAAGCCCGTGCCGCAGGGGCCAGATCAGGGGGCGTGGCGCCTGGATCTGCCGGAACTGCTGGCCGCGATCACGCCCGCCACCCGGCTGCTGATCGTCAATGCGCCCAACAACCCCACGGGCTGGACCTTGAGTGCCGATGAGCAGGCCCAGATCCTGGCGCATTGCCGACGCACCGGGACCTGGATCCTGGCGGATGAGGTCTATGAGCGCCTTTACTATGAGCCGTCAGCTCAGGGTTGTGCGCCGAGCTTTCTCGACCTGGCTGAGCCGGAAGACCGCCTGATCGTGGCTCACAGCTTCTCGAAGAGTTTTCTGATGACGGGATGGCGTCTGGGTTGGCTGGTCATGCCGCCGTCGATGCTGGCCTCCATGGGCAAGCTCATCGAGTTCAATACCTCGTGCGCCTCGGTGTTCACCCAGCGCGCCGGTCTGGCGGCCTTGCGCGAGGGCGGCAGCATCACCCCGCGCGTGGTGGCGCACTTGAAGGCCTGTCGGGATCGCCTGGTGCCGCAGTTGCAGGCGCTGCCAGGGGTGCAGGTGGCGTCTGCCAGCGGCGGCATGTATGCCTTCTTCCGCCTGCAGGGGCACGATGATTCGCTGGCGGTGGCCAAGCGCCTCGTGGCTGAGGCCGGGCTGGGGCTGGCGCCGGGCAGTGCCTTCGGGCAGGAGGCCGACGGTTGGTTGCGCTGGTGCTTTGCATCGCGCGACCTGAATCGCCTGGACGAAGGCGTGATTCGCCTGCGGCGCTGGCTCGGGCTATAATTTCAAGGCTTTGCATTTCGCAAGGCAGCACGCTGGCCGCATTTCCGGCAGCCAGCGCAAGTCAAATATCCAAAGGAACAAAAATGATCGCATCCGAAATCAAGGCCGAAGTTGTCAAGGCCAATGCACGCAGCGCCAACGACACGGGCAGCCCGGAAGTCCAGGTCGCCATCCTGACCGCCCGCATCAACGAACTGACCCCTCACTTCAAGACCCATGCCAAGGATCACCACGGTCGCCGTGGCCTGCTGCGCATGGTGAGCCGCCGTCGCAAGCTGCTCGACTACCTGAAGGGCAAGGACGCTGATCGTTACACCGCACTGATCGCCAAGCTGGGTCTGCGCAAGTAATTCGAGCAACGAATGCTGGACGCCTGAGTTAGTTCACTAGCTCAGGCGTTTGTTTTTTGTTTTTCCACAGCTGAAAGCAGGGATGCGCGCTGTGTCATTCCAAAAGGGTCGGCCGACGAGGTGGCCGGGGCTTCTGGAATGGCATCGTGTTCCGGGTTTTCAACTGTCCCTTGCCACCCGGGGTGGGTGGCGATGAGGCCGGCTGTCCAGCCGGCCAAGAAGCAGCAGGAGCTGAACATGAGCATCTTCAATAAAGTCACCAAGACCTTCCAATGGGGTCAGCACACCGTCACCCTGGAAACGGGTGAAATCGCCCGCCAGGCCACCGGCGCCGTGCTGGTGAACATCGACGACACCGTGGTGCTGGCCACCGTGGTGGCCTCGAAGTCGGCCAAGCCCGGCCAGGACTTCTTCCCCCTGACCGTTGACTACATCGAGAAGGCCTACGCCGCCGGCAAGATCCCGGGCAGCTTCTTCAAGCGCGAAGCCAAGCCCAGCGAACTCGAAACCCTGACCAGCCGCCTGATCGATCGCCCGATCCGCCCGCTGTTCCCCGAAGGTTTCTTCAATGAAGTGCACGTGGTGATCCACACCGTGTCGCTGAACCCCGAAGTCGACGCCGACATCGCCGCCATGATCGGCACCTCGGCGGCTCTGGCTGTGTCGGGCATCCCCTTCAATGGCCCCATCGGTGCTGCCCGCGTGGGTTACATCAACGGCGAATACGTGCTGAACCCGGGCCAGACCCAGCGCAAGAACAGCCAGTTGGATCTGGTGGTCGCGGGCACTGAATCGGCCGTGCTGATGGTCGAATCCGAGGCGCAACAACTGTCTGAAGACATCATGCTGGGCGCGGTGGTGTTCGGTCATGAGCAAGGCAACATCGCCATCAACGCCATCCACGAACTGGTTCGTGAAGCCGGCAAGCCGGTCTGGCAGTGGGAAGCCCCGGCCAAGGATGAGCCCCTGATCGCCAAGGTCAACGCCCTGGCTGAAGAAGCCCTGCGCGCTGCCTACCAGATCCGCAACAAGCAAGCCCGCACCCAGGCCTGCCGCGAAGCCTACGCCGCCGTGATGGCTGGCCTGAAGGCCGACGGCGTCGAGTTCGACAGCGTCAAGGTCGAAGGCCTGCTGTTCGAGATCGAAGCCCGCATCGTGCGTGGTCAGATCCTGGCTGGCGAGCCCCGCATCGACGGCCGCGACACCCGCACCGTCCGTCCGATCGAAATCCGCAATTCGGTGCTGCCCCGCACCCACGGCTCGGCCTTGTTCACCCGTGGTGAGACCCAGGCTCTGGTGGTCGCCACGCTGGGCACCGAGCGCGATGCTCAGCGCATCGACGCCCTGGCAGGCGAGTACGAAGACCGCTTCATGCTGCACTACAACATGCCTCCCTTTGCCACCGGCGAAGTGGGTCGCATGGGCAGCACCAAGCGCCGCGAAATCGGTCACGGCCGTCTGGCCAAGCGTGCCCTGGTCGCGGTGCTGCCGACCAAGGAAGAATTCCCCTACACCATGCGTGTCGTGTCCGAGATCACCGAGTCGAACGGCTCGTCCTCGATGGCTTCGGTCTGCGGCGGCTGCCTGTCGCTGATGGATGCCGGCGTGCCGATGAAGGCTCACGTGGCTGGCATCGCCATGGGTCTGATCAAGGACGCCAACCGTTTTGCCGTGCTGACCGACATCCTGGGTGATGAAGACCACCTGGGCGACATGGACTTCAAGGTGGCCGGTACCACCAACGGCATCACTGCCTTGCAGATGGACATCAAGATCCAGGGCATCACCAAGGAAATCATGCAGGTCGCGCTGGCGCAAGCCAAGGAAGCCCGTCTGCACATCCTGGGCAAGATGCAAGAA
>RXJO01000399.1:0-2081 GCA_003987795.1 Curvibacter sp.
GGCAGCGCCAACCGCATTGCACGCGCCGCCCTGCTGGCCGAGCCGCCCTCGATCGACCGCGACGAAGTGACCGACAAGGGCTCGATCAACCAGCGCGCCGTGCTCAAGCACCGCGACGCCCTGGTGCAGGGCCTGCACGAGGGCAGCCTGCCCCACATCTTCCAACCTCAAGGAAACTGACCATGGACATCCAAGGACAAGCCGCGCTCGTCACCGGCGGCGCATCAGGCCTGGGCGAAGCCACCGCCCGCGAGCTGGCCCGACTGGGGGCCCGCGTGGCCGTGCTCGACGTGAATGCCGAACTGGCCGCCAAGGTGGCCGCCGACATCGGCGGTGTGGCCTGCGTCTGCGACATCACCAACACCGACAGCGTGCAGGCGGCCCTGGCCCGCGCCACCGAAGCCCACGGCCCGGCCCGCATCCTGATGAACATCGCCGGCATCGGCACCGCCAAGCGCGTGGTGCAGAAAGACGGCAGCGCCGCACCGCTGGAAGACTTCAGCCGCGTCGTGACGGTGAACCTGATCGGCGCCTACAACATCAGCCGCCTGTTTGCCGCCCAATGCGCCAAGCTGGACCCGCTGCAAGATGGCGAACGCGGCGTGATGATGTTCACCGCCTCGGTGGCGGCCTTCGACGGCCAGGTCGGCCAACAGGCCTACAGCGCCTCCAAGGGCGGCCTGGTGGGCATGACGTTGCCGATGGCGCGTGATCTGGCGCAGCACGGCATCCGCGTCTGCACCGTGGCGCCCGGCCTGTTCGCCACCCCCTTGATGAAACAGCTGCCCGAGCCGGTGCAGGCCTCACTGGCCGCTTCGATCCCCTTCCCCTCGCGGCTGGGCAAGCCCGAAGAGTTTGCGCAACTGGCCTGCCACATCGTCACCAACGGCCACCTCAACGGCGAGGTGATCCGCCTCGATGGCGCGCTGCGCATGGCACCGCGCTGACCTGGACCCTTGGCTACCTATCAAAAAAACGGAGACACACCATGAGCAATCGTCGTCAATTCATCCAGGGCCTGAGCGCCCTCGGCGCCCTGGGCAGTGCTGGCTTGTTGGCCCCCAATGCCTTCGCCCAGTTGGTCGAACAGTGCAAGATTTTCTACGGCTTCCCAGCCGGCAGTTCGGGCGACAGCGTGGCCCGTCGCGTGGGCGAGAAGATGGTCGGCAGCGCCTTCAGCAAGAACGCCGCCGTGGTCGAAAACAAGCCCGGCGCCGGTGGCCGCATCGCCCTGGAGTCGCTCAAGCCGGCGCCTGCCGACGGCTCGGTGCTGGCCCTGTCGCCCTTCTCGGCCCTGGCCATCTACCCGCACATCTACAGCAAGATGAACTACGAGATGAAGGACTTCGTGCCCGTCTCGATCGGCGCGGTGATGCACCACGGCCTGGCGGTGGGCCCGCTGGTGCCGGCCAGCGTGAAGACCCTGAAAGACTTCCTGGCCTGGGCCAAGGCCAACCCCAAGGATGCCAGCTACGGTTCGCCGGGCGCGGGCTCCACCCCCCACTTCCTGGGTGCCCTGCTGGGTCTGAACAGCGGCGTGGAGATGCGCCATGTGCCCTACCGCGGCTCCATCCCCGGCGTGACCGATCTGGTCGGCGGACAGATCGCCGCCATGCTGACGCCGAGCGGCGACTTCATCGCCAATGCCAAAGCCGGCAAGCTGCGCATCCTGGCCACCTCGGGTGAGAAGCGCTCGCCCTTCCTGCCCGACGTGGCCACCTTCGCCGAGCAGGGCTTCGCTGACCTGACCACCGAAGAATGGTTCGGCTTCTATGCCCCGGCCAAGACCCCGGCACCCGTGATCGCAGCCGCCAACGCCGCCATCAACGCCGCACTCAAGGACAAGACCGTGATCGACAGCCTGGCCCTGGTCGGACTGATTGCCCAGGGCTCCACGGCCGAAGAAATGGGCCGCTCGCAAAAGCACGAGTTCGAGCGCTGGGGCCCGTTGGTCAAACGCATCGGCTTCAGCGCCGAGTCCTGATCTCCTGATCCCGCCCTGGGGCCCCGCGGGGCCCCTTGTTGTATGAGCCCCCCACTATTGCAGCACCATGTCCTCCTCCTACCAGCCCCGCCCCGCC
>RXJO01000399.1:2182-8545 GCA_003987795.1 Curvibacter sp.
GGACGAAGCCGGCAAGTTTGTCGGTGAGGTGGTGGCCCCGCTGTCGCGCAGCGGCGATGAGATCGGCTGCCGCTGGGAGGCCGGCCAGGTCACCACCCCCCCGGGCTTCCGTGAGGCCTATCAGGCCTTCTGGCAGGCCGGCTGGCCCGCCCTGGCAGGCGCTGCCGAGGATGGCGGTCAAGGCCTGCCCTGGGTGCTGGAGGGTGTTCTCTATGAATGGCTGAGCGCCGCCAACCATGGCTGGACCATGGCCCCGGGCCTGCTGCACGGTGCCTACGAATGCATCAAGCACCACGCCTGCGACGAGCTCAAGGCCCGCTACCTCGAGAAGGTGGCCAGTGGCGAATGGCTGGCCACCATGTGCCTGACCGAACCCCATGCCGGCAGCGATCTGGGTCTGGTGCGCACCCAGGCCCAGCCGGTCGAGGGCGGCAAGCTGCCCGGCGAACATCGACTCAACGGCAGCAAGATCTTCATTTCGGGTGGCGAGCACGACCTGACGGACAACATCGTGCACCTGGTGCTGGCCCGCCTGCCCGGCGCCCCCGCCGGGCCCAAGGGCCTGTCGCTGTTCCTCGCGCCCAAGTTCCTGCCCGACGGCACCCGCAACGGCGCCCATTGCGACCGCATCGAAGAAAAGATGGGCCTGCACGGCAGCCCCACCTGTGTGATGCGCTTCGAGGACGCCACCGGCTGGCTGGTCGGCCAGCCCGGTGCCGGGCTGAACGCGATGTTCGTGATGATGAATGCAGCCCGTCTGCATGTGGCTCTGCAAGGCATCGGTCTGCTCGATGCCGCCTGGCAGAAGGCCGACGCCTACGCCCATGAGCGCCGCCAGATGCGCGCGCCCGGGCCCCGCCCCGCCTCGCGGGGCGACAAAGACAGCGCCGACCTGCTGATCGAGCACCCGGCCATGCGCCGCATTCTGGATGTGCAACGGGCCTGGATCGATGGCGGGCGCCTGCTGGCCTACCGCACCGGCCTGGCCCTGGACATCGCACGCCATCATCCCGACGCCGCAGAGCGTGCCCAGGCGCAGCGCTGGTGCAGTCTGGTCACCCCGGTGCTCAAGGCCGCCTGGACGCACCAGGCCTTTCATGGTGCCAGCGAATGCCTGCAGGTGTTCGGCGGACACGGCTATGTGCGCGAATGGGGCATCGAGCAGATCGTGCGCGACTCTCGCGTGGCCATGATCTACGAGGGAACCAACGAGATCCAGGCCATCGACCTGCTGCAACGCAAGGTGCTGCCTGACGGCGGCGAGGCCCTGGGCGCCGTCCTGTTGTCACTGCGCAGCACCCTGGACGCCAGCCGCCCCTTCGACGCCGAAGTGCTGCGTCGCCTGGCTGAGCTGCGCTACCTGAGCACCACCCTGGCCGCCGCCTGCGCGGGCGACCCGCTGCTGGCCAGCCTCAGCGCCGACGACTACCTGCGCGCCGTGGCCCTGGTGCTGCTGGCGTGGGCCTGGGCCCAGATCGAGCGCACGCCGGGTTCCGAGTCACCGCGTTGGCAAGGACCGCTGCAGGCGCTTCAACAACGGGTGTTGCCCGAATTCGACATGCGTCTGAAGATGATCCGTCAGCAGATCCCGAGCACCCCCTTGCACCCGGCCTGAGGCCGATCCACCGGGCGGACAGGCATGGGCTTCACCCACGCCGGCATCCTGCCTGGGCAGCCTCAAGCCAATTCGGCGGGCACGGTGGGCTCCGAATCCGGCAAACGATCAGACTGCGCAAGCTCAACCCGGTTGCGGCCCAGGCTCTTGGCCTGGTACAGGGCCTTGTCCGCAGCGGCCAACAACTCACCCGGCAATTGCCCATGCTCAGGGTAGGAGGCGACCCCGGCCGACAGCGTGATGCGAAGCCGCTGCCCCTCGATCAGCAAGGTCGTGCTGGCCAGGCTCTCGCGGTAATGCTCTGCGCGCTGCAAGGCGGTGGCCAGGGGCATGTTGGGCAGCATCAGCAGAAATTCTTCGCCACCATGCCGGCACACCACGTCGCTGGCCCGTGAATCATGGCTCAACAGAAACGCCACACGCCGAAGCACCTCGTCACCTACCGGGTGGCCGGCGTTGTCATTGACCTTCTTGAAATGGTCGATGTCGATCACGATCAAGGCCAAGGGTTGCCCTTCGCGCTGGCAGCGGATCAACTCCCGGCCCAGGGTTGAATCCAGAAAGCGCCGGTTGAACAGCCCCGTGAGCGAATCGCGATTGGCCTGCTCACTCAGACGCACCTGCAACACCTGATTCTCGGCCAGTTGCCGCTGCAACGCCCGCTCACTGTCTGTCAACCGCATCCGGATCGCATGCAGCTTGCGCGTGCGCTCATTGGCGCCCTGAGCAAAGGCCAAGAGGTACCCCGACAAAGCCAACATGCACAAGGCGGTGGGCCCCGGGGCCAGATCTGGCTGAAACCTGAAACCATGCAGCAGCACTGCCAAGGCCGCTCCACCGGCCTGCAGCAACGCGGACATCAACAAGCCCCTGCGGCCTTTGAACCCGGCCAGGCTCATGGCCCCACAGACACACAGCGCATAGGCCAGCCACAAAGGCGCCCCCAACCAGGCCACCCAGAACCCGATCGCCAGAGAGTCGAAGGTCATGGTGCGCAGCTCGAATGCCAATGGGTCGTCTGCGAGGCGGGCCAGCACATAAGCCACCTGGGGGTACAACACGAACTGAAAGCCCAGACCGAGCCACCAGAACCAGGGCCAGGGTTCAGCCCACCATTGCCAGGCCACCACCACCATCACCGCCAGCCATGACACGGCACGGTTGCGGTAATTCATGCGCACCACCCAGTGCGGGGGGCGAGACGGGAAAGGCGACATGGACAAAGAGGAGGCCAGATATCAGGGTCACCAACTGTATCAGTTGGTAACCAAAATCGCACCCCATTCCACCCGCCTGAAGGGTCAAGCCAGGTAGCGCTTCGCCAACAAGGCCCAGTAGGCAGCGCCACGCACCAGATTGCGGTCGTTGAAGTCGTAAGCCGGGTTGTGCACCATGCAGGCACAGTGGCCCGCGAACGGATGGTCAGCATCCTGCCCGTCACCATTGCCAATCAGCAGGTAGCTGCCCGGGACCTTCTCCAGCATGAAGGCAAAGTCTTCGCTGCCTGGCAGGGCTGGTGCCTGCAGCGTGACCTCTTGCGGCCCCGCCAATTCCAGGGCCACCTCGCGCGCCAGCGCCGTCTCGGCAGGCGTGTTGACCAGCACGGCATAGCCATCGCGGTAATCCACCTCGGCCGAGCAGCCAAAGCTGGCGGCCTGGGCTTGCACCAGCGTCGTGATGCGCTCGCGCAGCAGGGTGCGGACCTCACGGTCCAGGGCGCGCACACTGAGCAGGAGGCTGGCGGTCTCGGGGATCACGTTGTTGGCCTGCCCGGCATGGAAGGCCCCCACCGTGACCACAGCCATGCCCAGAGGGTCGACGTTGCGCGAGACCACGGTCTGCAAGGCCATCACCAGGCTGGCGCCGGCCACCACCGGATCGGCAGCACGGTGCGGCATGGCGCCGTGACCCCCCACCCCTTTCAGCGTGATCCCCACATAGTCTGACGAGGCCATGGCCGGGCCTTCTCGCAGGGCCAGATGCCCCTGGGGATAACCCGGCATGTTGTGCATGGCAAACACCGCGTCGCAGGGAAACTGCTCGAACAGACCCTCCTGCATCATCCGCACCGCGCCGCCCAACCCTTCCTCGGCAGGCTGGAAGATCAGGTTCAGGGTGCCATCGAAATCGCCCGATTCAGCCAGCATCCTGGCGGCGGCCAGCAGCATGGCGGTATGACCGTCGTGCCCGCAGGCATGCATCACGCCGGGGTGGCGGCTGGCGTGTGGCAAGCCACTGGCTTCGGTGATGGGCAGGGCATCCATGTCGGCGCGAAGGCCCAGCCGGCGCTGGCCACTGCCGCGCCGCAGCTGGCCCACCACGCCGGTCCCCCCCAGGCCCCGGGTCACCTGATAGCCCCAACGCTCCAGCGCCTCGGCCACGCGTTCGCTCGTGCGGTGTTCCTCGAAGCCCAGTTCGGGATGCTGATGGATGTCGCGACGCCAGGTCTCGAACTCAGGGGCCAGGGCCTGGGCCCGGGCCAGCAGTTGGGCGATGTCGGCCTGCATGGTCTCGCCCTTCACTGCGGTTGCAACTGGATGGTCTTGGCCAGGGCCCTGAATTGGGCCGTGCCATCGGCGTAGGCCTGGGCAGCCTCCTGCAGGCTCAGGGGTCGCGAGACCTGCTGGCTCTGAGCCTCCAGACCGGCACGCACCGCAGGATCCGACAAAGTGGCAGTGAGGGCCTTGTACAGCGTCTGCACAATCGGTTCAGGCGTGTCCTTGCGCACGAAGTAGCCGGTCCAGAGCTTGTAACTGAAATCCTTCAGTGCGCGGCTCTCGCGCAGGGTCGGCACCTGCTTCAACCCCTCCAGCCGCTCCTCGCTGAGCGTGGCGACGAACTTGAGCCGCCCTTGCTGCGCCATCTCGAGTTGGGCCTTGCCAAACACGGTGATGAACAGATCCACCTGGCCCCCCATCAGGTCAGTGAAGGCAGGTGCACCGCCTTTGTAGGGCACATGGGTCATGGGAACACCCAGGGTGTGGGACATGTGCTCGCCCATGAAGTGGTAGAACGAACCCGGCCCCACGCTGGCATAGGTGAGGGGGCGCCCCTCGCGGGCCATGCGGGTGGCGTAGGCGGCCAGTTCGTCACCGTTGCTGACAGGCAGGTCGGCGCGCGCGATGACGGCCAGCGGCGCCACGGAGATCATCTGCAGCAGGCGGAAGTCTTCGCTCTTGAACTTCACGGCCGCGTTGGCCAGGGGCGACAGGATCAACTCGTTGGGCGAGCCCTGGAACAGCAGATAGCCGTCGGCCGGAGCACTCAAGGTCTTCTGGGCCGCAATGGCTCCGCTCACGCCTCCCAGGTTCTCGACCACCACCGGCTGCCCCAGGTGCTTGCCCAGCGCGGTGTTCACCGTGCGGGCGATCACATCGGACACACCGCCCGCGGGATAAGGCACCATCAGCGTCACCGGACGCTGGGGAAAGCTCTGGGCCCAACTGGCCCCGGTCAGGGTGAGGGCCGCGAGGGCCAGGCCAGTTTTCAGGGACGCACGACGAAGAAGTGTTTTCATGAGGGCTCCTTGCCATCAGATGATGAGATGAGGAACTCATGCTAAGAATGCTCACAAAATGTGTCCAATGCATAATTTTCCTGAAACCAATTCATGTCACTCATACCCAGCCCATGGATCTTCGCCAACTCCAGCACCTGATCTGCCTGTCTGAGACCGGCTCATTCAGCCGCGCTGCCGAGCAGTTGCACCTGACCCAGTCAGCCCTGAGCCGCAGCATCCAGGCCCTGGAGCGCACCCTGGGGGCGCAACTGATCGACCGCCTGGGCAAACGCAACGAGCTCACACCGCTGGGTGAGGTGGTGGTCATGCATGGACGGCGCATGCTGTTCGAGGCCGACGAACTGAAAGAGAATCTGAAGCGTGCGGCCCAAGGCGGCCTGGGCTCGCTGCGTCTGGGCCTGGGCTCGGGCCCGGCCGCCTTGCTGATGACTCCTTTGCTGAGTCACATGGCACGGGAACACCCGGCGGTCAGGGTTAGCGTCTCGCGGGGCCCCACCGAATTGCAGTTGCAGATGCTGCGTGAGCGCCAACTGGATGCGCTGGTCATCGACCTGCGTCGCGTGGTCCCGGCCGATGATCTGCAGATCGAATCACTGATCGAGTTGAGCGCCGGTTTCATCTGTCGCGCCAGCCACCCACTGGCCGGGCGTCGCAGCCTGGTTTTCGAGGAACTGCTGGCCTACCCGATCGCCACCACACCACTGAGCGACGAAGTGGCTCGCCTGCTGGTGGACCGCTACGGTGCCTTGGCGCACCCGGAGCGCCTGGCCTCCCTGCGCTGTGAGGACGTGGGCAGTCTGGTGGAGACGGCGCTGAACACGGACGCGATCTTTCTCGGGGTGAGAGCGGCGGCCAAGCCCCACCTGCAATCGGGCGCGCTGCTGGCGCTGCCGGTCCAGCCGCCGCTGCAAGCCACGGCGCGCTTTGGCCTCATCACCCTGCGCGGGCGCACACCCTCGCCGGTCATGCACCTGCTGCGCCGGTTTGTCGATCAGCATCTGTGCGAATGAGGGCCAGCCCGTGTTCAAGACACGGTGACGGTGACAGTCACAAGCGGGTAAAGGCCCCGCTGATGCGCGGTTAAGGTCTCTTGAAGCGCGGACATCCTGTCACATAATCGACGCCACCCATGAAATTAGCGCCCGTCAGCTTCAGCAACATCCCGCTCGGTCGCCCGCTGCCCTTCGGCCTGCACAATGCCGATGGGACCTTGCTGGCCAGCCGCGGC
>RXJO01000399.1:8595-12215 GCA_003987795.1 Curvibacter sp.
GCGGCCCACGGCACCTTGTTCGTCGACCCGCAGGAGGTGCGTCAGTACCGCCGCGCGATGGAAGCGCAGATGCATGCGATGGTGAACGACAAGAACACCACGCTGGGCCAGATCGCCGACACCCAGATCATGGCCCCCGAGCTCATGACCACCGCGCCCAAGGCGTCGGAAGAGTACTCGGACCCGGACGCTCCCATCGACTGGCTGGACATGCAGAGCCGGGCCAACGCCATGATGCGCGATCCGCGCAGCCTGCGCTTCATGTTCCGACTCGACAAGCTGCAACGTGATCTGAGCCGCATGCTGCGCAGCAACCCCGACACGGTGCTGTTCGCCCTGATCCATCTGACGGCCAGCGAAACCCGTTTCTACAGCGCCACCCATGCGATGCTGGTGTGCGCCATGTGCTCGCTGGCGGCCCGCGATGTGCTGAACTGGTCGCCCGAGCTGGAGACGGCCATGATCCGGGCCTGCCTGACCATGAACATCGGCATGACCGAGTTGCAGGATCAGCTCACGCTGCAGCACGATCCCCCGACCCCGGAACAACGTGCACTGATCGAAAAGCACCCGGAACGGTCCGTCAGCCTGCTGCGTGATCGCGGCGTGCAGGACCCCATCTGGCTGGAGGCCATCAGCCTGCACCACGACGTCATGGCCGGCCCGCTCGGTGGGCGCAGCCCGGCCGAGCAGATCGCCCGGCTGATCCACCGCGCCGACGGATTCGCAGCCCGGCTGTCACCGCGAGCCACCCGGCCCCCGATGGCCCCTTCGGCCGCCATGCATGCCACCTATTTCGATGAGCGCAAGAAGGTCGATGAAGCTGGCGCGTCGCTGATCAAGGCCGTGGGCATCTACCCGCCCGGCTCGTTCGTGAAGCTGGCCAGCAATGAGGTGGCCACGGTGGTACGCCGCGGCGCCAACACCCTCACGCCTCGGGTGGCCGTGCTGGTGAACCGTGAAGGCATGCCCATGCTGGAGCCAGCCATCCGGGACACCCGGGTGAGCGATTACCGCATCCTGTCGAGCGTGAACTACCGCGACATCCGGGTGCGGACGGACCTGGTGCGACTGCTGGCGTTGACTTGACCCCCCCTGAGTCGCCTTCGGCGCCTTCCCCCCAGGGGGACGACACCGATGGCCTGGCAAAGCCAGCTCCATGGTGTCTGCTGGCATGGCCTGCTCCGCGGCCTTTTGACGGGTGAGGCTGCGGCTCGTTCAAGTGCTGCGCTACTTGCCAAAATCCCCGCAGGAGCTTCCCCCATGGATGCATCGGAATCTATCGAGTTGGGACGACACCGATGGCCTGGCAAAGCCAGCTCCATGGTGTCTGCTGGCATGGCCTGCTCCGCGGCCTTTTGACGGGTGAGGCCAGCGCTTGTAAGAGAGCTGCGTCTGGTGCTAGAGATCTGAGATAGCAGTACCCTGTTCTCTTCGGGGGGCAACGATGTTTTGCTGGGCTCAGTAGTGCGGTGGCAGTTCGTCGCGCAGGCTGGCGCCGCGCTGCACGCCGCCGTCGGGGGTCTGGCGGCGCAGCTCATGCACCTCGCGGATCAGGGCGTCGATCTGCTCCTGCTGGCGGAACACGGTCTGGTTGAGCTGTTCCAGCAGGTCTTCGTTGAAGCTGGTCTTGATTTCCAGCTCGGTCAGGCGGCTGTCGATGTGTGCAGGGGTTTCCATGTCCTGATTGGACCTGAAAAATCAGCACCGCAGATGACAAAACCCCACACCCGCCAGGCAGGTGTGGGGCGCATCGCTCAAGCCGGGGCTGATCAGACCGCAGCCGGGGTACGGATCAGGTGGTCGAAGGCGCTCAGGGCCGCCTTGGCGCCCTCGCCTGCCGCGATCACGATCTGCTTGTAGGGCACGGTGGTGCAGTCACCGGCCGCCAGCACACCGGGCACATTGGTCTGGCCCTTGGCATCGACCACGATCTCACCGAAGCGCGACAACTCGATCGTGCCCTTGAGCCAATCGGTGTTGGGCACCAGGCCGATCTGCACGAACACACCTTCCAGGGCCACCAGGTGTTCTTCGCCGCTGACGCGATCCTTGTAGCGCAAGCCATTGACCTTGCCGTCGGCACCGGTGATCTCGGTGGTCTGGGCATTGGTGTGCACCACCACATTGGGCAGGCTGTGCAGCTTCTTGACCAGCACCGCATCGGCCTTGAGTTCGGGGGCGAACTCGATCACGGTCACATGGCGCACCACACCGGCCAGGTCGATGGCGGCCTCGATGCCCGAGTTGCCGCCGCCGATCACCGCCACGTCCTTGCCCTTGAACAGGGGGCCGTCGCAATGTGGGCAGTAGGCCACGCCCTTGTTCTTGTACTCAGCCTCGCCGGGCACGTTGACGTTGCGCCAGCGCGCACCGGTCGACAGGATCACGGTCTTGGCCTTGAGGCTGCCGCCATTGGCCAGCACGATCTCGGTCAGGCCACCTTCCTGGGCCGCCGGGATCAGCTTCTCGGCGCGCTGCAGGTTCATGATGTCCACGTCATAGGCGCGGGTGTGGGCTTCCAGTGCAGCGGCAAACTTCGGGCCGTCGGTCTCGAGCACCGAGATGTAGTTCTCGATCGCCAGCGTGTCATTGACCTGGCCGCCGAAACGCTCGGCCGCCACCCCCACGCGGATGCCCTTGCGGGCCGCATACACAGCGGCCGCAGCGCCGGCCGGGCCACCGCCGACCACCAGCACGTCATAAGGCACCTTGGCCGACAGCTTGGCCGCATCGCGGGCTGCCGCGCCGGTGTCGAGCTTGGCCACGATCTCTTCGACCGTCATGCGGCCCGAGGCGAACACCTCGCCATTGAGGAACACCATGGGCACGGCCATGATCTCGCGGCGGGTGACCTCGTCCTGGAAGGCACCACCTTCGATCACCGTGGTCTTGACGCGCGGGTTGAGGATGGCCATGAGCGACAGGGCCTGCACCACGTCCGGGCAGTTGTGGCAACTCAGGCTCATGTAGACCTCGAAGTTGTAGTCGCCGTCCAAGGCCTGGATCTGCTCGATCACGTCCTGCTCGACCTTGGGCGGGTGGCCACCGGTCCACAGCAAGGCCAGCACCAGCGAGGTGAACTCATGGCCCAGCGGCAGACCGGCAAAGCGCAGCTGGCTGATGCTGCCCGTGCGCTGCAGGCTGAACGAGGGTCGGCGCGCATCGTTGCCGTCGGTGCGCAGGCTGATCTTGTCGGCGCGCAGCGACTGGATGGTCTGCAGCAATTGCAGCATCTCGCGGGCGGTGTCGCTGTCGTCGAGGGACGCCACCAGCTCAAACGGTTGCGTCACGCGCTCCAGGTAGGCGGCGAGTTGGGTCTTGAGTTGGTCGTCGAGCATGATGGCTTCCTTCTTGAATTCGGTTGGGGCGCTGCGGACACCCATCGGAGTGTGCGCGCCAAAATCTGGGCGAAAAAAAGCCGGACGGCATGGCGCGAGGCCATGACGCTGTCCGGCGGGGGAGCGCGCCGCAGCGCGCTCGGCCGTGATCCGGCGGTGACTTAGATCTTGCCGACCAGGTCGATCGACGGAGCGATCGTCTTGGCGCCTTCGTTCCACTTGGCGGGGCAGACTTCACCGGGGTGAGCGGCGGTGTACTGGGCAGCCTTCAGCTTGCGC
>RXJO01000250.1 GCA_003987795.1 Curvibacter sp.
CCTGCGCAAGCTGTTCAAAGCGCGCCACCAATTGCGCCAGATCGGCGCGGGTGCGTGCGGCCTGCTCGGCACTGCGCTCGCCGATGGCTGCCGCCGTCTGCTCCAGGGTCTGGCTCAGCGCCTGCTGCTGGGCCAGGGCCTGCTCGCCCACCCGCTGCCATTCGCCCTGCAGGCTTTGCGCCACTGAACCCAGGGCCTGGCCCCAGGCCTCCAGCCGTTGACGGTCGGCCGCCACCTGCTCGGCCTGGGCCTGCGCCTCAGCCTCCAGCCGGGCAGCGGCCAGTTGTTCAAATCGGGCCACCAACTGGTCGAGGTCGCCACGGAGGCGGCTGGCCTGTTGAGCCTGGCGCTCATCCAGAGCGGCGGCAGAGGTTTCGAGGGCAGTGCAGACCGCTTGCTGACGGGCCAATTGCTCAGCCCCCAGGTGTCGCCATTCCGCCTGCAGGGCCTGGGTCATGCCGTCCAGCCCCTGGGTCCAGGCCTGCAGACGCTGTTGGTCGGCCAGGGCCTGTTCGCCGCGCGATTGGCGCAGGGCCTCCTGCACGCCGTCGACCAGGCCCAGCGAGCGCTGCTCGAAACCTGTGGTGAAGGCGTTCAGGCTCTGCTCCAGATCCTGCATCAGGCGGGCACCGGTCTGAGCCTGCTGCTGCAAGGCCTGTTGCCAATGGGCGGCCACCTGCCCCACCGTGGCACTGAACTGGGCCGACAGGCCTTCGGCCTGACCTTGGGCCACCTCGCCCAGACGCTGGTGCAGTTGGCCAGCCTGCTGCGCGATCTCGGCCATCGCGGCCTGCACCACCGGCTGGATGCTTTCGCCGGCAGCCCGGGCGCCAGCGCTCAGGCTGTCCTGCAGCGACCGTCCGACCGAAGCGGCCAGGTCGGTGTAGGCCACGCCAGCCTGCTGATGGAATTGAGCCTGACGGTCCAGCAACTGTTCGTTCAGGCGCTCGCTGCGCTGCTCCAGCTGCACCATCAGGGTCTGCAGCCGTTCGGCCACCACCGGCAGGGCCTGCGACTGGTCCTGCAAGGCCTGGTAGGCCTGCTCGCGCTGGTGGCTCAGCGAGAAGGGGCGCAACACGCCTGCCACCTGGCTGTCCAGCAGGCGGGAGACTTGCAGGCGCTCACGCCGGCTCAGGGCCGACAACAGTCCGAGCATGGCGGAAGCCGCCACCCCCGCCACCGAAGTGCCGAAAGACAGGCCCAAACCCTTGATGGGCGCCGCCAATGCGCTGCGGATGGCCTGCAGATCGGTCGAGCCCTCCAGCGCGAAGACGGCCCCCTTGAAGGTGATCACCATGCCCAGGAAAGTACCCAGCATGCCGAGCATCACCAGCAAGCCGACCAGGTAGGGGGTGAGCGCCAGACCCGGCAAGGGGGTCCGTTCTCCCTCGACCCGCAGGCGCACCGCGTGGCGCAGGGTCTGCGGCAGTTGCTGCAGCCAGACCGACAGCTCTGCGGGTGCCCGATCCAAGCCCTCCAGCGCTGTCTGCAAGGCCTGCGTGGCCTGCCTGAAACGGCGGATCTCCTGAGCCCCCAGCAGATAGACCCCGGCGATCACGGCGGTCATCAGCAGAGCCGCCCAGCTCGAACCCACAAAACCCCATCCCACCCAGGCCACGCTCAACAAGCCCGTGGCAAAAGCCGACGCAAAAACAAACCTGTTCATTGAATTCTTTTCTCGATTTCGTTGCCGAAAGCTTCCATCAACCCCACCACCGGCTGCAGCCGGACCTCCAGTTCGGCCACCAGCGCCTCCTGCCACTCACGGCTGAAGCCGTGCAGCCAGCCCCCTGGCCGCCAGTCGGCCCCCGGATCGGCCGCCGCCGTGGCCTGCTCAGGCTCAGCGGCCTTGGCGGCCTGGTTGGCCTGACGCAGCTGCTCGAAGCGGCGCTCCAGCAGCGTGCTCACCTGACCCAGCAGCTTCTGCCGCCGGGCATCGATCATCTTGTCCATCACCGCATCGAGCGTGGCCAGTTGCTGCAGGCGCGGGGTGGAAGCCCCCAGCACCTGGCGCAAATGGGCTCGCAGGGACGCGATTTTCGTCTCCATCTGGCGCTGCTGTTCAAGGTAACGCTGCTGAAATGCGGCATAAGTCCCCTCCCCGCCCGGCAATTCCGTCTGGTCGACATACTTGCTCATGCCCGCCGGCAGGCGCATGCCAGGCAAGGATGCCGGCCCTTGGCCGGCGGCGGCCGACGCGACGGCGGCTGCGTTCACATCGGCCAAGCCCCGCATCAGGCTGCCCCGAACACGGTCGAACAGCTTCTTGAGCGCGGCCAGCTGGGCCTCGGTCGGGGGGGCCGAGCTGCCTCCCGCCCCATCGGCCAAGGCCTGGAGCTGCTGCTGGACCCCGCGCAGGGAGATGGCGTCGAAGGCGCTGAGCCATTGGCTCAGGCGCTCGGCAAAATCGTGCTCCGCGCCCCCGGAAACAGGTCCCTGCACCACCGCACGCTCGGCCAGCAGGCGGACCAGCGCAGAGCTGGTGAAATTCGTTTGCAACTGGAAAAATCTCGTCTTCTCATGGCGCCCACACAACGCGGGCCGCCCGGGGGCGCGGACCTGGCACGGCCCCCACCCCGGGGAGTCAAAGGGGGAGATTGTCTTACAGACTGCGACCAGCACCGCCGAGCGCGGCCACGGCCCGCCTCAGCCCGCCGCCAGACGGAAGCGGTCCACCGCTTCGGCCAGGTGGCTGGCCTCGTGCTGCAAGGCCTGTGCGGCGGCCGTGCTGTCCTGCACACGGCGGGTGTTCTCGCGCGTCACCTCGTCAAGCTGGCCGATGGCTGCATTGACGCTTTCGATGCCCTGGCTCTGCGAGGCGGTCGAGTCGCTGATCTGCCGGATGGCATCGGACACCTGGGCCACGCCCGCCACGATCTCGCGCATGGTCTGACCGGCATCGCCCACCAGCCGCGAACCGGCTTCGACCTGCTCCACACTGCCGGCGATCAGGCTCTTGATCTCGCGGGCTGCTGCGGCCGAGCGCTGGGCCAGCGTGCGCACCTCGCCAGCCACCACGGCAAAACCCCGGCCCTCTTCGCCGGCCCGCGCGGCCTCGACGGCCGCATTGAGGGCCAGGATGTTGGTCTGGAAGGCGATCCCGTCGATCACGCCCACGATGTCGGTGATGCGGCGGCTGGCCTGCGAGATCTGGTCCATGGCGCTGACCACCTCGCCCACCACCGCGCCGCCGCGGCCAGCCACCTCGGAGGTCTGTTCGGCCAGGTAACGGGCAGTGACCGCGGCTGTCGCCGCCTGCTGCATGCCGTGGTGGATCTCCTGCATGGCATCTGCGGTGGTCTGCAACTCGGCCGCGGCGTGTTCGCTGCGCTGATGCAGATCCTGGTTGCCCAACGCGATTTCCCGGGTGGAGCCGGCCATCTGCCCCACCGAGTGCTGCACCTCGAGCAGCGTGCCCCCGAGACCTTGACGCATGCGCTCCAAGGCCCTCATCAGGTCGCCCAGTTCGTCACGGCGGCGCGAGTGGGCGGGCCGGGTCAGATCGCCGCCTGCAATCGCTTCCGCTGTCCGCAAGCCGGCCTCGATGTCGCGGGCGATCTGGCGGCTGATGCGCAGGCTCAGGCCCAGGCCCAAGGCCACCGCGGCAGCGGCGCCGGCCAGCGCCGTCCAGAGCACCTGACGACGTTGCCCCTCGAAGGCCCGGCTGTGCTCCGCGGTGGCCTGGGTCACCAAGGCAGCATAGGCGTCGAGCGATTGGAGCTGGGCCTCGACCAGCGGCTTGAGTTCACGGTTCACGCCCAACACGGCGCGGGCCAGTTCACCGGCGGCCTTGGTCTGCTGCAGTCGGGTGATGACCGCAGCCACCTCGGCGCCTTGAGCCTGCACCTTGGCCATGGCCTGCTTCTCGGCATCACTGACCTGGTCTTGGCCCAGTTGGCGACTCAGTTCAGCAATCACGTTGCTGCCTGCCTGAACGCGTTGGTCCAGCACCCCCTGGGACACCGGGTTGGTGTTCATCACCGCCGACAACGCGGCGTCATTGCTGATGCGGATTTCGGCCTGCCAGCGCAAGACCCGCTGCTGGCGTTCCGACAGGCGCTGCTGGGCCTGCAGGGCTTCGCCATCGATCCAGGTCACGGCCGCCAGGGTCAGGCCGGCCACCACCATGCAGCCCAGCACCAGGGCGCCCATCAGGCCGGACAGAAGATGACTGAGCTTGTGGCTGGCGCGGGGGCCAGCGAGAAGAGACGTGTTCATGAGGACGGATTTGACGGTGTGACAGACTGGCCGGCAGAGCGCTGAGGCTGAGCTCGCGGCGCCGTTAAATGATTTTTAAATGTAACCATATCATCCGTCGCGTCAGTGACGGAGATTCATGATGAATTGATCTTCATCAAGATCACATCAAGCCGGTCGGACCTGCCTTTGCTGATTGCAGCGCCCATGGCTGATGGCCAGGTTCTCCAGATGGCTGCTCCCCCCCTCGCTCCGGGGCTGGATGTGCTCCAGCGTGGCCTCGGCGTGGGGCACATGCTGGCCGCACACCCAGCATGGCACCTGCCCGTGGAGCTGCCTTGCCACGGTCTTGTAGATTTTTTCGCGGGTGAGGTTGAGTCGGCTCATGTCAGCACTCCTCGCGCAGCCAGACCACGCCCCCCGAATGGGTGACCGCCCCCTGGTGGGCTGGGCGAACCGTGGCTGCGTATTTCTCGAGCACCCCGCCCAGGGCCGGGCGTTGGTGGCCGGCCGCCGTTGCGGCACGCCGCGCCAGCTCGGCCTCGCTGAGGTCGACGCTGATGCTGCGCGACTCGGGACGGGCGTCGATGCGCACGATGTCACCGTCTTGCAGCAGCCCGATCGGGCCGCCGGCCACGGCCTCGGGCCCGGCATAGCCGATGCACAGGCCGCGAGTGGCACCCGAAAAGCGCCCGTCGGTCAGCAAAGCCACTTTGTCGCCCACGCCCTGCCCATAAAGCAGGGCCGTGATGCCCAGCATCTCGCGCATGCCCGGGCTGCCTTGCGGCCCCTCGTTGCGGATCACGATCACATCACCGACCTCGTAGCGCAGGGCCTGCACCGCGGCCTGGGCGGCCTCCTCGCTCTCGAACACCCGCGCCGGACCGGTGTGCACCAGGGTCTTGAGGCCAGCGGTCTTGAGCAAGGCGCCGTCCGGGCACAGATTGCCCTTGAGAACGGCCACACCACCATCGAGACTCAGGGCCTGAGTGATCGGGCGCACCACGCGCCCATCCGGTGGGCCGGCGTCGGCCAGTTCTTCGGCCAGGGTGCGCCCGGTGTAGGTCAGTGCCTCGCCATGCAGATAGCCGCCCGCGAGCAGTTCACGCAGGATCACCCCGGCGCCGCCGACATAGTGGACATCGCGCGCCAGGTAACGCCCGCCAGGGCGCAGATCAGCGATCAGAGGGGTGCGGGCAAAGACCTCGGCCACGTCGTCAAGGTGAAAGCGGATGCCGGCCTCGTGGGCGATGGCCGGGATGTGCAGGGCCGCATTGGTCGACCCCCCGGTGGCCGAGACGACGGCGCAGGCGTTTTCCAGGGCTTGGCGGGTGATGACCTCGCGCGGCAAGGGGCCGCCGCCGGTCAGCGAAGCCTGCACCGCGGCCATCAACTGACGCGCCGTGCGCCGCATCAGCGGGGCGCGCTCGCTGAACACGGCGGGCAGCATGCTCGAACCGATGGGGGCCAGGCCCAGGGCCTCGCTGACCATGCCCATGGTGTTGGCCGTGAACTGACCGGCACAGGCACCGGCGGTGGGCAGGCAGGCGTGGCTGACCTGGGCGAGGTCCGCGGCGCTGGCCTGGCCCGCCAGCACCTGGCCGATGGTTTCGTAGGTGTCGACCACATTGAGGTCACGGCCGTCCGGCCCGGGCATCTGGCCCGGCAGGGCCGAGCCGCCATGCACAAACACACCGGGCACGTTGCAGCGCACGATGCCCATCATCAGACCGGGCAGGTTCTTGTCACAAGCCCCGATGGCGAAGATGCCGTCCCACTGGTGCCCCCGCACCGAGGCCTCGACACTGTCGGCGATCAGCTCGCGCGAGACCAGCGAAAAGCGCATGCCCGAATGGGCCATGGTGAGGCCATCGCTGACCGAGACCACCGGACACTCATGGGGCGTGCCACCGGCCGCATAGATGCCGGTCTTGGCATGCTGGGCCTGTTCGCGCAGATTGAGGTTGCATGGGCTCATCTCGCCGCCGGTGTGGAACACGCCGATGTGGGGCCGGGCGATGTCCTCGTCGTCCTGCCCCAGGGCATAGAGAAAGCTGCGCGTGGTGGCACGGATGGTGCCTTCGACCAGGGTGGCCGAACGGTAGCGGGGTGGCTTGGCCTCGGAATTTTCGTCGCTCATGGGTGCAGGTCTCCTGACCCCGTTCTGTGGGCACGGCCCTGCGGGGTGGCTGGCACTTTAGCACCGGGCGAGGCCGCCTGCAGAGAAGCCAGAGACCTCCCCGGGAGGGCGGCCGCTCAGGCCGCGCGACGCCGGTCCGCGTGTGGCGCTGCCTGGATCAGACTGCGGGTGTACGGATGCTGAGGATGCTCCCAGATCTCGCGGTGGTGCCCCGACTCGACGATGCGCCCCTGGTTCATCACCATCACCCGGTCGGCGATGTGGCGCACCACCGACAGATCGTGCGAGATGAAGAGGTAGGACAGGCCGAAGTCCTGCTTGAGCTCGACCAGCAGATTGAGGATCTGGGCCTGGCAAGCGCATGCACCAATGCGCGCCCACCAACGAAGGTATCTGCGGAAGGTTCTCCGAGCTGCCCCTGATGCTCTGAGATCCGATGCAGAGGCTGCTGGCAGCCGCCTCATGAGTCGAACTTTTGCGCTGCGGGTGAGCCACGCCCGACTGAGCCGCCAGCCCTCGATCAGGCCCGCAAAAGGGCTTTGGCAGGCCGCACCCGAGCTTCGGCTTGGTAGGACAGGTCGGGTCGGCTCGGAACGGCATGCAGACGCGTGGCCGTCGCGGTCTCGACCCCGTCCAGCTTGAACACCCCCACCGCATGCGTGAGCAACTGGGCCTGCTGGTTCAGGCTGTGCGCCGCCGAGGCCGTTTCCTCCACCAAGGAGGCGTTGTGCTGGGTGTTGGTATCGAGACGATCGATGGCCTCATTGATCTGACGGATACCTTCAGTCTGTTCGCTGCTTGTGGCGCTGATCTCGCCGACCAGGGTGGTCACATGGCGCACCTGGGCAACCACTGAATCAATGGTCTCGCCCACCTGGGCAGCCAAGGTGCTGCCAGCCTCGACCTCGTCGACGCTGCGCCCGATCAGGGCCTTGATCTCCTTGGCGGCCTCGGCACTGCGGCCTGCGAGGCTGCGCACCTCGCCCGCCACCACGGCAAAGCCGCGGCCCTGCTCACCGGCTCGGGCCGCCTCGACGGCCGCATTGAGCGCCAGGATGTTGGTCTGGAAGGCGATGCCGTCGATCACGCCGATGATGTCGGCGATGCGGCGGCTCGAATCCTGGATGCGGGCCATGGTGTGCACCATGTTCTGCACGGCCTGGCCTCCTTCGGTGGCCACAGCGGACGCCTTTCGGGCCAGTTGATCGGCCTGGCGGGCGTTGTCGGCACTGCCCTGCACAGCGGCGGTCAGTTGCTCGATCGAGGCCGCTGTCTCCTCAAGACCCGAGGCCTGCTCTTCGGTACGCGCCGCGAGGTTGGCATTGCCTTGAGCGATCTGCTCGGTGGCCACCGCGACCGAATCGCTGGCAGCCCGGACTTCACTCAGCGACTCTGCCAGTTGGGCCTGCAGGCGAGCCACCGCGGCCAGCACGCTGCGCTGGGAGATGTCCGTCTGCAGGCTCACGGCACGCAGGTCGCCTTCAGCCAGGCGAGCCACCAGCTCATTGATCTCATGCGGCTCGGCCCCCAGGGGACGGGTCACCGATCGCGTGATGACCCAGGCCAAGGCGATGCTCAGCAAGATCGACACCACTTGAAAGCCCAGGGTGAAGGCCTTGGCGTGCTGGAAATAGGCCTCGGCCTCCTGAGCCGAACGCTGGGCGCCCTCGCGGTTGAGCGTGATGCTCTTTTCCAGCAGCCCCGTCAATTCCGTGAAGGCCTTGAAACTGTCGCCGAAGGCCATCGCCTTGGCCTCCTCCGCGCCCCCCGCCTTGCGCGACAGCTCCAGCAACTGCGGCGAGCGCTCGATGTAGGCCTGCCAGGTCTGGCGAATGCGGTCGTACAGTTGGCGCTCCTCGGCGGACGAGACCAGAGGGGCGTAGCGCTCCAGCGTGCGCTCAAACTTCAAGCGCTCGCCCTCGATGGCTTTCTGCATGGCCAGCTTGGCCTCAGGCTTTTCCTCAAGAAGGTGGCGGAACTCGGCACGCCGGACCAGATTGGCCTCTTCCTTGAGATCGCCCAGCAGGTTGATGCTGGGCAGCCAGTTCTCGGCCAGATCGACCGTGCTGGCATTGATCTGCGAGGCCTGGCGCAGACTGGTGACCCCGGAGGCCAGCATGAGCACGAGGATGATGCCGAAAGCCAAGGCGAGCTTGGCCCGCGTGCGAAGACGGTAGAAGAATTTCATGACACTCCCTGATGACCGATGTGCGCTGCAGGTCTCCACGATGCAGACGCATGACAGACAAGATCGACGGCCGGCGACTTTTGTCACACTTGTTCGTAAATAGTAACTAATTTTCAGAAAGTTGTCTGACAACCTTCGAGATCGTGCGTTCGGTGCAACAGCAGCAAGGCAAGCAGCACCCAGGGGGGCGGCAGGCATCGGCTCACTGACCACGCAGGCAAGGGATAGGTCCAAGTGTCATGGCCCCCGGGCTGACGGGTGATGGGAGCCCGCGCGTCGCTGGCGTTCAGCAGACGAGATCGTCCGGGCTGGCGTAGCCGGTCTGCTCCAGCAACTGACTGACAAAGGCGTCAAAGTCAGGCAAGGCCGGGCGATCCAGACCGCTGGGTTGTGCCACCCAGCCTTCGGCTCGCCCCAGCAGGCGCAGTGCTTCAAAGTGGGGATCGGCCCCGGCGTCGAAACTGTGGGCCAGGCCGTGCTGCGGATCCAGAACAGGCGCTGTACGCCGAGGGTCGGATCGGGCAGACGGTACAGGCTGAAGATCATCAGGTCTTCGCGCTGGTCGGTGAAAATGCGCTTCAAGTAGCTGACCGTGTCACCGCCGCGCAGCACCACGTCGACGCCGATGCGTCAGATCGATTGGCGGATGGAGTCAGCCTCACGCGATGCGGTGCAGCCGCCGTCATCATCCAGAATGACTTTCAAGTGCTTGGCATCCGGACCCTTGCGAAAGTCAGCCTCGGTCGCCTTCTTGCGGTCACAGGGGTTCTGAATGGCATCGAAGGTGCCCAGTTCCGCCAGTTGCGCGGCACGGATGTCATGCTGCACATCGATGAAGGCCTTGGGGTCCGCCTCGGCCACGCGCCAGGCCGAGGGGAGAAAGCCCGAGTGCAGGGCATTGAGGTTGATGTGCAGTTGCCGGGGTGGACGGGCAGCAGGTGCGCTCATGGTGGATTCCGTTGCAATTGGCGGCCAGCGGCCGAGGCCCTGATTGCAACGGAGGCCTGCGCTCAGGCCAACAAAGCTTTCCGAATTTGCATCCTCAGAAAACGCACCCCCTGCCCGGCTCAGTGTTCGTCGTCCGACAGGCTGATCGCGATGCGACGGAAGTCGGCTTCGACCTCCAGGAACGCGTCGAAGATCTCGGGGTCGAAGTGCGTGCCCCGGCCCTGGCGCAGGATGATCATGGCCTCTTCGTGGCTCATGGCGCCCTTGTAGACGCGCCGGCTGATCAAGGCGTCGTACACGTCGGCAATCGCCATCAGGCGTGCCGACAATGGGATCGCCTCGCCCACCAGACCTTCGGGATAGCCGGAACCGTCCCACTTCTCCTGGTGGTAAAGCGCAATCTCCTTGGCCGGCTGCAGAAACGGCAGGTGCATGTTCATCGACTTCTCGGCGCGTTCGATGGCCTGGTAGCCCAGCGTGGTGTGGGTCTTCATGATCTCGAACTCTTCAGGCGTGAGCTTGCCGGGTTTGAGCAGGATGCTGTCGGGAATGCCCACCTTGCCGATGTCGTGCAAAGGAGCCGACTTGTACAGCAGGTGGATGTAGGCATCGGTCAGCACCGCAGCGTACTTGGGCAGGGCCTGCAGCTTTTGCGCCAGGCAGCGCACATAGCGTTGGGTGCGCAGAATGTGGTTGCCCGTTTCGTTGTCGCGGGTCTCGGCCATCGACGACATGGCCAGGATGGTGACATCCTGCATGTCCGACAGTTCACGCGTGCGCTTGCCGACCTCCTCCTCGAGGAAACCGTTCTTGTCGCGCAAAAAGTCGGCCATGCGCTTGAGTTGCAGCTGGGCATGCACCCGGGCCAACACCACCGGGGGACTGATGGGTTTGGCGATGTAGTCGACGCCCCCCACGTTGAAACCGGCAGACTCCGACTCGATGTCGGTCTTGGCCGTGAGGAACAAGACGGGAATGTGGACACTGCGCGGGTCTTGCTTGAGCCGTCGGCAGACCTCGTAGCCGTCCATCTCGGGCATCATCACATCGAGCAAGATGATGTCGGGTGACGGTGTGGCCTGGGCGATCTGCAAGGCGCGTTCACCCTTGCTGGCCACGCGCACCTTGTAGTGATCCTTGAGCACGGCGCTCATCAAGGACAGGTTCTCGGGCGTGTCGTCCACCACCAGCACCACCGGCTTCTCCTTGCTGGGCTCGGCGACAGGGATCCCGCCCTGGGTCGCAGGCCCTGAAGGCTGAGGACCGGAGGTCGCGGCCGTCGCGGCGGGCAATGCCCCGGCAGCGGAAACGTTTGTGTGCGCGGCGCTCGGCGCAGTCTGGTTGGGCGGCGACAGCTGGGCCTCGATGCCAGCGATCAGGTCGGCCAGTTGGCGGGCCAGCAGCTGGGCCTGCGGCTCGGCATCGGCGTGCCGTGCCGGCTCCCGCACGGCCTCCTCGAGGCGACCGGCCTGGGCCTGCAGCCCATGTGCGCCGATGTTGCCCGCCACCCCTTTGAGCGTGTGGGCCAACATCTCGGCGGAACTCCAGTCCTGTGCCCGCACAAGGGCCAGGATTTCGGCGCCCGTGGCGCGTTGGCCCGCCACGAATCGACGCAGCAGGGACAGATACAGCGGAATGTTCCCAATGGCACGGCGCAGACCCTGCGCGACATCGAGGCCGGCGATCTGCAGCACCGCACTGCCCACCAGGCCGCTGCGGCTTTCGGTCACCTCGGCGCCGAAAACCGTGTCGGCGTCACTCCGATTCGGAATCCAGCGCAGCAACGCGCGCCAGAGGTCGTCAGGCTCGATGGGCTTGGTGATGAAGTCGACCATGCCGGCCGTGAGGCACAACTCGCGGTCGGTCTGGCGTGCGTTGGCCGTCATGGCCACGATGGGCACATGCTGGTACTCATCGAGCTTGCGGATCTCCTGGGTGGCCGTGACGCCGTCCATGACCGGCATCTGCATGTCCATCAGCACGATGTCGTAATCGCTGCGTTGGATCTGGTCCAGGGCCTCCTGCCCATTCTCGGCAATGTCCACCACCAGCCCAGACAGGCGCAGCATGCCGGCGGCCACCTCCTGGTTGATGTCGTTGTCCTCAACCAGCAGCACACGGGCCCCCCGCAGTCGCTCCAGGGCCTGGGGTTGCGGGCTCTCGGCCAGGTCGAGCGACGCGGCCATGGTCGATGCCACCTTGCGCAGGGTGCGGCTGCCCAGCACCTGCATGACCGTGTCGAACAGCACCGAAGGGTTCACGGGCTTGAGCATGACCGCATCGACACCGGCACCAAAGGCCTCCATGCGGATGTCGTCGTTGTTGTCCGCCGCCACCAGAACGCAGCGCGGCGCCTTGCGCAAAATCTGTCGTCGCAACTGGTCAGCCACGGCCAAGCCGTTGAGGCCCGGCATCTTCCAGTCCAGGAACACCAGCTCAAAGGGTACCTTTTCGTCGTCCTGCGCCTGGATCAGTTGCAGCGCCTCCTCGCCAGAAGCCGCCTCTTGCACCAGGAAGGTCTGCTGACGCAGCATCTGGCTGAGGATCTCGCGGGCCCGGGCGTTGTCATCCACCACCAGCATGCGCTTGCCGCGCAGATCGGGTTCGGGCTGCGGCAGGCTGCGTTGCTCGCTGCTCTTGCCCAGTCGGGCGGTGAACCAGAAGGTGGCGCCTTGCCCCAGCTCGCTGTCCACCCCCACCTCGCCCCCC
>RXJO01000165.1 GCA_003987795.1 Curvibacter sp.
CAGCCGCCCGCTCAAGCTGATCGTGCCGTTTCCGCCCGGAGGCACGACCGATCTGGTGGCGCGTCTGGTCGCCACCCAGATGGCCAGCACGCTGGGCCAGCCGGTGGTGGTCGACAACAAGCCCGGCGCCGGCACGGTGATCGGTGTGGACGCCGGCGCCAAGGCTGCGCCCGACGGGCTGACCCTGACCTGCGTGGCCAACAGCTTCTGCGTCAACCAGACGCTGGTGAAGAACCTGCCCTATGACGGCCTGCGCGACCTGCGCCCGGTGGGCTTGATGGGCCTGTCTGAGCATGTGCTGGCCAGCCACCCAGGCAGCGGCATCCGCACCATCGCCGATCTGCGCGCCGCCGCGCTCAAGCCGGGCGCGCGGCTCAGCTACGCCTCGTTCGGCAGCGGCACCTCGGCCCACCTGGCCGGCGAGATGCTGCGCGAGCAGATGGGCATCGAGCTGACCCACATCCCCTACAAGGGTCAGGCCCCGGCGCTGAACGACCTGCTGGGGGGCCAGGTGACGCTGATGTTCGGCAACTGGCCCGAGTTCCGCAGCCATGTGCAGACCGGCAAGCTGGTGGCGCTGGGCATGGCCACGGCACAGCGCTCGGCCTATGCGCCCGACATCCCCACGCTGACCGAGCAAAGCGTAGCGGTCGAATCCAACTCGTGGAACGGCCTGCTGGTGCCCACGGCCACGCCCGATGCGCTGGTGGCCCGCCTCAACGCCGCGCTGCGTCAGGCGCTTGAGACAGCGCCCGTGCGCGAGGCCTTTGCCAAGGGCAGCATCCGCTCGCTGGCGGGCACACCCGAGCAGTTCGGGCAGTTCATCCGCAGCGAAGTCGCCCGCTATGCACAGGTGATCCGCAGCGCCCACATCAGCGCCGAGAGCTGACCCCACCCACCGACCGAACCCACCGATCGCACAGACTGGAGACCGCCATGGGCACACTCGCACTGGCCGCCAAGATCACCCATGTGCCCTCGCTGTACCTCAGCGAGCTGCCCGGCCCGCGCCACGGCACGCGGCAAGACGCCATCGATGGCCACCACGAGATCGGCCGGCGCTGCCGCGAGCTGGGCGTGGACACCCTGGTGGTGTTCGACACCCACTGGCTGGTCAACGCCAACTACCACATCAATTGCGGCCCGCACTTCAAGGGCGTCTACACCAGCAACGAGCTGCCGCACTTCATCAGCAACCTGCCGTTTGAATGCCCGGGCAACCCCGAGCTGGGCCGGCTGATGGCGCGCACCTGCAATGAGCTGGGCGTGGAGACCCTGGCCCACGATGCCACCACGCTCAACCCCGAGTACGGCACCCTGGTGCCGCTGCGCTACATGAACCCCGACCAGCACTTCAAGGTGGTGTCGGTGTCGGCGCTGTGCACGGGCCATTACCTCAACGACAGCGCCCGACTGGGCTGGGCCCTGCGCCGCGCGGTCGAAGACCACTACGACGGCACGGTGGCCTTTCTGGCCAGCGGCTCGCTGAGCCACCGCTTTGCCCAGAACGGCCTGGCACCCCAGTTCGCCTTCAAGGTCTGGAGCCCCTTTCTGGAGATGATGGACCACGAGGTGATCGCCCTGTGGCAGCGCGGCGACTGGCCCGCCTTCTGCGAGATGCTGACCGAGTACGCCACCAAGGGCCATGGCGAGGGGTTCATGCACGACACCGCCATGCTGCTGGGCGCCCTGGGCTGGTCGGCCTACGAGGGCCAGGCCGAGGTGATCACGCCCTACTTCGGCGCCTCGGGCACGGGCCAGATCAATGCCGTGTTCCCGGTCACGCCCCAGGATGGGCGTGCCATCCCCGCGGCCCAGGCCTCGGCCGCCAGCGGCTACCAGGCCTTTCCGCGCCTGTGACGCCGTTTTGAACCTGTTTTGACTTTTCTGCATCGCCATGCCCCACCTCGTCATCCTCTACACCCCCAACATCGAGCCTGAGACCGACCTCGGCGCCCTGTGCCGCAGCCTGGCCGACACCATGCTGGCCCACCGCGACGAGGCCGGTCAGGCCGTGTTCCCGCCCGGGGGTACCCGGGTGCTGGCCTTCCCGGCCGCGCACCATGCGGTGTCCGATGGCGGCGCGGCTGGCCGGGCCGCCGGGGGCAGCGGCGACTACGCCTTCGTGTACCTGAACCTGCGCATGGGCTCGGGCCGCTCGCCCGAGGTGGTCAAGGCCGTGGGCGAGGCCCTGCTGGCGTTGGTCAAGCAGCACTTTGCGCCGCTGCTCGCGCAGCGCCACATCGGCATCACGCTGCAGGTGGACGAGGGCGCGCCCTCGTTTGATGGCAAGTACAGCAATCTGCACCCCTTGTTCAACAAGGCGGTCTGACCCCACCCCACCCTGAAAGCGAGACCCCGCATGTTCACACCCGAGCAGATCGCCAACCTGGCCGCCGAACTCGACCAGGCCGAAAAAACACGCCAGCAGGTGGAGCACTTCTCCAAACGCTTCCCCGACATGCGCATCGAGGATGGCTATGCCATCTCGCGCGAATGGGTGCGCCAGAAGATCGCCGCAGGCCGCACGGTGCGCGGCCACAAGATCGGCCTGACCTCGCGCGCCATGCAGCTCTCCAGCCAGATCACCGAGCCCGACTACGGCACGCTGCTCGACGACATGTTTTTTGCCGAGGGCAGCGACATCCCCTTCGAGCGCTTCATTGCCCCGCGGGTCGAGGTGGAGCTGGCCTTCATCCTCGGCAAGCCCCTGAAGGGCCCCGGCGTGACGCTGTACGACGTGCTGGCCGCCACCGACTGGGTGGTGCCGGCCATCGAGATCATCGATGCCCGCATCGAGCAGTTCGACCGCCACACCAAGGCGCCGCGCAAGGTGTTCGACACCATTGCCGACAACGCGGCCAATGCCGGCATCGTGCTGGGCGGGCGCCCGGTGCGCCCCGACGCGGTCGACCTGCGCTGGGTGAGCGCGCTGCTGTTCAAGAACGGGGTGATCGAAGAGTCGGGCGTGGCCGCCGCGGTGCTCAACCACCCGGCCCAGGGTGTGGCCTGGCTGGCCAACAAGCTGGCCCCCTGGGATGAGAGCCTGCAGGCCGGCGAGGTGGTGCTGGGCGGCTCATTCACACGGCCCACGCCGGCCGTACCGGGCGATACCTTCCACGCCGATTACGGCCCCCTGGGTTCCATCGCTTTCAGATTCACATGACCCCCACGCTCATCACTCTGTGTATCGCTGCCCGCCACATCGAACAAGGTGTTGCATGACTGAAGCGAAGCGCCCCGTCTGCCTGATCACCGGTGCCGCCACCGGCATCGGGGCGGCCTGCGCGCGTGAGTTCGCGCGCCAGGGCTGGGATGTGGGGCTGACCTACTTCGAGCCCACGGCCGCCGAGGCGCAAGCGGTGGCGCGCGATTGCGAGGCCCTGGGCGCGCGGGTGCTGGCGCTGGCACTCGATGTGCGCGACGACGCGCAGTGCCGTGCGGTGGCCGATCAGGTGCAGGCTCATTTCGGGGGACTGCGGGCGCTGGTCAACTCGGCAGGCAGCACGCGCTTCGTGCCGCATGCCGATCTGGAGGCGCTCGATGCGAGCGAGTTCCAGCGCGTCAACGAGGTCAACCTGGTGGGGCCCTGGCAGATGACGCGTGCTTGCCGGGCCGCGCTGGCGGCCTCGGGCCAGGGGGTGGTGATCCACATTTCATCGGTGGGCGGGGTGCTGGGGCGCGGCTCGTCGCTGGCCTATGCGGCCAGCAAGGGGGCGCTCAACACCCTGACGCTGGGGCTGGCCCGCGCGCTGGCACCGGCGATCCGGGTCAATGCGATCGCGCCGGGCTTTGTCGAAGGCGGCCTGCCCAGCCGGGTGTTGGGCGCGGCGGAGCACGCCGAGGTGGTGCAGCGCCAGCGCCAGGCCTCAGTGCTGCAGCGGGTGTCGCAGCCAGAAGAAGTGGCCGCGCTGGCGTGGTTTGTGGCGGCTCGGGCGCCGGGCATGACGGGTGAGGTGCTGGTGATGGACAACGGCCTGCACCTGAATGCCGGGTGAATGCCGGGTGAATGCCAGGCGTATAGACCCAAAAAGGTTATGAAACAAAATCAAAAACTGCAGGTAAACACGGGTAGCGATGCCGCCCAACGGCTCGGAAAATCCGCTCACAGACATTGACGCCAGCGGGGCGTCGGTGCTGAGCCAGATCTTCCGGAGACCGACATGAGCCATCACAACCCCTTGCACCCGAACCGCCGCCAATGGCTGCAGAGCACTGGCGCCGGCGCCCTGCTGGCCGCCCTGGGCCAATCTGCGCTGGCCCAGACCAGCCCCTTCGAATCGGTGAAGATCATCACCGGCTTTGCCGCGGGTGGCACCTCCGACACCCTTTGCCGGCGCGTGGCCGACAAGCTGCCCGGCACCGGCTACACCAAGTCGGCCTATGTCGAGAACAAGACCGGCGCAGGCGGGCAGATCGCCATCCAGTTCGTGAAAGCCCAGAATCCCGACGGCCTGACCCTGCTGCAGACCCCGATGTCCATGTTGGGGGTCTACCCGCACATCTACAAAAAGCTCTCGTACGACCCGGTGGCCGACCTGGCGCCGGTGTCTCTGGGCTGCGTGTTCGACTTCGGCTTTGCGGTGGGGCCTTCGGTGCCCGCCAGCGTGAAGACCGTGCCCGACTTCCTGGCCTGGTGCAAGGCCAACCCCAAAGAGGCCAACTTCGGCTCGCCGGCGGCCGGCTCGGTGCCGCACTTCGTGGGTGCTCTGCTGGGCCACCATGCCGGCGTCGACCTCAAGCACGTGGCCTTCCGCGGCACCCAGCCGGCCATTCTTGACATGATCGGCGGCCAGTTGCCTGCCGTGTCGGGCCCGCTGGGCGAGTTCAGCCAGCATGTGGCGGCCGGCAAGTGCCGGCTGCTGGCCTCCACCGGCGCCCAGCGCAGCAAGTTCACGCCCAACACCCAGACCATGGTTGAGCAAGGTTTGAAGGACATGGTGTTCGGCGAGTGGTTCGGCTTCTACCTGCCGGCCAAGGCCTCGCGCGATCTGGTGCAACGATTGAACACCGCCTTGCGGGCCGCGCTGGCCACGCCCGAGGTGGTCGACGGCCTGGGCGCCATGGGCCTGGAGGCCAAGTCGTCCACCCCGGCCGAGCTGGCCGCCATGCTGAAAACCGATTTCGAACGCTGGGGCCCCTTGGTGAAAACCATCGGGTTCACCGCCGACGCGTAGCGCGTCAACCCACGCGCCCCGGGCGGGGCGCCTTGACTGGAGACCTGATCATGAACGCCCCCCTTGGCCCGCAACGCCTGCAGCCCCCGGCTCCGCCGGCCGGCATGCATCCGGATGAATGGGCCCAGCGCCAGCAGCTGGCCGCCTGCTACCGCGTGTTCGCCCTGCTGGGCTGGACGGAGATGATCTACAACCACATCACGCTGCGCCTGCCCGACAGTGTGAGCGGCGGCGAGAAGCAGTTCCTGATCAACCCCTTCGGCCTGCACTACAGCGAGGTCACGGCCAGCAACCTGGTGAAGATCGACCTGCAGGGCCGGGTGCTGGACGGCTCGACCTACCCGGTCAATCCGGCTGGCTTCGTGGTGCATGGCGCCATCCACGAAGGGCTGCCCGAGGCGCACTGCGTGATGCACACCCACACCACGGCGGGCGTGGCGGTGGCCTGCCTGCAGGGCGGGCTGCAGCAGACCAATTTCTACACCGCGCAACTGCACAACATGGTGGGCTACCACGACTTCGAGGGCATCACGGTGCATGCCGAAGAGGGTCCGCGCCTGGTCAACAACATCCGGGGCAAGCCGGCGGTGATCCTGCGCAACCACGGCCTGCTGGCCTATGGCCAGACCCTGCCGCAGACCTTCGCCATCCTCTGGACGCTGCAGCGGGCCTGCGAAATCCAGTTGGCCACGCTGTCCATGGGACCGGCGATTCCCGTGACAGAAGAGGCGGCCATCAAGAGCAGCCGCGATGCGCTGCAGTTCAGCCCCAGCCACGGCGCGGGCCAGGATGTGTTCGACGCCCTGGTGCGCCAGGTCGAACGGCTGGACAGCAGCTACCGCCTGTGACGGGCTTGGCATCGCCCTGGGGGCGGCCGACAATCCGCCCATCGCTTTGCAACCGGCCCTGCGGGGCCTTCACGGATCTCTCATGAAAGCATGCATCTACGGCGCCGGCGCGATCGGCGGCTGGATCGGCGCGGGCCTGGCCCGCGTCGGTGTCTCCCTCAGCGTGGTGGCGCGCGGCGCCACCCTGCAGGCCCTGCAGACCCACGGCCTGCGCATCGAACAAGGCGGCGAGCAGCACAGCCTGCCGGTGCAGGCCAGCGCCAGCCCGGCCGAGCTGGGCGTGCAGGACCTGGTGGTGATCGCGGTCAAGGCCCCGGCCCTGGTCGAGGTGGCACGGCAGATCGCGCCCCTGATCGGGCCCGACACCGTGGTGCTGACCGCCATGAACGGCGTGCCCTGGTGGTTTCTGCAAGGCTTTGGCGGCGGCCTGTCGGGCACCCGGCTGCAGTCGGTCGACCCCACGGGCGAGATCACTGCGGCCATCCCTGCCTCGCAGGTGCTGGGCTGCGTGGTGCACGCCAGTTGCTCGCTCAATGGCCCGGGCCACGTCAAACACCATTTCGGCAACGGGCTGATCATCGGCGAGCCGGCCGGCGGCATCAGCCCGCGCACCGAGGCCCTGCTGGGTCTGCTGCTGAAGGCCGGCTTCCAGGCCAGCGCCTCGGTGCAGATCCAGCGCGACGTCTGGTACAAGTTGTGGGGCAACATGACGGTGAACCCGGTGAGCGCGCTGACCGGCGCCACCACCGACCTGATCCTGGGCGACCCGCAGGTGCGCGACTTCATCTCGGCAGTGATGCGCGAGGCCAAGGCGATCGGCGAGCACATCGGCATCCCGATCGACCAGCAACCCGAAGACCGGCACCAGGTGACTTTGAAACTGGGCGCCTTCAAGACTTCGATGCTGCAAGACGTGGAGGCACGGCGCAGCGTCGAGCTCGACGCCCTGGTGGGCGCGGTGCGCGAGCTGGGCCAGTTGGCCGGCGTGGCCACGCCCTTCACAGACGCCTTGCTGGGCCTGGCCCGGCTGCAGGCACAGACGCTGGGGCTGTACCCGCGATGAGCCGCCGACTCGCCTTCTCTCGCTGCCTGCCGGGCCTGCTGGCCGGCGGCCTGCTGCTGGGCGCCGGGCCCGCCCGGGCGGTGGACGAGAACGCCGGCAACAAGGCCCCCGTCAAGGTGGTGGCGCCCGACACCCTGAGCGTGGTCGGCCCGGCCGGCCAGGGTGCGCTGCGCCTGTACGCCTCGCGTGACCTGCAAGATGCGGCGGCGCTGGCCGATGTCGAGCGGGCCGTGCTGGTGTTCCACGGCCGCCTGCGCGACGCGAATGTCTACTGGGCCTCGGCGCGCAAGGCCGCCCAGGCGGCCGGCCCTGCCGCGGCTCACAGCCTGCTGCTGGTGCCGCAGTTCCTGGCCGAGCGCGATGTGGCGGCGCACGCGCTGCCAACCGACACCCTGCGCTGGAGCCTGGAGGGCTGGATGGGCGGCGAGAGTGCCACCGCACCCGCCGCCCTGAGCTCGTTCGAAGCGATTGACGCCTTGCTGGCCCTGCTGGCCGACCGGCAGCGCTTTCCCAAGCTGCGCCAGGTGGTGGTGGCCGGCCACTCGGGGGGGGCCCAGGTGGTGCAGCGCTATGCCGTGGTGGGCCAGGGCGAGAGCCGCCTGCCCGGCGTGGCGGTGCGCTACGTGGTGGCCAACCCCTCGTCCTATCTGTACTTTCACCCCGAACGGCCGGTGCCGGCCGTGGCGGCAGCCTGCCCGGGGACGAACCAGTGGAAGTACGGCTGGACCGAGGCGCCGGGCTACGCCAGCCAGCTCAGCCCCGCCGCCTACGAGGCCCGCTACCTGCAGCGTGATGTGATCTACCTGCTGGGCAGCGCCGACACCAACCCGCAGCACCCGGCCCTGGACAAAAGCTGCGCCGCCGAGGCCCAGGGGCCGCACCGTTTCGCGCGTGGCCACGCCTATGTGGACGACCTGCGTCAACGCCACCCGGGGCTGGCCCAGCGCCAGTTCGACGTGCCCGGCGTGGGGCATGACGGCGACGCCATGCTGGGCTCGGCCTGCGGGCAGGCGGCGCTGTTCGACGCGCCCGAGGCCTGGGCACGTTGCAAGACGCCCTGAGTGCTGACGGGGGCGGCGCACCGGTGACCTGACCGGCGGACCGGCTTGAAACCCGGGCCCTTCTGTGCTTCACTTCAAGAGGGTCCGCGCCCTCGCTGGCGCGCGCCCGCACGCCATGGCCTCGATCGGATCGTCCACCTCTGCCGCTGCCATCCCGCCCCTGCCGGCCAGCCGAAGCCGCGGCAGCGCTGCGGCGCGCACCGAGCTGAGCCCTGATCAGCAGCGCGAGGTGGCCGAGCTCAAGGCCACCGACCAGCATGTGCGGGCCCATGAGCAGGCCCACATCTCGGCGGGGCGCGGCGTGGTCACCAGCGGCGCCCAGTTCACCTACACCACCGGCCCGGATGGGGTGCGCTACGCGGTGGCGGGCGAGGTCGGCATCGACACCTCGCGCGAGCACAAGCCCGAAGCCAACATCGACAAAGGCCAGCGCATCCAGGCCGCCGCCCTGGCGCCCAGCGACCCCAGCCCGCAAGATCACCGCGTGGCTGCGGTGGGCGCTGAACTGGAGGCCGATGGTCGCAGCGAACTCAGTGCCCAACGCGAGCAGGCCCAGCGCGCCCGCCAGGCCGAGCGCGGCACGGCGGCGTACCGATCGGTAAACTCGGGTTCGGACACCGACACCCGCCTCAGCCTGTTCGCCTGATCAGGCCCCGGCCGGTGACGGTGACCGCCACGAAGTGCCGCTTCGCCAGCGTCACCGGATGCTTCACCGAATGCCTCAACCGGAGTCTTCATGTCCCGTCTGCAGCTTTACTTTGCCCCAGGCACCTGCGCCCTGGCCGTCCACATCGCCCTGACCGAAGCCCAGGCGGGCCATGAGCTGGTGCGCGTCAACTTCGCCGAAGCCCAGCAGCGCACGCCCGAGTACCTGGCGGTCAACCCCAAGGGCCGTGTGCCGGCCCTGGTCACCGAACAGGGCGTGCTGACAGAAACCCCGGCCCTGCTGCTGTATGTGGCGCAGCGCTTTCCCGGCGCCGGCCTGGCCCCGCTGGACAACCCCTTCCTGCTGGCCCGCATGCAGGAGGTCAACAGCTACCTGTGCTCAACCGTGCACATCAACCACGCGCACCGCCCGCGCGCCTCGCGCTGGGCTGACGAGCCCGAAGCCATCGCCGGCATGCAGCGCAAGGTGGCAGCCAACATGACCGAGAACTTCCAGTTGATCGAGAAACACTACCTGCAGGGCCCCTGGGTGTTGGGCGACACCTATTCGGTGGCCGACGGCTATCTGTACACCGTCTCCACCTGGCTGGCCAGCGACGGCGTGGACATCGCACAGTTCCCCAAGGTGGTGGCGCACCGCGAGCGCCTGCTGCAGCGCCCAGGCGTGCAACAGGCCCTGGCGACCGGCGCCTGACCGACCGCTCCGGTGTCCATTCCCGCACCCAGGGATCGCCGATGAGCGAGCTTCCCGAACCCGCCTCAATCAACCGCTGGCTGCTGCTGGGCACGGCCATCGTGGCCGAGGTGATCGGCACCAGCTTCATGAAGTCGTCCGAGGGCTTCACCCGGCTGGGGCCTTCGCTGGCGGTGGTGCTGGGCTACGGCCTGGCTTTCTACCTGCTGTCGCTCACGCTCAAGGTGATGCCGGTGGGTGTGGCCTATGCGGTGTGGTCAGGGGTGGGCATTGCGCTCATCACCGTCATCGCCTGGGCCGTGCACGGCCAGCACCTGAACGGGCCCAGCCTGCTCGGCCTGGGCCTGATCATCACCGGCGTGGTGGTGCTGCAGCTTTATGCTGACTGAGTGCGGTCATCGACCGCAAAGTTGACCCGGGGCGCCACCGCGCACATCAGCTCATAGCCCACGGTGCCGGCGGCCTGGGCCACCTCGTCGATGGGCAGCACGGTGCCCTTGGACGAGCGGCCCCACATCGTGACCTCGCTGCCGAAGCCGAAGGGCACGCCAGCCTGCTCCAGGGGGCTGAGGTCGAGCATCAGCATGTCCATGCTGACGCGGCCCACCAGGCGGGTGCGCACGCCATTGACCAGGATGGGGGTACCGGTGTCGGCGTGGCGCGGGTAGCCGTCGGCATAGCCGCAGGCCGCGATGCCCACGCGCATGGGCGCCTCGGCCTGGAAACGCGAGCCATAGCCCACCGTGGCGCCGGGCGCCAGATCCTGCACCGCCAGCAGGCGGGTGTTCAGGCTCATGGTGGGCTGCAGGCCCCAGTGCTCGGCACTGTGCTCGGGAAAATCAGGTGCGCTACCGTACAGCACGATGCCCGGGCGGGCCCAGTCGCTCTTGACGCGGGGCTGCACGCTGTGGCGCAGGGTGGCCGCGCTGTTGGCCAGGCTGCGCTCGCCGGGCAGGTCGGCGGTGGCGGCCAGGAAAGCCTCTTCCTGGTGGGCAATGCCACGCGGGCCATCGGCATCGCTGAAATGGGTCATGAGCGAGATCTCGTCGACCTGCGGCAGGGCATTGAGCCGGGTCCAGGCCGAGCGGTAGCGCTCGGGCGTGAAGCCCAGGCGATTCATGCCCGAGTTCATCTTCAGGAAGACGCGGTGCGGCACCTGGGTCTTGTGCGCGGCCAGCATGTCGATCTGCTCGTCGCAGTGCACCGCATGCCACAGGTCCAGTCGCGAACACAACTCGAGGTCACGCGCCTCGAACACACCCTCGAGCAGCAGGATGGGGCCGCGCCAGCCCAGGCGGCGCACGCGCTCGGCCTCGGCCAGATCGAGCAGCGCAAAGCCGTCGGCGCCACGCAGTCCCTCGAAGGCCCGCTCGATGCCATGGCCGTAGGCATTGGCCTTGACCACGGCCCACACCCGGGCATCGGGCACCCGGAGGCGCACCTGCGCCAGATTTTGCTGCAGCGCAGCAGTATGAACGATGGCTTGGATCGGGCGTGGCATGGGGGCAAACGGGAGTCGAAGTGAGGGGATTTTGGCATTTCAGCCCAGGTCGTGCGTGATATAACCGTTTGCCTTTTCGAGGCCTCGTTCAACATTACAAAAGTATCAGTTTTGCTGATGCACGAATCAGCCACTCCATGAAGCGCGGTTTCTACACCATCATGTCGGCGCAGTTTTTCAGCTCGCTGGCCGACAACGCCATCTTCGTGGCTGCGGTTGAACTGCTCAAGAGCGAAGGCGCCCCCGAGTGGCAGCGCGCGGCCCTGGTGCCCATGTTCGCGCTGTTCTATGTGATCCTGGCGCCCTTCGTGGGCGCCTTTGCCGACGCCCAGCCCAAGGGCAAGGTGATGTTCATCAGCAACGCGATCAAGGTGCTGGGCTGTCTGCTGATGCTGTTCGGCACCCACCCGCTGATGGCCTATGCGGTGATCGGCCTGGGTGCGGCGGCCTACTCGCCCGCCAAGTACGGCATCCTCACCGAGCTGCTGCCGGCCTCGCAACTGGTCAAGGCCAATGGCTGGATCGAGGGGCTGACCATCGCCTCCATCATCCTGGGTGTGCTGGTGGGCGGCCAGTTGGTGGGGCATTCGGTCTCAGGCCTGCTGCTGTCCTTCGATTTCCCGATCTTCGAGACCGGGGTCGACACCCCGCCCGAGGCCGCCATCTTCGTGCTGATCTTCGTCTACGCGCTGGCCGCCTGGTTCAACACCCGCATCCCGCACACCGGCGTGGAGATGCGCCCGCTGCGCCAGAACCCCGAGCAGAGCGTGCTGCGCAATGCCCTGAACCTGGTGCCCGATTTCTGGAACTGCAACTCGCGCCTGTGGCACGACCGGCTGGGCCAGATCTCGCTGGCCACCACCACCCTGTTCTGGGGTGTCAGCGGCAATCTGCGCTACATCGTGCTGGCCTGGAGCGCCGCCGCCCTGGGCTACAGCACCACCCAGGCCTCGTCGCTGGTGGGGGTGGTGGCCATCGGCACGGCGGTGGGTGCCGTGGTGGCCTCGATGCGCATGCGCCTGGAGCACGCCACGCGCGTCATGCCCCTGGGCATCGCCATGGGCGTGCTGGTGGTGCTGATGAATTTCATCGACAACGTCTGGCTGGCTGCGCCCTTCCTGATCCTGCTCGGCGGCCTGGGCGGCTTTCTGGTGGTGCCGATGAACGCCCTGCTGCAACAC
>RXJO01000070.1 GCA_003987795.1 Curvibacter sp.
TGGCACGGACCGCATCGCCACCCTGCACCGACGCCTGGCCCTGCAGGCCAGTCGCCACCTGCCCATCCGGCTGCTGGCCCCGCCGCTGCCGATTCCACCGATGGTGCAGGTGATGCAGTGGCACAAGCACCGATCCAAGGATCCCGGCCTGCTGTGGCTGAGGCAGACACTGAAGGCAGCTGCTGCGAGGATGGACGAGATCGCCTCGGCCGCCTGAGCCGCGCCGCGACCGAGGGCAGACGTGCGACGCCCACCACGCTCGGGTCGGCCGATGATGCCGAACGGCCAGGGACCTGACTGTCAGGGACGATGCCTGTAGTTGCCCGGCGTCATGGCATGGTGGGCCTTGAAGCAGCGCTGCAGATGCGCCTGGTCGGCAAAACCCATCGCATGGGCGGCCTCGGCCAGGGGCATACCTCGGGACAGCAGGGTTCGGGCACCATTGAGGCGCAAGTTCAGCAGGTAGCGGCCCGGGGTCATGCCGAACACACCCTGAAAGCGCCGGATGAAGGTCGCCTCCGTCAGCTTGCAAAGCGCGGCGAGTTCACGCACGGTGGTCTTCAGGCCAGGCCGTGATTGCAGATGGTCGATGGCCGGCGCCAGTTCATGGGGCACGTTCTCCACGTCATGCGCCCTGCCTGGGCGCGCCCAGTTCGATATCCATGCCGATAGCAGCCACGCCAGGCGACAGGCCTCGCTGTCGGAGCCCAGGGGTTCGCAAAGCCCTTTGACCTGGCCGGCCACAACCGGATCGTCCACACAGGGTGACAGAAACGCCAGCCCCGTCAGCGGAGCAGGCAGGCCCCAGTGGCGGGCCAACGCGGCGTGAAGCCAGTCGGCGTCGATGAACAGCATGCGATAAGACCAGGCTTGCTGACGCAAGGGGTTGCAGGAATGCACCACCTCGGGCTCGATCATGACGACCGAGCCAGGACTCACTGCCGTCGGTCCGGCAGGGTGATGAAAAACGGCTTGCCCTTGCTCAACCAGCCCGATCGAGTACTCGGCATGCGCGTGCGGCCTGTAGCAGGCCAGGGTGTTCACGCTGACGCGCAGTTCCGCCCAAGGTGCTGCCGGATGGCGATGGATTCGATGGTGGCTGTCGGCGCTCATGTACCGGGAGAGGTTAGCCGAGCATGGCAAGCACGCAAAGCGCCAACACGCAGCCCATGGCCCGATTGAAGCCCCGCTGGCGACGAGGCGGTGTCAGCCAGCGCGCCAAGGCCCTGCCCGCCAGCGCCCAACTGCCCACGCCCATCAGGCAGGCCAGCAGCGAGACCGACACAAACAGCCATTGCGCCTGCAGCGCATCGCGCTGCGAGAGCACGAACAGGCTGACACCCGAAAACGCCACGATCCAGGCCTTGGGGTTGAGCACCTGCGTCAGGGCACCTTGCGCACACGACTGCAGCCCGAAGCTCCGGGCGGTGCCGTGGGTACCGCCATCCAGGCTGTCCATCTCGATCACCGGCGCGGAGGCCATTTTCCACGCCAGATGGAACAGGTAGGCCGCACCGGCGTAACGTGCCAGGTGCATGGCCCAGGGCGTGCTCAAGACGAACTGGCCGCCCAACCCCATGAGCCAGACCACCCCGGCATAGCTCACGCTTGCCCCCATCACATAGGCGAGCGCTGCGCCACGTCCTGCAGAGGCGCCATGACGCAAGGCCAGGATGTTCACCGGCCCCGGCGTGATCGCACCGACCAAGGCATAGCTGCCCATCGCCATCCAAAGCACACCCATCGAGTTGTCCTCCACGCCCATCGTTCAAAGGGACGGAGTGTGGCTTCAGCGCAGAAGGTCGTATTGAACAGAATTGCATCGCTGCGCGGGATGGCTGGTGTGGGTTCCGTCGCAAGGAAATGTTTGTCGTCAGCGTGGGCACACCATAGGGGCTTTGGGAATTCGGCGGTCAGGGCATGAAGGCAACTGTGAGCGTCTGAACCCACCGGTGATCGGCGCCATCGACAGGTGCTGTTCTAAGCGGGCTCGATGTTGTTAGATGGGAACGGCATAGATGTTTCACGGGCAAAAGATACTCAATCAAAAAATTCAATTAAAACAAAGAGTTGCCATTGATTTTCGATGTCATTTCTTGGTATTTGGCAGCATGTTTCACGATGCTTGCCCTGTTGACGTTCAATTCGGTATCATGATGCCAAGTTGATTCTGATATGAGCCAAACACGCCATCTTTCATTGCCGGCATTGCAGCATCGCCTGGACCAGGAATTCAATGGACACGGGCCCTCCATTGCCACACTCAAGCGTTGGGCTGCAGCAGGCCTGTTGGATGCTGCGAGGCAGCACCAGCAAGACAAGGACGGTCGCAACCATCGCGTCAAGTTTGACCTGGCGGTGGCCAGGCGGCTGATTCATGCACGGTGGCATCCTCGTCAGGCGGATGGTCCCTCTGGCACGGCTCTGGCTGCACCGATTGCGGCGGATGAACATGACACAGCCGAACCGCGTGTGGCCAAGAGCATCGCCCCGGAGCAGGCGCCGCCTGCGGCGCCGATGATCACACTGCCTGCTGCTGAGCTTGTGGCCCTGCAGGAGCAGGTACTGAAGCTGAGCGAGCAGGTTCAGTCGATGATGGGCAGCCTGAGAGAAATCCAGCGTGACGCCTCTGATTTCAGGGTCGCTCGGATGGCCTTGATGCGAAAGTACGACGAATCCAATGCCATGCAATTGCAACTGATTGCCGAACTCAAATCGAGCCGCGGCGGAAGTGCTGATGGGCGCGGCGGCGACTCGATCCTGGAGTTGAGTCGCATCGCCGCAGGAATCAGCCGCCTGACAGACAGGGTCGCGGGACTGGAGTCCAAGCTGGCATAAGCCGATGGTTTGGTTGATTGACCAATTCAGCATCAAATTATTCGATAAAAATAATCCAAACCATCAAACTATTCGAATCAGACTCCAGCACAGGCCCTGGCAAGCACCACGAGGCATCGAACACAGCGCTCGCCCCACACCCAGATGCCCAGATGCCCAAGCCCGGCACATCCCAGGTTCACCCGAAGGACCTGCGACGAATCTGACCAGACGACTCTGGGTCCTGGCTCTGCATGGAGCGTAAGCCATCGCTGCATGGCGACTCGACAGCCCCCCCGCGAGTCAGGCGTCTCCATCACTGCCTTCGATCACCAACGCAGTCACCCAGCGTTCTGGCTGCACCAACGCTGGGCTTTTGATGCAGTCTGCATTTCACGACTGACCGTTGACAACAGAGGACGCTGCTCCATCAACAACAACTGAGGCTTTCATTCAGAGGCGCTTGACGACCTTCAGTGGCAAGCATCCGAACATGGTGCAGGTGCAGGTGCAGGTGCAGGTGCAGGTGCAGGTGCAGGTGCAGGTGCAGGTGCTTTCCATCATGCCGGCGACAGTGGCCGGCTTGATGCGATCAATTTCCGCAAGGAGCAAAACCAGCAATCTGATATCGGGGCGCCCCACACGCAACACATCGAACGCCGCCTTGTACCGCGCGTCAAACATAGGTTCAATGGCGGGTTCTCCACGTTCGTCATGGCACTGCGAACGGCAGATCTCCGACAACGTTCAAGATGTTCACAACACCACAGCGACTGTTAGCGAAGCCGTCCAACACCAGGCACTCGCCTCAACGTCTTTTCGCACGCCCCTCCAAGGCGTCGCAGCGACCCATCCGATGCTTCGTGAGACCGACCACCACCAAGCCCACCGCCAGCACACCTCATGACCACGAAGCCGATGTTTGACAGCCAACTCTGCCAGCCCTCCGCTGAGATGGCCACCCCAATAAGAGCGCCCTGGCACATCCGAAAGGGGCCAAGCACCACAGCGATAGCAGCACTACCGCACCGACACGCCACCACCCACACCCACACCCACACCCACACCCACACCCACACCCACACCCACACCCACACCCACACCCAGACACCGACGCCACGGTCGAGCCGGCTACAAAAGACTCAGCGCCCCTGACCTATCGATCGAAAATCACCAGACACACACCTGACTGATCCACATGAGCGCGGTCACACCAAAGCCTGCAGACCGCCGCCCAACGAACCTCGTCCATCACCTTCGTAGCTTCTCGGTCAGACGCCCACACATCACATACCCCCGAGACACAAAGCCCCATCACCAAAAACTGCTTTCATGAGGGCAGACAACGCCCCAACGCCCGTCACCTCAGCAACACACCACACGCACAGCCCTGATCACAAGCCCTGATCACAAGCCCTTAAACAAGCCCTTAAACAAGCCTTTAAACAAGCCTCAACAACCACCTCAACAAACCGGAAGCAACGAACAGGCGCGATTCATTCACGCGTGAATAGCCGACCACCCTCACCCTCACCCACACAACCCAGCACCAGCTCTGACACACCTGAGCGCAATTCATTCACGCGTGAATACCCAACACAAACCATCATAGATGACATGAAAATGTTTTCTATCTTTTGTCGTATTCAAACAATTGGTTTATGTAGAATGCGGAAGCCATTTCATTCACGCGTGAATAGACGCGCAGTCCATAAGGGGTGCTCATGACAGCCAAGATCGTTACCGTCTTCAATCAAAAAGGTGGGTGTGCAAAAACCATGACGACCATGCAGCTGGCCGGAACGCTCGGCCTCCGCGGCTTGAGGGTCTTTGTGGTGGACATGGATCCGCAAAACACAGCAGCCCTGTGGTTTCATCAGGCCTCTGCCGAAACTCCGTTTCCGGCGGAAGTTTTGTCGATGGCGCCACTGAAGGAGGCCTTCCTCGACAAGCTGTCGGCCATCGCCGAAAAGTACGATGTCATCATCATTGATTGCCCTCCAGCGCTGGGCTCTCGTGTGCCATGGGCTGCTTTGGTGGCATCCGATCTGGCGATCATCCCTGTTGTACCCGTGATGGACAATGTTTGGGCCTCCAAACAAGCCGAGGAATTGGTTCTTGAAGCACGGCAGGCTCGGGCAGCGCGGGGTGACGACAACTTGAAGGCGGTCTACCTGCTCAGCATGGTCAGGCGCGGCAACATTTTCGACAGTTGCCTCGAAACGCTGAAGTCCGGCGCGCAAATTCCTATCCTCAAGTCAACGTTGGCCATGCGCAATGTGTTCCCTGAGTCGCAGCTCTACGGCTGCGTCGTTCGATCTTTTGGAAAATCGGCTGCAGCCACCGAGGTAGATGCTCTGGTTAATGAAGTAGCATCTTTGTTGGAAATAAAAGTATCTAAGGCTAAATAAAAAATGAATATTAAAAAAGGTGATATGGCTGCACGTGCAGCCCTGGCCGCTAAAAGCGCACCCACCATTGGGGATCGACTGCGCCATGCTCAAGACCTGGTGCACACCCACCCGGCCGACGAAACCCCTAAGGCTGCGTTCACTCCCACCGGACAAGGCCTGTATTCAGCCACCACGCCCGAAACTCCAGCAACCAACTCATCAGGCGCACGCTTTGAGAAGGTCTCCATCGAGCTGATCGACGTCAACCCTTTCAATGCGCGCCACATCTATCGGCCCGAGCGTGTCAGTGAGCTGGCAGCCAGCATCAGCGCGCACGGCCAAGAGATTCCAGGGCTGGCCGCCAAACAAGGGGGCCGCTATGTACTGGCCGCCGGCCACTATCGCCTGCGGGCCTTGAAATTGATCGGTGCCAAGACCATGGATCTCATGGTCTATGACTCGCTCAATGATCGAGAGCTGTATTCACACAGCTACCGCGAAAACGCAGAGCGGGAGACACAAACAGCGCTGGACAACGCCCTGTCGTGGCGATCGCTGCTGGACCAGGGTGTATTCACCAGCGAGACGGAGATTGCTGAGGCCACAGGTCAATCACAGCCGAACGTGAACAAGACACTGGCCATACTTCGACTGTCTCCGCAGGTTTTGGAGGTGCTGAAGGAGGATCCCAAGGCGTTTGCCATGAGCGCCTTGTATGAGCTGGTTCTGTACGAACAGGCAGTGGACACGCCAAGCGCCTTGGCCATGGCCAAATTGGTCAAGGAAGGGGAGGCCGGTCGCAAGGAAATCCAGGAGGCGAGGGCCAAAGTGCAGTCGCCGAGGGAGCGCAAGCGCAAGGAGATCTCACGCCAGTACAAGATCCAGCGCAATGGGCAACAGATCGGACACTTGAAAGAATGGGATTCGGGCAAAGTCTCGTTTGAAATCATCCTGGCCGACACCATCGATCGAGAGGCACTGGTCGCTGAGTTGCGTCGTCGATTCGATCTGGCAGAAACCCCTCAGGGCTCTGCACCGGTGGCTGAGACCAGAGACTGAGCAAAAAGCCCACCTCAGCGCGCGGGGACGCGTCGTCCCCGACATTGGGTATCGGCCCTGCACCATCCCATCCAGGGCAGGGACATTTCAAGAACGCAGCGCAGCGCTCACCCCAACAAAAAGCTCACCTTGCCGCGAATAGACAAGCATGGGTCATCCCAAGGACAGGTGAGCAGGCTTGGCCCAAATCAAGCCAGCCAACTCCGATCATCCCAACAAAAAGCTCACCAACGGGCCATTCTGGTTGCGTGACGGGTGTCAGCGATGGATGCCAACACGGCCTTAACTCGCTTTAGACACTGAAGACCCCAACAATCTTCTCACCTTGATGGGTTTCGCGTCCCATGGTGTCCGCGTGCGTGGGGGGCCGCGGCAGAAACAGCCGATCAGCAACACACCATGACGTGCGCACCGTGCGCCAGATTCAGGCTGACGGCCATCTAAGGTGAGTCATTTGTTGGGGGGCTCATTGGCCCAGCAAAACCGCCCCAAAAAAACTCTCACCTTTCCCTATAGAAATCATGAATCTTGATTTTTAGGTAGATAAACCGAAAGCAGGTACTTACATCGATACAAAAAGACCCCAACATTGTTCTCACCTGACTGTTCTTGGTGAGAAAAATGTTGGGGGGTAAGCATGTACGCCTCGACGCGATCCAGAATGCTTCGCTGCACGGACAGAGGAGTTGAGAAAGGTGAGAACTTCGTTGGGGTTGCGGGACTTCGGAGGGAGCGCAAAACCCGTCATAGGTGAGCTTTTTGTTGGGTCCTGGACTCGCGATTGCGCGCTGTAGTCGCGTTGAGGTGAGACTTTTGTTGGGTAAGCCGGCAGGAAGGAGCCCTGAAAGGTGAGGTTTTTGTTGGGGATGACTCCAGATTGACAACAAGCGCGAGTCACTCCCCACCCCAACAAAACCCTCACCCAAGGTTTTCGCATAGATCGTCAAAAACACCCCAACAAAGTTCTCACCAATCCCAGGCCGGCTTGATCGCGGACCCCAACAAAAAGCTCACCTACTGCGGAAGGCAATCTGCCAGAAGTAGCCCAACAAAACCCTCACCCAACCGAGATCTCCGGATCCCCCCAACAAACATCTCACCTTCAAAAGACAAGGCTCACAAGAGCCCAACAAAAGTCTCACCTGTGAGGGCTTGCGGCCAAATACCAACCCATGGACACTGCAACCGGAACGAGGAATTCGGCAGATCACCACCAAAACCTGGCCAGAACGCCCGAATCAGCCCGCGAAACGATGAGCAGAGAAGGAAAAGCCTGAAATTCGTACCCCCAACAAAAGGCTCACCTGAGGTGCAATCTGCCCAACAACTCACTCACCTTCGCACAACATACAGCTCACCTTAAGTGCGGAACTCACAACAATCCACTCACCTTGCCACAACAAAACTCTCACTGCATCCCAACAAAAAACTCACCTGAACGGCTGGGAACCCGCACCAGGCAACGATTTCGCCGATCTCTATGTCTTCTCTAAGTATTCAAGTGTTATCTTCTAAACACTCTACAGGGCAGGTTTCGTCGCATGTCTCAGGTGAAAAAAACAAATGGTAGACTCTCACCATGGCCACGCGACGCAAGCGCACTGATTCCTCCTCTGAAAGCCTGTTCGATGAACAGGAACTGACTGCTCACGCAGATGGGTTCATTGACGTCGGGCCCCAAGACAGCCCAGCACAACAGGCTGCTCGCAAAGGCGCAACGGCGGTGGCCCAGGTTGTTCAACAACCGATGCCAAGCATTGCGCTCAAGCCGATGAATGGCGCAATCACACGCCAAATGATGCTGACCTGGCTGAAGATCGTTCGAGAGATTCAACAACAGCCAAAGGCCGACACGTACAAGATCCCCATGCCAGTCCTCATGGACTTTCTGGGTGACAAAAGCAACTACGAACGCCTCAAATCAACCCTGAGATCGCTCAACGCCGTACAGGTGGAATGGAACGAGGTGAATTCGGGCGGGACTCAATGGACTGTCAGCAGCCTGCTTTCACAAGCAAAGATCATTCGGAGTCCCTCACAAAACATTGTTGAAGTCAGCCTGCCGCCGGATATCAGCAGAGGCGTCCGAGAGCTGGAGCAGTTTTCGGAACTGAACCTCATCATGGCACGTGAGTTGAAGAACCAGTCTGCGCTGAACCTTTACCGGATTGCGGTGGCCTATGAGACCAACCCCTCCAAGCTCACCTTCCGCAAGCCACCCGAAGAATGGGACATGTACCTTCGGGTCAAGCCACAGGGCCATGGCGCTGCTTTTGAGTACAAGTATTTCAAGCGTGACACCTTGCTTCCCGCCATAGAGGAAGTCAACCGCCTGACCCATTTGAACCTTGAACTGATTGAGCACAAAGAGGGCCGAGTCGTTGTTGAGATTCAATTTCGGATCGAACCCAAGACCGTTGAAGTGCTCCCTTTGCTGCTGGGCGACGCTGCGAAGGAGGCCATTAAACTGGCGGAAGCAGAGTTGCGAGCTTTGGGATTGAAGGCCACGGAGGCCATTTCGATCGTTACCACCTATGGTGCAGAGCGCGTGATGTCGAATGTGGCCTACGTTAAGCAGAGAAGTGCCGCTGTGTCCGAATCAGCAGCTTTGCGTAATCCAACGGCCTATCTGAAAGCCGCGATCAAAAACAACTACGCAGATGGCATGGTTTTTGAGGACCAAACAAGCGTGGCCCAGACCCCCATCAAGTCCGATCAGGCCCAGGCGGAGAAGGATGCAAAACGGGCACGGCTCGATTTGATTGCGCATCGCCGCACGGAAGCGCAAAACCTGTTCCTCGAAATGACCCGGCGAGAGAGCGACAACATCTGGCACGAGTATTTGAGTCAGATGGACTCTTTCGGAAACAAGACCTTGGCCTCGACTGCAAAGAGAAAGGGATTGGAAGCCAAGATTGTCCAAGTCCATTTCTATGACTGGTTGGCAGTGCGCCTGTGGGGAGAGCCCGACGACAAGGCTGTCTCAGAATTTTTACAGGCATCTGTTCCTCAGAGAGTCTGAGCGCCGGCAACATCATTCGGACTCTTCTGAACCCACAGCCCTATGCATGAATCTTGTTTCAGAGGGCGCACTCGGGATCTGAACTCAAGCCAAGTCGGCGTTCTCAGGCGAAACCTTGTCCTGGTTTCCATTTTGCGTGGCGCCATACGCTCTCACGATTCTTCAGGCCCGCAAATGCCATGATCTTCTCAATGGGCCAATCCTGATCGAGCTTTTCTCTGATGACCGTATTGCGGATGACCTGCGGACCACAACGCAAGGGCAATGGCAAATCCGCCAGCAAGGCGGCGGCGGCGATGGTTCGGCTGACAAGATGAAACAGGATTCGGATCGAAATCTGGTTGGCTCTGTCTGACAAGAAGACCCATTCCCTCTGAGCGTATTTTTTTTGTGACTGCCTGAAATCCAGCCAGTCACGCGTGCTTTCCCTCAAGGCAGGTGAGAACGAAATCACCCGTTCTTGGCAAGATCTTGAACCTCGGATGTGCGCTCCCGATACAGCGGGCTGGGATCGATCACTGCACAACCCGTCAGACCGGATCAGGTCGTCCATTCGCATGCCCCGCACTTCTTCACTCGTCAGTCCATGCTCATACAGGAGTTGCAAGATGACCAAGTCGCGTATGCCGTAGCAATCGCTGTGCGCAGTCTGTGGAAAGGCTGACGGCAAGGCTCGCCACAAGGCTGGATCCAGCACCGTGGGATCGTCATTGAGTTTGTGTGGTCGGTCTGATTCGTGGAGATCAGCACTTGGCAAGGTGGCACACCAATTTTGTTCCTTGCCGTAACAGTACAGCCAATGAAGCAACTGCCAATATCGCTTTTGGGAGACCTCACTGACGACTCTGATCGAGCCATCACTGGCCTTGGCCCGACGTGCTTTGAGTTGCTTGAGGAATTGGGCGACGTCGAGGGCCGTGGCTTCTGTCCAGTCCAAACCTCGACGATGCAGATGGCCTAGCCATAATTTCCAGATGCTGGCATAGAGCCGTCTTGTTGCTGCAGCGCAGACAGGGTTGTACGGATCTGCTTGGCGCTGGGTCAGCCACAAAGAAAAGAAAGCATCACCGGAAATCCGGTCTGCCAAAGCGCGTGCTTGATTCGGTGTGGCACTGGAAGTCATAAGATTTCCCTCTCAGTTTAGATGGACTGAGAAGCGGATCCGCCGATGATCAGCACCTGCGGTGAGCTTCGCCCAGCACCAAGGAACGCGTGTCTGATGCTTCATGAAATATTCACGCGTGAAAGACTGATTGCATCGAAAACACGGGCTCCGAACCAACGAGCGATGCCCTTCGGGGTTGCTGTACTGATGTGTCGAATGGATCCAGCTCAGCGCATCACCTTCACATACACCCCAAAACAAACCATCCCGACGATCGCAAGAACGAGGGTAAGCAACAAAAAGATGAAAAATAGATCCCCGGCTGAGGCGTGACGTGAGTCCTGTGTGGCTGCCGGGCTGGCAGACGCGTCTTCGTGAAATCGTGAGGACCGATTTTCTGGGAACATTGAATTGAACGAGTGGTGCAATAAGTGAGGGTAGGGCAAGTCGGGCCTCACCCAGTCAGATGACCATTTTTATAACACCGCTCTGTGTCAAAGATCGTGGCGATCATTTCCAAACAACAGGAGTTCGTCGATTTCGAGTCCATCGCATGAACCTGCTCGGCGAGGACCTGAATCGACCCTCCACAAAGGTGGACAGTGCGGTAAGAGACCTCCAGCTTGGTAGGTCGCTCGGGATTCAAACACTGCCACTGCCACTGCCACTGCGCACTGCGCACTGCGCACTGCGCACTTGCACTTGCACTTGCACTTGCACTTGCACTTGCACTTGCAAGTGCTGATCTCATGCGGCACAGATAGGAGCGGTCACTGCCGTATTCGCTGCGCCGAACTGTTTGAGTCACGCCAGGCCGTCGAATATGCTTGAACTTCCAAAATTCCAGGCCGCTGAAGACATCCGCCTTCTGTGCAGATACGCTTCAAGCAGCCATCGACTGCATTGGCTCCCCATCAGCGGCCTTGGTCCCAGGCTTGGCTTTCCCGTTCTCAATCCCCAAAACCTGGCCACAAGGAATCAAGAGGCATACTTTCACGCTTTGACAATCGCCACCCAACGGCTTTGAAGGCGCACAACATGGACGATACATCTGTTTCTGGCAACACAGCATCCACTTCATCTCGCGAGCAGCATCGAAAAGTCAGTGGGTGGTGGCGTGTCGTTGCCATCTCCCTGATGGTCGTTCTTCTGGTGGGATGGGCTGCGAGCGCGAGCATGTATGAACAACTGAAAGCTCAAATCAAGCACCTTCAAACCAAACTCCAGGTGCTCCCCCAAGTTCGCTATGTCTCGGTTCTCCTCGATGCCCAGCAGCGAGCTGCCCTGCTGATCACATTTGATCCCAGTGCCGGTGCCTTGCAGCTACAACGCCTGAACAATGTGGCGGAGGGCCCTGAAGACAGCATGCAGGTCTGGGCACTGTCGGGTGATAGCAAACCGCGATCTTTGGGTTTGGTCCTCAGTCGCTACAAGACACTTCAAGTGCCTGCAAAGCTCGAGGATCTGACCGGCGTGACAGAGTTGGCGATCAGCGTTGAAGAAAAGGGCGGCGTCAGCGACGCGCAAGGCCCACGCCTGCCCTACCTGTTCAAAGGATGGTTGGTGCAAAAGGCCATCTGAGTCGTGAGCTGTAATAGGACGGCACTACCAAAAATTGATTCTCTATAACCTTTTAAGTCACTAGACCAATAGAAAATCTTGCCCTGATTCGCATGGATGCCGTCATTGCGTGTGTATACTAGCGGGCTCGACTGCACCGACAGGTGCTCGTTGAGTGCCCGAGGCGATGAGCTTTGGGTGCTTGATGGGT
>RXJO01000059.1 GCA_003987795.1 Curvibacter sp.
AGGCCTGCCCGATCAGCTCCGACGAGCCCGTGCCCAGGCCGATGATGAAGGACACGCAGAAAAACGCCACCGGGAAGAAGCCCGACACCGCCGCCATGGCCTGCACGCCCAGGATCTGGCCGATGTAGATGTTGTTGATGGTGCCCGACAGGGCCTGCAGGATGTTGCTCAGCAGCATGGGCCCGAGAAAGCCCAGGAAAACCTGCCACAAGGGTTTGGCGGGGTGGGCAGTGGGACGGGGCGGGGCGGAGTCGCTGCGGTGTGCGGTCATGGGCGGTCAGGTCAGGGACGGCAGCCGGGATGGGCACCGCTTGAAGCGCAAAACTCTAACAGCCTGGAGCGATGCAGCCCTGTCACCACCCGCATGGCCCGCTGGCGGTGCTTGCTGCAAAATGAGTTGCATCTCTGTTTGCTCGGGCTTGGCCCGATCTCTGCCTCCCATGTCTGCTCCCAACGCCCAGCGGCCTGGCCGCTACGCCGATCTGCAACGCATCGCCACCGACAGCATGACCGAGCGCGGGCTGCAGCCTGCGTTCTCAGCAGCCGTACAACGTCAGATCGATGCCATCCGACAGGCGCCGGCAGCCCCAGAAGCGGCGCTGCCGGATCTGCGCGCCTTGCTGTGGTGCTCGATCGACAACGACGACTCGCGCGACCTGGACCAGCTCACCGTGGCCGAGGCCCTGCCCGACGGCGCCACCCGTGTGTGGGTGGCGATTGCCGACGTGGACAGCGTGGTGCCCAAGGGCTCGCCGATCGATGAGCATGCCTGCTTCAACACCACCTCGGTCTACACCTCGGCGCGCATCTTCCCGATGCTGCCCGAGGCCCTGTGCTACGACCTGACCTCGCTCAACCCCGAGGTGGACCGGCTGGCCCTGGTGACCGAGATGGTGATCCATGCCGATGCCAGCGTGCACGCGGCTCGGTTGTACCGGGCCCGGGTGCACAACCAGGCCAAGCTGGCCTATGACTCAGTGGCCGCCTGGCTGGAGGGACAGGGCCCGCTGCCTGAGGCCGCAGCCCGCGTGGCCGGCATGGACCAGCAATTGCGCCTGCAGGACCAGGTGGCCCAGACCCTGCGTCGCGCCCGGCACGCCCAGGGCTCGCTGGCCTTGGAGACCTTCCAGCCCCGGGCCGTTTTCGAAGCTGGGCAACTGGTGGGCATCGAGCAACAGGTGCAGAACCGGGCCCGGCAGTTGATCGAAGAATTGATGATCGCCACCAACACCTGCACGGCCCGCTTCCTGGCGCGCCACAGCGGGCGCTCGCTGCGCCGGGTGGTGCGCTCACCCGAGCGCTGGATGCGCATCATGGAGGTGGCGGCCCAGTATGGCGAAAGCCTGCCGGGCAGCCCCGACTCACGCGCGCTGGAGGCGTTTCTGGCACGCCGCCACGCCGCCGACCCGCTGCGCTTCCCCGACCTGTCGCTGGTCATCGTGAAGCTGATGGGCTCGGGTGAGTACGTGGTCGAGCAGGCCGGTCAGCGCCCGCTGGGGCACTTCGGGCTGGCACTGCGCGACTACACCCACTCCACCGCGCCGAACCGCCGCTTTCCGGACCTGATCACGCAGCGCATGGTCAAGGCCGCCCTGGCAAACCAGCCCATGCCCTACAGCGATGCTGAACTGCAGACCCTGGCCCAGCACTGCACACGTCAGGAAGACGCCTCGCGCAAGGTGGAACGCAAACTGCGCAAGTGCGAGGCGGCGCTGTACCTGGAACGCTTCGTGGGCCAGTCGTTCGATGCCCTGGTGACCGGGGTCGATGCCTCGGCCACCTGGGTGCGGCTGCTGACGCCGCCGGTGGAGGGCCGCCTGATCGGTCGGCTGCCGCCCTTGCGCGTCGGTCAGTTGCTGCGTGTAGAGCTCAAGCACACCGATGTGGAGCGCGGCTTCATCGACTTTGCCTTGCTGGCGCCAGCGAACGCGACCACCGCTGACAGGCGGCCTCAGACCCGGCCCCGAACGAAGCGCTGAGGCCGGGGGCCTAAACTATCGGGCTTTCATTGCTTCCCCGGATCGCCCCACCATGAGTACCACCCCGCCTGCCTGCCCCCAATGCGGGCTTGAGAACACCTACGCCGACGGCGACCAGTTCATCTGCCCCGACTGCGCCTTCGAATGGCCGGCCCAGGCCGAAGCCAGCGAGGACGACACGCCTGCTGGCGACGGCGTGATCCGTGATGCCAACGGCCAGCCCCTGTCCGATGGCGACGCGGTGCTGCTGATCAAGGACCTGAAGGTCAAGGGCAGCTCCACCGTGCTGAAGAAGGGCACCAAGGTCAAGAGCATCCGCCTGGTACATGACAACGGTGACCACGATGTGGACTGCAAGACCGACCAGGGCCAGTTCATGCTGAAGTCGATCTTTCTCAAGAAGGCCTGAACCCAGGCCCTGCTTCTGACAACCCCCACCGCTGCCACCATGACTGCCCACGTTCGCGCTTCGGCCGCTTTGCCCGGCCACACCCACGACACCACCCGCATCGACGACACCCGCATCCGTGCGGTGCGCCCGCTGATCACACCGGCTCTGCTGCAGGAATGGCTGCCCACGCCGGCCTCGGCCCAGGCCCTGGTGGAGCAAAGCCGCAGCGCCATCTCGCGCGTGCTGCACGGGTCGGACGACCGCCTGGTGGTGGTGGTGGGCCCGTGCTCCATCCACGACCACGCGCAGGCCATGGCCTACGCCCGCGAGCTCAAGCAGCAGGCCGATGCGCTGGCAGACGACCTGCTGATCGTGATGCGGGTGTACTTCGAGAAGCCGCGCACCACCGTGGGCTGGAAGGGCTACATCAACGACCCCCACCTGGACGGCAGCTTCGCCATCAACGAAGGGCTGGAACTGGCCCGGCAACTGCTGCTCGATGTGCTGGAGGTGGGCCTGCCGGTGGGTACCGAGTTCCTGGACCTGCTGAGCCCGCAGTTCATCAGTGACCTGGTGAGCTGGGGCGCCATCGGCGCACGCACCACCGAGAGTCAGAGCCATCGTCAGCTGGCCAGCGGCCTGAGTTGCCCGGTAGGTTTCAAGAACGGCACCGACGGCGGCGTGAAGGTGGCCGCCGATGCCATCCAGGCCGCCCAGGCCTCGCATGCCTTCATGGGCATGACCAAGATGGGCCAGTCGGCCATCTTCGAGACCCGTGGCAACCAGGACTGCCACGTGATCCTGCGCGGCGGCAAGCAACCCAACTACAGCGCGGCCGACGTGGACGCGGCCTGCGCCCTGCTCAAGTCGGCCGGCCTGCGCGAGCAGGTGATGATCGATGTGTCGCACGCCAACAGCAGCAAGCAGCACCGCCGCCAGATCGAGGTGGCCGCCGATGTGGCAGGCCAGATCGCGGCGGGTGACGCCCGCATCACCGGCCTGATGATCGAGAGCCATCTCGAAGAAGGGCGCCAGGACATCGTGCCCGGCCAGCCGCTGCAGCACGGCGTGTCGGTGACCGATGCCTGCATCAGCATGGCGCAGACGCGGCCGGTGCTGCAAGGCCTGGCCGAAGCGGTGCGGGCACGGCGTGCCCGATCCGTCGGCTGAAGCTGCTTCACAACGGTCCGCTAAACTGGGCGCACCGCGTTTTTCGAGGGCGCCACCCGCGCCCGACACCCCTGAAATGAGCCACCCGAACCCTTCCTCCGCAGCGACCGATTTCGAGAGCATCTTCGAGCTGGCACCGGTCTCCCTCTGGCTGGAGGATTTCAGCGAACTCAAAAGGTTCTTCGATCGCCTGCGCCACCAGGGTGTGCAAGACCTGGCCACCCACCTGGCCGAGCACCCGGAGCTGGTGGCCGAGGGCGCAGCCTGCATCCGGGTGCTGCGTGTCAATGCCAAGACCCTGAGCCTGTTCGGTGCCAACGATGCCGAGCACCTGCTGGCCAACCTGGGCCAGGTGTTCCGCGACGACATGTTGGCGGCGGTGGTGGGCGAATGGTCGCAGCTGTGGAACGGCCAGTTGGAGTTCATGAACCAGACCGTCAACTACACGCTCGATGGCCGCCGCCTCGACGTGCTGGTGCGGGCCCGCATCCTGCAAGGCCACGAGGCCGAGTGGGACCGCGTGATGGTGTCGCTGGAAGACGTGAGCGACACCACCCGCAACCTGCAACGCCTGGCCAGCAGCGAGCAGTACGCCCGCGATCTGTTCGAACACTCGCCGGTGTCGCTGTGGGTGGAAGATTTCAGCGCGGTCAAACAGTTGCTGGACGAGGCGCGGCGCCAGGGCATCACCGACTTTCCCACCTTCATCCGGGTGCACCCCGAGTTCGTGACCCGCTGCATGCAGGAGATCCGGGTGGTGGACGTGAACCAGCTCACGCTGGGCATGTTCGGGGCCCAGTCCAAGGGTGAGTTGCTGAGCCGGCTTGACCAGTTGTTCCGCGGCGAGATGGTGGATTCATTCTCCGACCAGTTGATCGACCTGTGGCAGAACAAGCTGGTGCAGCACCGCGAAGTGACCAACTACACGCTCAATGGTGACAAGCTGCACATCCACATGCAGTTCTCGGTGCTGGACGGTCATGAAGACGATTGGAGCCTGGTGTTGGTGTCGCTGGTGGACATCACCGCCCGCAAGAAGGCCGAGGCTTACCTGGAGTATCTGGGCAAGCACGACGTGCTGACCCGGCTGCGCAACCGCGCCTTCTATGCAGACGAGCTCAACCGCCTGGCCCGTCGCGGGCCGTGGCCGGTCAGTGTGCTGATCGTCGACCTCAACGGGCTCAAGCTCGTCAACGACGAGGAAGGGCATGCTGCCGGCGACGCCATGCTGAGACGCGCCGGCGAGGTGCTGGGCAAGGCGGTGGATGCGCCGGCCTGCGCAGCCCGCATCGGGGGTGATGAATTTGCCCTGTTGTTGCCGGCATCCGATGCGCGGGCCGCCGTGGCCGTGCAGGAACGCATCCAGTCGCTGCTCGAGATGAACAACCAGTTCTACCCCGGCCAGCCCCTGACCCTGTCGATGGGAGCGGCCACCTGCCAGGACGGCGAATCGCTGGATGCCGCGGTATCGCGGGCCGATCAGGCAATGTATGCGGCCAAGGCACGCTACTACCAGAACCTCGAGACCAACCGCCGCAGCAGCCCCTGAATGTCCACCATCGCCGTCATCGATTTCGAGACCACGGGCGTCTCGCCAGAGCAGGGCGCCCGGGCCACCGAGGTGGCCATCGTGCTGCTGGAGCAGGGGCGGGTGGTGGACCGGTTCCAGAGCCTGATGAACGCAGGGGTGCGCATCCCGTCCTTCATCACCCAGCTCACCGGCATCACGAACGCCATGGTGGCGGCCGCGCCGCCAGCCGAGCAGGTGATGGGTGAGGCCAGCCGGTTTGTGGGCGACGCGCCCATGGTGGCGCACAACGCGGCCTTCGACCGCAAGTTCTGGGTGGCCGAACTGGCCCGGGCCGGCCTGGACGCCCCCCAGCCCTTTGCCTGTACGGTGCTGCTGTCGCGGCGCCTGATCCCGCAGGCGACCAGCCACAAGCTGGGCTCGCTGATCTCGTTTCTGGGCCTGCCACCGGCCGGCCGGGCCCACCGGGCGCTGGCCGACGCCGAGATGGCGGCCTCGCTGCTGGCCCACCTGCAGCAGCAGTTGCAGCAGCGCTGGCAACTGCAGGCCGATCACGCCTTGCTGAGCACGCTGCAACGCTGCAGCAAGGGCGCCGTGCCAAGCTGGCTGGCCCAGCAGCGGGACCGCCAGCTGGCAGCCTGAGCTCAGGCCTTGGGAATGTTGAGCTTGGGCACCAGGTCCTTGTAGAAGGCCCGGTCCTTGTCGATGGCGGCCTGGAAGCTGGCGCCATCGGCATAAGCCCAACCCAGGTTGGCCTTGAGCAGGGCGTCGCGGAACACAGCGTCGTCGGCAGCCTTGCGGGTGACTTCGGCCCACAGATCCGCCAGCTCCTGCGGCAGGCCCTTGGGCGCGCCCAGACCGCGCCAGACCTGCACCGACAGGTCCACGCCGCGCTCTTTGAGGGTAGGCACCTTTTCGAACAGGGCCGAACCCACGCGCTGATCGGCCATCACCGCCAGCGTACGCATCTTGCCGGCCGCCACATGCTGGGCCACCTCGCCCGGACTGACGGTGAGCGCATCGACATGACCGCCCAGCAAGGCCACGGCAGCCGGGGCCGCACCCAGGAAGGGCACGTGGTTGAAGACGATGCCGGTCTTGTCGCCGAGAGCCGCGGCGGCCATGTGCCAGATCGAGCCGACACCGGCGTTGCCGATGGCGATCGGATCTTTGCGTCGGCGCGCATCGGCCAGGAACTCGTCCACCGTCTGCCAAGGAGCGTCGGCTCGCACGGTGATCGCAGAGGGATCGGCGTTCAAGCGGGCGATGGGGCGCAGATCGGAGGCGGTGTGCTTGGTGATGCCCAGGTTGGGGATGATGGTGAGCTCGCAGATGATGATGCCCAGCTTGTAGCCGTCGGGTTTGGCATTGATGAGTTCGGCGGTGCCGATGGCACCGCTGGCCCCGGGCTTGTTGGTCACCACCACGGGCTGTTGCGGCAGGTACTTCTTGACCGCCTCGACAAAGGCGCGACCCACCAGATCGGTGCCGCCGCCGGCTGCCACGGGCACGATCAGCTCAATCGGTCGCGAGGGGTAGTCACTCGCGGCACGGGCGGGCGAGAAAGGGCCTGCGATGCCCAGTGCGCAGGTGGCAGCCAGAAAGCCGCGGCGAGGAAGGGTCATGGTTTTGTCTCCTGTTGTCTTGGCTGGATTCAGCGGGGGTCCGCCGGGCGGGGCCGGGCTCACAATCTCTCGATGTCTCAATAGGTGGCGCGACCGCCCGACAGATCGAACACGGCACCGGTGGTGAACGAGTTCTCGGCCGTCAGCAGCCAGGCCACCATGGCCGCGATCTCGTCGACCTCGACAAAGCGGCCACGCGGGATCTTGGACAGCATGTAGTCGATGTGTTGCTGCGACATCTGCTCGAAGATGCGGGTGCGTGCCGCCGCCGGGGTGATGGCATTGACCGCAATGTTGAACTGCGCCGTCTCCTTGCCCAGGCTTTTGGTGAGGGCGATCACACCGGCCTTCGAGGCGCTGTAGGCCGCGGCGTTGGGATTGCCCTCCTTGCCCGCGATCGAGGCGATGTTGACGATGCGCCCGTAGTTGCGGCGGATCATGCCCGCCACCACCGCCCGGTTCACATGAAAAGCACCGTTGAGGTTCACGTCGATCACACGCAGCCACTCGGCCGTGGGGTAATCGACCACCGGCGCGTTGGTGCCGGCGATGCCGGCACTGTGCACCAGCAGGGCCACGGGGCCGCATTCAGCCTCGGTCTCACGCAAGGCTGCCTCGACCTGGGCCGGATCGGTGATGTTGGCCTGCACCCGGTGCACGGGCAGATGGGCCTGTGCAGCCAATGCCGAGGCATCGGCATCCCACAGGCTGACGCGGGCGCCTCCGGCCAGCAGGCGCTGGGCAACAGCCAGGCCGATGCCCTGGGCACCGCCGGTGATGACAGCGGTGCGACCTTCAAAGTCTTGTTGGGTCATGGTGTCGGCTCCTTTCAGGCGGCGACGGTGCGTTGTTGTTGTTCACCCAGGCCTTCGATGCCCAGGCGCATCGTCTGGCCAGGGCGCAGGTAGACGGGTTCGGGCTTGCAGCCCATGCCGACGCCGGGCGGGGTGCCGGTCGAGATCACGTCACCGGGGTACAGGGTCATGAAGCGGCTCAGGTAGGCCACCAATTGGGGCACCTGGAAGATCATGGTGCGGGTGTTGCCGTTCTGATAGCGATGGCCGTCCACCTCCAGCCACAGGTGCAGGGCATGCGGGTCGGGGACCTCATCCGCGGTGACCAGCCAGGGGCCGGTGGGGCCGAAGGTGTCGCAACCCTTGCCCTTGTCCCAGGTGCCGCCTCGCTCGAGCTGGTAGCTGCGCTCGGACACATCGTTGACCACGCAGTAGCCAGCCACATGGGCCAGAGCGTCAGCCTCGTCGACATAGCTGGCCACGCGCCCGATGACCACGCCCAACTCGACCTCCCAATCGGTCTTCAATGAGCCGCGCGGAATGCGCACATCGTCGTTGGGCCCCACCACGGCCGAGGTCCACTTGTTGAACACCACGGGCTCGGTGGGGACCGGCATGCCCGATTCGGCCGCGTGATCGGCATAGTTCAGACCGATGCAGATGAACTTGCCGATGCGCCCCACGCAGGGCCCCAGGCGCGGCGTGCCGGGCACCCGAGGCAGGCTGGAGGGGTCGATGGCGCGCAAGCGATCGAGGGTGTGCGGGTCGAGGGTGCTGCCCTCGATGTCGACCACCTGGGCCGACAGATCCCTGAGTTGGCCAGCCGCATCCAGCAGGCCGGGTTTCTCCTGGCCCGGGGGGCCATAGCGAAGCAGTTTCATGCCTTGTCTCCTTGTGCAGCGGGATTCTGGGAGGGCACCGACATGCTGCATAGTGAGAGCTTTTGATCTGGCAATAACCTTTTGGAATCCCCATGGTCCCCAGCCTCACCTCGATCACTTCGCGTCTGCGCTTTCGCCAACTCACCCTGCTGGTGGCGCTGGACGAGGCGGGCTCGTTGCACCGGGCGGCCGACCGCCTGGGCATGACCCAGCCGGGGCTGACCAAGGCCTTGCGCGAGATCGAGTCCACCTTCGGCATGGCCTTGTTCGAACGCTCGCCCAAGGGCGTGCTGGCCAACGAGCTGGGGCGCTGCATCATCCGTTATGCGCGCGTGATCTCATCCGACCTGGGGCACCTGCGCGAAGAGATCGACGGGGTACTGCGGGGCAGTGGCGGGCGGGTGGCGGTGGGCAGCATCACCGGCGCGCTGCACTCAGTGCTGATCGGTGCGCTGGCCCAGTTGCGCGAGACACAGCCGGCTTTGTCGATCGAGGTGCGTGAAAGCATCAGCAGCGAGTTGCTGAACCTGCTCAACGAGGGCCGACTGGATCTGGCCATCTGCCGCACCACGGTGGCCAAGCAGGCGGATCAGTTCGACTACGAGGCCTTGCAGGATGAAAGCGTGGCGGTGGCCGTCGGACCCCGCCACGCCCTGGCCAAGGCCCGACGGGTGACACTGGCCCAACTGGCATCGTGTCGCTGGATCCTCTACCCCGGCAACATGCCCTTGCGCACCTTGCTGGAGCGCGAATTCCGCGAGGCGGGCCTGGACCTGCCGCCTTATCCGATCGAGACGGCCTCCTCGCTGGCCACCATGCTGATGCTCAAGCAGGATCCGACCTTGGTCGCCTTGATGGCCGAGGGCACCATGGCCTTTTGCGAGGAACACCGGATCGCGCGGCGCCTGCCGCTGGCGATCCGCTCGCGTCATGAGGCCTACGGCATCGTCACCCGCCGCGGCGCACGCCTCTCGCCCGCTGCCAAGCTGCTGGTGCAGTGTCTGCGTGACGCGGCCAACCCGGGCAACGGTGTCGGCCTTGTACACACCTGACATGCAAAGCCGCGCCGGGGCACCCATAATCACCGGATCGCCGGGTGGCGTGAGAAGGTGAATCCATGACATGGTTGGTGCTGGGCTTGATCTTGTTCCTGGGCGTGCACTCGGTGCGCATCGTGGCCGAAGGCTGGCGCACCCGCACCCGCGAGCGACTCGGTGAGGGCGCCTGGAAGGGCCTTTACTCACTGCTGTCGCTGCTGGGTTTTGCCCTGATCGTGTGGGGCTACGGACAGGCAAGGCAGACGCCCGTGGTGCTGTGGGTGCCGCCGGTGGCCACGCGCCATGCTGCGGCTTTGCTGATGCTGATCTCGTTCGTATTGCTGGCTGCGGCCTATGTGCCGCACAACGGATTCAAGTCGCGCCTGCACCACCCCATGGTGCTGTCGGTGAAGGTGTGGGCACTGGCGCATCTGCTGGCCAATGGCAACCTGGCCGACGGGCTGCTGTTCGGTACCTTTCTGATCTGGGCGGTGCTGGATTTCCGCAGCGCCCGACAACGCGATCGAGCGCTGGGCACGGTCTACCCGGCAGCCCACAGCGGCAGCACGGCGATGACGGTGCTGGCCGGCCTGCTGGCCTGGGCGGCCTTTGCCTTCTGGGGTCACCAGTGGCTGATCGGCGTGTCGCCACTGGGCATCTGACGCACCCCGGACCATGAGCCACCCCCCGCCAACAAGCAGCGGCCTGCGGCACATTCCGGCCGGTATCTGGACCCTGGGCTTTGTGAGCCTGTTGATGGACATCTCGTCAGAGATGATCCACAGCCTGCTGCCCATGTTCATGGTGGGCACGCTCGGCATGGGCATGGCCACGGTGGGCTTGATCGAGGGCTTGGCCGAGGCCACGGCGCTGATCGTCAAGGTGTTCTCGGGTGTGCTCAGCGACTACTGGGGCCGACGCAAATCGCTGGCTGTGCTGGGCTATGGTCTGGGGGCCTTGAGCAAGCCCCTGTTCGCCCTCACCGGCGGCGCCGGCCTGATCGTGACGGCCCGCCTGCTGGACCGCGTGGGCAAGGGCATCCGCGGGGCCCCGCGCGATGCGCTGGTGGCCGACATCGCGCCGCCCCATCTGCGGGGCGCGGCTTTTGGCCTGCGCCAGTCGCTCGATACCGTGGGCGCCTTCGCCGGCCCACTGATTGCCGCCGGCCTGATGCTGCTGTGGGCCAACGATTTCCGCGCTGTGTTCTGGGTGGCCACCGTGCCGGCCTGGATGGCCGTGGCCTTGCTGGTGCTGGGCCTGAAAGAGCCCGCGCGGCCCGCGGGCACACCCCGAGAGAACCCGATCCAGCGCGCCAAGCTGCGACGATTGCCAGCGGCCTACTGGTGGGTAGTTAGCCTGGGTGCACTGTTCACGCTGGCCCGCTTCAGCGAAGCGTTCCTGGTCCTGCGAGCTCAGCACAGCGGCATCGCGATGGCGCTCGTGCCGTTGGTGATGGTGGCCATGAACCTCGTCTATTCGCTGCTGGCCTACCCCTTCGGCAAACTGTCAGACCGCATCGGGCACCGTGGCCTGCTGGCCGCCGGGGTGCTGGTACTGCTGTTGGCCGACCTGTTGCTGGCCACCGAGACCGGGCCCGCCGGCCTGCTGGTCGGCGTGGGTCTGTGGGGCGTGCACATGGCCCTGACGCAGGGACTGCTGGCGGCCATGGTGGCCGACACCGCGCCGGATGACCTGCGGGGCACGGCCTTCGGCTTCTTCAACCTGGTCAGCGGCCTGGCCATGCTGCTGGCCAGCACGGTGGCCGGCCTGCTGTGGGACAGCCAGGGCCCGGCGACCACCTTCGTGGCCGGCGCCGGGTTCTGCGGCCTGTCGCTGCTGGCCTTGATGTGGCCGCAACGCCGATGCTGACGCGGGTATCGACGCGCCCGACTCAAGCCCAGCAGTCCGGCGAAGCCTGCAGCCGCTGCCAGCACAAGGCGCGCCACGCCGGGCTGCCGTAGGCCTGCACCAGATCCAGGCCCACGCCCGACGACAGGTGCTGCAGATTCAGACCGATCTCGTGCAGGTAGGGCTCCTCGACCACCACGAACTGGCGTCGATAAGGCAGCAACACCCGCTGCGGCCCCGGCTGACGCAGGCATTCGCGGGCACGTTCGAGATCCGCAAACCAGTGGTTGAGCAGTCGGTCGCAGGCCTTGGCATGCCAGAAGGCGCCCAGGTCATCACCGGTCTGGGCATGGCCACCGAGCACGCGGCGCGCCTGATCCCAATCGGCAAAGCCAAGGCTGCGCGCCACCAGTGTGAGGCAGTGGCCCAATCGCCACTCGGCCGGGTCGTTCTGCCGATGCCCGCCACGGCGGGCGCGCTCCAGCAGTCGGGTGTCGCCAGCACGCAAGGCCTTGAGGCCGAGGCGGGCGCGCACCTTGAGTTCGGCCACCAGGGCCTGGGGGGAGGAAGGTACAAAATTTGAATTCATGAGCAGCTCTTGTTTCGTGTGTTCAACCCTCCCGCTGGGGTCAGACGAAATCAAAGAAAGCTGTCCAAAGCCATCGATGTTCGAGCGCAGGACGGTGGTGCACACCAGGCGCGCTCGACAGGGGTGAGAGCCTCTTTTGCGGGCGGGCGCCCCCTGGCACCCGAGTGAAAAGTATAGCGCGACCTTGGCGCCACTATCGCGGCGATAGGCGAGGACCACAGAGCGTCCGAAAAAGCTGTGATAGCATTTCGCCCATGCAACGCCAGCAAACCACCACCCTGAAGCTAAGCCTAGTGCTCGGCCGGGGTCTGCTCGCGTTCGT
>RXJO01000327.1 GCA_003987795.1 Curvibacter sp.
GCAGGCCCTAACGGGTCAGGCAAAACCACGCTCGTAGAAGACTTCTCCCATGAAGCCGACTTGGGCATCGTGGTGAATGCCGATGCGATCGAGGCCGAGGCTTACCGCTACCAGCTGATCGAACAGCGTCCGTCTTTCGTGACAGAAACTGTAATGTCTGACTAGGTGCGCTTGCGCAGGTTCTTTCAGACCGCCATCGTCCACCTAGCGTTACGGCGACCCAGCCGAGGCCGAAGATACGTTTTTGCCCGTCGTGCGCACCAATGCGAGCGAGGGAGAACGCCGACAGGTGTACTCCCCCTACGTCTTGCTAAGACACCTGGCTGCCAGCCTGCCAACATCATTGGAGCCCAACAATAAAAAATGTTCGGTGTCAAGTATTTTCAAGGCATCCCATTTGGCCTGAAACCTTATACGAGACAGCAAGTTAGCTCTGTATCGTGCCACCCGATGGCACCTCGGCGGTGTGGGCTAGGTGCCACATGAGAGCGTTGGGAGAGAAAGCCGGATCGCGCTACATCGGACACGGAGTGCAGCGTCGGCAACCGACCTGAACTCCCATATTACCGGCTTCCCAAACGAAGAACGCACGGCCTGGAGCCGCGCGTTCTTCATTAAATCTATGTCGGAGCATCGTCATCCTGACTTCGGGGTGGCGACGGCCTTGGCCTTGCCACCCCGCTTGAATCCCCGATCCCCCGCCATGAAGGCTTCGAGCATGTGCGGGATCAGCGTGGCCGCATCGACCGCTTCGCCATAGGTCTGCGCATGAAGAGCGGCGTACCGGTCTAGATCCATTTTCAGGCTGGCTGGACAAGCGAATGTCAGCTTGGTGCTGCTGGTCGATGGCAGCGGCCCAAGCCGGAGTTTTCTGGCCATGTTCATCGGGCACCTCCACGCTGAAGAAAGAGCGGCTGGTAAGCTCGAACCTGTAAATCCCTTGCCACGATGATCCGCACCGGCAACCCCGGCCGCGCTGTCAGCGTCGGCTGGATGTTCATGTTGCGCCGGGTCATCTCCTGCCCCACTTGGTTCACACTGTCCTGCAGACCATCGCGCCCGGCAATGACGATGCGGTTGCCGTTCTGCCGATTCTCCGGCGCGGCCAACTCGGCGCCGATACCCAGCAGCGTGGTCAGCGCCGCCCCGGCAAAGATGCGGCCCCAATGCTGATCCACTTCATCCTCCAACCCTGCGTAGCCCGCAGGATCGGTGCCGACAAGGTTGTCGAGCGTCAGCGAGGATGTGTCTGGCAAGATGATCCGGTTCCACACCATCTGCACCCGGCTCTGCCCGAAGCTCACCTGGCTGTTGTATTTGCCCAAAATGCGCGAGCCCTGCGGAATCAGCAGGAACCTGCCCGTAGCCGTGTCATAGACCGGCTCCGTCACCGTGGCGATCACATCGCCCGGCAGGTCGGACTTGATGCCTGTGACCAGCGCCGCTGCGATCACCGTCCCGGCCATCACCTGGTACGGCGAGGCTGGCATTTGGAGATTGCCGGAATTGCGAGTCTCCTTGGAGCCGCCTTTCAGGAACGCCTCTTTCTGGTCTTGCCGGTTCTGCACGGTGGTGGGATCACTGGGCTGGGCCGCCGTCGAGGCCGGACCGGCCGCCAGCGGATCGAACCCTGCCAAGGCGTTGGCCATGCCGGGTGCTCCGGGCGCCGCCTGCGCGACAGCGCCAGCGGCTTGGCCCGGCTTTCCCGAGCGGAAGAACACCGCCGAAGCCGCCGCCGCTTCGGCCTCCTTGCGCAAGGCGTCGTTGGGATCATGTCCCGGCGGCATGTAGGTGGGCTGCTGCGCCGCCACGATGGCCGGCCCCAGGTCGCCCGGCAGCGGCGGCCCCAGCTCGGGCACCTTCGGCAGTTTCGAGTAATCGGACGGCAACCCATCCAGCCCTTCGGACTTTGAGACCCGATCCACGTTGTACAGCTCGTTCTGCCAGCCTGCGCCGCGCCGGTGCGGCTGCAGGGCCCAGATCGTGGCCCCGAGCACGGCGACCGACAGGCCGCCGGTGAGCATGGCCAGCGTGCGCCGGTTCAGGCGCGTGACCGGGCGCGGCTGGGCGCGCAACGCCATCGCTTCGGGCGCCGCCTTGCCCCCCTGAGAAGTGGCATGGTCGGGGGTGTTGTCTTGGCTCATGCTCAATTCCTCCGTGCCACGCCATCGGTGCGCTCAATTCGCACCACGGCGCCCTTATCGCCACCCAGGCGCAGCTCGGCCGCACCAAACAGCCGATCCACGATGTAGTACGGCGAGCGGAAGCGGTAGTTCACCAGTTGTCCGTCGCCTTGCGCGCCGATCACGAACATTGGCGGTAGCTCGCCTTGAGCGATGCCCGCCGGAAACTGGATATAGACCTTCTCGCCATCGTCAAAGGCCCGCAACGGCTTCCACGGCGGATTGCTGCCGCTGACCGCGTAGCGGAAACGGATCTTCTCCAGCGACAGCCCGGCATCGACCGGCGCGGCGGCGCTGGCCGCTTGTGCCTGGCGCTGCAGGGCCAGCATCCTGTCCTTGGGGTATTCCCAGGACACCGAAGCCATCCATGTCTTCTCGGTCGAAGTCAGTTCTAGCAGGTAGGTGCGCCGACTGGTCGTGATGACCAAATTGGTCTTGAGGCCCGAGCGGATGGGCTTGACCATCACATTGACGCGCAGCGCATCGCCGCTGCCGCTCGATGTGTCGCCCACGATCCAGCGCACCGTGTCACCGGCAGCCACCGTCACCAGTTCCTCGCCCGGCTGGAGCGCGATCACGGTCACGCGACCCACGGCCGCATAGACCTGGTACAGCGCGCCATCAGTGAACGGCCAGACCTGGATGGCGTTCACATAGCCCTCGCGTGTGGGCGCAACACGGGCCTCCGTGTTCGCACGGGTCACGCGCACCTTCTCGTCGGGCGATTCCAGTGTGGCCTTGGCATCACCGGCCAGCGGCTTCATCTGTCCAGGCAGTGCCAGCACCTCGGGCACGGTCACGACCTCCACGGGCTTCGGCGCCTCGGGCAGCGGCTGGGCCTGCACCGGCCCATCCAACGAGATGGATGGCGGCGGAGTCCCCTGCGTGGCGCAGCCCGAGAACAAAACGGTGGATGCCAGTAGGATCACAGGCAAGGCGGGTTTACGGAAATGTCCATTCATGGTTTTGCTCCTTCGTTTCCTTCCAGCTCGCGGCTCCACGCCAGCCCGTTGACGTAGATACCCAGCGGGTTCTTGCGCACGCGCTGCTCCGTGCGCGGGGTCTGCAGCACCGTGGAGATCACCGCGTTCCAGCGCTCGGTGCGATCCAGCGCGCCGTTGACGAAGCGCGTCTCGGTCCAGCGCACGTTGAAGGACTGGTCGCTGGCGCGGGTCACGCTGGACACCTGCACCGTCACCGACTCCTTGCCGATGCGCGAGAACGGATCAGCCACCCGCGCGTACTCATTGAGCACCACGGCGCCCTTGTCCGTGGTGTAGTCATAGGCATCGAGCCAGTTCTGCCGCACCACGATGGGGTCGATGGACAGCGAGCGCACCAGGCCGATGAAGCGGCCCAGGTGGTAAGCAATCTGCGCATCGCTGGGCTGGTACGGCGTGGCGGCTTCGCCGACAGCGCGCACCTGGCCCGCGTTGTCCACCTCGATCACGTAGGGCGTGACGATGGACTGCGCCGAGCGCCAGACCAGGCCGCCGGCCATCAGCACCGCCAGCGTGAGGCAGCCGAAGGCCATAAGCCGCCAGTTCTTCGCCTGCACGCGGGCCGAGCCGATGCGGTCGTCCCAGACCTGGGCGGCGGATTGGTACGGGGTGGCAGGCTGCGGCGTATCGGCGTAGCGCACCTGCGGTCGTTTGAATCGCATGGGAGTTCTCCTTATGAATCGGAATCACGAAGGCTTGGCCCCTGGCTGGAGCTGCCGCCGTCGCCGCCGCGCAGCGTGTGGGCGGCCGTGGTCGCGGCATGGGTGAGCTGCTGCCTGCGGTGCAGGCGCTTGGCCCAGGCAGGCTGTTCGTTGGATGGAGGCGCATCTGCGGCATCAGCGCCAGATGCCGGCGCCTCATCCGGCCGGAAGGCCGCTGCCACGCGCTCCTTCATCGAGCGTGCGCCGTCGGCTACCTTTTGCCCGGCGGTCTTGGCCACGTTGCCCGCGCCAGCGGCAGCGCCTTGGATGCCACTGCCTGCGGCCGTAGAGCCAGCATCGAAAGCCGCCTTGGCGCCGCGCGCGCCGCCGGCCGCAAGGCGGGCTGCACCAGGTGCCATCCGCGCCCCTGCAGCCACGGCGCTGCCGACGCCAGCAGCCGCAGCCCCGACGCCAATGGCAGCGCCTGCGGCCCCCAGCGTTGCTCCGGCCATCGCACCGGCTCCAAGCTGTGGCCCGCCGGACACCAGCCCGGTGGCAATGCCCGGCCCGAAGATGCCCAGGGCCAGCATGGACAGCGAAGCCAGCATGATGACCAGCGCCTGGTCGATGGAGGGCTCGGCACCTGCGGGAATCCTGAACTCGGCAAACAGCCCGGTGCCGATCCCCACGATGACCGCGAGCACCAGCACCTTGATGCCCGAAGACACCACATTGCCCAGCACCTTCTCGGCCAGGAACGCCGTCTTGTTCCAGAGGGCGAACGGCACCAACACGAAGCCCGCGAGCGTGGTCAGCTTGAACTCGATCAGCGTCACGAAGAGCTGCACCGCCAGCACGAAGAAGCACAGGAGGACGATGCCCCACGCGAGGAACAGCACCACGATGGAGGTGATGTTGACGAACACCTCCGGGAAGCCCGCCATCTGCTTGATCTGCTCCAGGATGGGGGCCGCCGCGTCGATGCCGGTCTTGGCCAGCCGCCCCGGCTGCAGGAAGTTGCCCATGCTCACGCTGGAACCGCTGGCCGTCAGGCCCAGCCCCGCGAAAGAGCGAAACACCACGCCCGCGAGCATGTTGAAGTTGCCGATGATGTAGGCGAAGGCGCCCACATAGAGCACCTTGCGGATCAGCTTGGCGATCACGTCCTCGCCCTGGCCGCTGGCATGGCCCATCGCCCAGAACAGTCCGGCGAGCGTCATGTCGATGACGATCAGCGTGGCTGTCAGAAACGCCACCTCGCCCTGCAGCAGCCCAAAGCCCGAGTCGATGTAGCGCGAGAAAACATCGAGAAAGCGGTCGATGACCGATACGTCGTTCATGGCCCGGCCCCGTCAGCGGTTGTAGAAATCGACGGGGTGCGGCGTGTATGGCGTTCCAGAGCCCAGAAAGCGCCGCGTGATTTCGCGCCCGCGCTCCGTGGCCGCGGCCTGCCGCGCCTGCTCCAGCGATACGGCGCGATCCTGCGTGAGCTGCAAGCGTTGCGTCTGGATCGACTGCTTGGCCTGCAGGGCCAGCAACTGGTTCATGGCCTGCATCGCTTGCAGCGCGCCCACGGCCGATTGGCTCTTACCCACGAGGTCAGCCAGCACGGCCTCGTCATCCTTGAGGTTCTGCGAGGCCTGGGCCTGCATCTGCATCGCGGTCTGCAGGCTGGTGAGCGTGTTCTTCCAGCGTTCCTGCGTGTCCCGGTACATCTGGTCGCCGCTCACGGTGGCAGCGTACTGCTCGGGATACAGGCGCTTGAACTCCTTGTCCATGTTCGTCACGTCGTAGGCCAGGCCCTTGGCCTGGTCGATCAGCCGCTGGGTCAACGCCAGGTTGGCGCGCAACTGACCGACCACGCTGGATGGCAAGCTCGCCAGGTTGCGCGCCTGGTTCTCCAACATCTTGGCCTCGTTCTGCAACTGCTTGATCTGGTTGTAGAGCTGCTGCAGCGTCTGGATGGCCGTCAGCATGTTCTGCACGAAGTTGGACGGATCGAACACGATGAGGGCCGCCGCGGGCTGGGCGAACATCAGGGAGCCGGTCAGGACGGCGGCGATTGCGGCGGGAAGGATGCGGGTTTTCATGGTGAGTTCTCCTGCGGGTGGGAAGGAAACGAGGACAGCAGTTCGGCGGCCCAATGCAGGCCGCGATGGCGCAGCCAGGTGGCCGCGAACGGGGTGGAAGCGGAAGATGTGGAGGTGGTGGCGGCAGCGAGCACCGCGTCGATGTCGCGCTGGTCTTGCGGCGTGGACGCACCCGCGAAGGCCAAGGTCGCGGCGCCCAGGTCGAGGTCGAACAGGCGATTGCCGAGACGCGACTGGTAGTAGTAGTCCCGCTTGGGCTGTGCAGTCGCCACGATCTCGATCTGGCGGCTGTTGAGCCCGAAGCCTTCGTAGATCGTGCGAATCTGCGGCTCGGTCGCCTGCGGGTTGGGCAGGAAGATGCGGCTCGCGCAGCTCTCGATGATGGCCGGCGCGATGCTCGAATCCTTGATGTCCGCCAGGCTCTGCGTGGCAAAGATGACGCTGACGTTCTTCTTCCTGAGCGTCTTGAGCCACTGGCGGATGTGCGCCGCAAACACCGGGTCATCGAGAAACAGCCACGCTTCGTCGAGGATCAGCAGCGTCGGCGCACCGTCAAAGCGTTCATCGAAGCGCGCAAAGAGGTAATGCAGCACGGCCATGACAGCGGCCTTGCTGTGCATCAGTTCCTCCATCTCGAAGCACTGCACGGAACCAGCGCCCAGGCGATCCGAATCCGCATCCAGCAACTTGCCGTGTGCGCCACCTAGCACATAGGGCGCCAGCGCTTGCCGCAGTGCGTTCGATTGCAGCAAGACGGAAAGCCCGGTCATCGTGCGCTGCTCCAGCGGAGCACCGGCGAGACTGCCGAGTGCCGACCAGATGGCCACCTTCTCGTCGGGGCCGACCGCGACACCCTCATGCCGCAAGCGGCCTTCGAGCCATTCGGCCGCCCAGGTGCGATAGCCCTCGCGGTCGATGCGGGCGAGCGGCTGGAAGGCAATTTCTCCATCCGTGCCCAGGTCGTAGTGCTCGCCGCCCAAGCCCAGGATGGTGGCGCGCATCGAGCGCCCCATGTCGAAGGCGAAGATGCGCGAGCCGCGATAACGACGGAACTGCATCGCCAAGGTGGCGAGCAAGACCGACTTGCCCATGCCCGTGGGGCCGGCCACCAAGGTATGGCCCACGTCGCCAATGTGCGTCACCAGCCGGAACGGCGTTGCCCCCTCGGTGCGCGTGACGATCAGCGGCGGGCCGTCGAGGTGGTCGTTCTTCTCCGGCCCGGCCCATACGGCGGACACCGGCATCAGATGTGCCAGATTCAGCGTCGAGATGATGGGCTGGCGCACGTTCGCGTAGGCGTGCCCCGGAATCGACGATAGCCAGGCATCCACGGCATTGAGCGTTTCGGGGATCGTCACAAAGCCGCGCCCCTGGATGACGCGTTCCACCATGCGCAGCTTCTCATCGGCCTTCGCCGGGTCGGCATCGAGCACCGTCACCGTGGTGGTGACATAGCCGAAGGCCACTTGGTCGCTGCCCAGCTCCTGCAACGCCGCATCGGCATCCGCCGATTTTTTGCTCGCGTCGGTATCGACCAGCGGGGTTTCCTGCTGGAAGATGGTTTCGCGCAGCAATGCGATGACGTTCTTGCGCTTGGCGAACCATTGGCGGCGCAGGCGGGAAAGCTCCTTTTCCGCATCGGCTTTGTCGAGGCACAGGAACCGGGTTGACCAGCGATACGCAAAGCCGAGGCGGTTGAGGTCATCCAGAATCCCCGGCCAGGTCGAGGTCGGGAAGCCGCGCACCGTCGCCACGCGCAGGTGCTGATCGCCCAGCATGGGCGCCAGCCCGCCAATGAGCGCGGAATCGGCCAGCAGCGCATCGAGATGGAATGGCACTTCCGGCACACCGACGCGATAGCACCGCGTGGAGATGGTCGAGTGCAGGTAGGTCAGCGTCTGGCTGTCATCGAGCCACGCGATCTCCGGCATCACGCCATCGAGCAGGTCAAAGATGCGATCCGTTTCCGCGACGAAGGCCGTCAGGCGCTCGCGCCAGTCCACGCCTTCGGTCGGACGGTTCTCGTAGAGCAGGCCCGCCGCGCGGGCGCGTGCCTCCTCGGGCGGCAGATACATCAGCGTCAGGTGGTAGCCGCTCTCGAAGTGGTTGCCCGAGTCCTGGAAGGCGGCGCGGCGTTCCTCGTCTACCAGCCACGACAGCGGCTCGGGAAACTCCGAGTGCGGGTAGTTGGCGGCGGGCCGGCGCTCGGCTTCGATGAACAAGGCCCAGCCCGAACCCAGCCTGCGCAACGCGTTGTTCAATCGTGCTGACGTAGAGATCAGCTCGCCCTGCGTGGCACTGTCGAGGTCGGGGCCACGAAAGCGCGCCGTGCGCTGGAACGAGCCATCCTTGTTCAGCACGACGCCCGGCGCAACCAGCCCGGCCCAGGGCAGCCAGTCGGCCAGCAATGCGGGCCGCTGGCGGTATTCGGCAAGGTTCAGCATGGCATTCCCCTCACACGTCCAGCAGCGGCCGGTGCTTGATGTGGCGGGCGAAGACCTGCATGAACTGCGGATCGACGCGCGCGCCCCAAACCGCCAGCGCATGACCGACGATCCAGAGCACCACGCCGGGAATCCACATCTGCAAGCCCAGGCCCACGGCAGCGGCCAAGGTGCCGTTGGTGATGGCCACGGTGCGCGGAGCGCCGCCCATCAAAATCGGCTCGGTCAGCGAGCGATGCAGCGGCACCTCAAAGCCGGGAGCGAAGCCCTGCACGCCATCGTGGGCCGCGTTCATACGACGGCCCCGCCCGAGAAGCTGAAGAACGACAGGAAGAACGAGGACGCGGCAAACGCGATCGACAGACCGAAGACGATCTGGATCAGCTTGCGGAACCCGCCCGAGGTATCGCCGAAGGCCAGCGCCAGGCCCGTGGCGATGATGATGATGACCGCGATGATCCGGGCCACCGGCCCCTGGATGGATTCGAGGATGGATTGCAGCGGCCCTTCCCAGGGCATCGAGGAACCCGCGGCCTGGGCGGTGCCCGCAAGCAGCAGCATCAGCGCCGCGAGCATCAAGCCTTGCATGGCCGGGCGAGCCAGGTTATCCAGCCGCGCGGGCCGGCGAAGAGGATTTGCGGAAGTACGGAAAGCAGGAACGATCATCTGCGTCATGGCAGTTCTCCAGAGTGGTCAGGGGACGGGGAGGAAAGGTCGGACTGCGGCAGCAGCTCCGGGAATGGAGCCTCCAGTGCATCCGCCAGTTGGTAGCCCACGCCATCGAAGCCGACGACGCGGGCGATGCTCTCGATGCGGCGCTTGCGCCCGCGCCCGGCGATGTGGATGACCACATTGACCGCTTCCGCGATCAGCGCACGGGGCGGGTTCACCGCCACTTCGAGAATCAGTTGCTCCAGGCGCAGCAATGCGCCCAGCGCGGAGCCGGCGTGGATGGTGGCGACGCCGCCTGGATGGCCGGTGCCCCAGACCTTGATGAGATCCAGCGCCTCGGCGCCGCGCACCTCGCCGACGACGACACGATCCGGGCGCAGGCGCATCGAAGACCGCACCAGCTCGGTCATGGACACCACGCCCTGGCGTGTGCGCAGCGGTACGTGGTCGCGGGCTGCGCATTGCAGCTCCACCGTGTCTTCGAGCACCAGCACGCGGTCGCCGGTGGCGGCGATCTCGGCCAGCAACGCATTGGCCAGGGTGGTCTTGCCGGTACTCGTCCCACCGGCGATCAGGATGTTCTGGCGCTCGCGCACAGCGCGCACCAGCAGGCCCGCCTGTGCGGCGGTCATCATCCCGTCCTCGATGTAGCGCGACAACGGGATCACGCCGAAGGCGCGCTTGCGCAGCGCGAAGGCTGGCCCCGGTGCAGCGGGCGGCAGGATGCCCTCGAAGCGTTCGCCGGTTTCCGGCAGCTCGGCTGTCAGCAGTGGCTGACCCCGATGCACTTCGGCGCCGACGTGGGCAGCCACGAGGCGGATGATGCGTTCGCCATCGGCCTCGGACAGCTCCACGCCCATCGGCGCGCGGCCCGTGGACAGGCGATCCACCCAGAGCGTCCGGTCGGGATTGAGCATGATTTCCACCACGTCCGGGTCTTCGAGCGCGGCAGCGATCAGCGGCCCCATTGCCGTGCGCAGCATCTGGATGCGGCGATCCAGCGATGTGGCCGTGAAGGAGGAAGGAACGGCGCTCATGAGGCTCGCTCCTGTGCTTCGGCCGTGTCCGCCATCCGCATCGGATCGGGATTCAGTTCGTCCACCACGTCGCGCACCAGACTGCGCCCACGCAGCAGGTGGCGGCCAAGCTGTTCGACAAACTGCTCGAAGCGGGCCTTGCCCTGGGCGCGGGCGGCGTCCTGATGGGCCTCGGGAACAGGTGTGCTGACGGTCAGGAAGTAGCGGATGAACAGCGCCAGCGTTTCGATGGCAATGTTCTGGTCGCGCTCCAGGCGCTCGGCGTGGCGCGACAGGCGATCCAGTCGCTTGGCGATGGCGGCTTCGCGCTGGTCGCCAGCGTCGGGCGACAGCCACGATGCAAGCGCTGCCGCGACGATGCTGGACTTGGACACGCCCTTGGCGGCGGCCAGTTCGTCGAGCCGCCTGGCGTGCTCGGGCTGGATGAAGAGATTCAAGCGGTGCTGACTCATAGCGCGATTCCGTCGTCAGGGTCGAGGGATGCCAGCCGGGCCGTGCGCTGCAGGGCCGGGTCGAGCTGGCGCGGGAGGGAGACCGAAAGAGGCAAAGGCATGTCGTCGTCATCGAGCAGCCCGAGGTCGGCTGCGGGCGCAACCAGGTCGGGGTCGTAGGCGACGGTCTCGGAGAGTTCGGGCTGACGGCGCGGGCCGCCGTCATCGGTCGAACCCAGGTGCTCCAGGCCATCGGCCGATGCCGCGGCCGGTGCGACGGGCACGGCGGGAATCGCCAGCCCACTCCAGTCATCCGCACGGGCCGGCGGCACGTCGGCATAGCGCCCCGCGGCGAGCACCGGCGGCGGCAGCACCCGTCGCTTGAAGTTGGCGTCCGCGTAGTAGCGCAGCTTCCTGGCCTTGATCGGCGCCACGCTGGAGACCATCACCACCGCCTCGTCGGGCGGTAGCTGCATGACTTCGCCGGCCGTCAGCAGCGGGCGGGCTGTCTCCTGCCGTGACACCATGAGGTGCCCCAGCCAGGGCGCGAGCCGATGGCCGGCATAGTTGCGCTGCGCGCGCAGTTCGGTGGCGGTTCCCAGTGTCTCGGATATCCGCTTGGCGGTGCGCTCATCGTTGGTGGCGAAGGTCACGCGCACATGGCAGTTGTCCAGGATCGAATGGTTCTGGCCGTAGGCCTTATCGATCTGGTTCAGGCTCTGCGCGATCAGGAAGCTGCGGATGCCGTAGCCCGCCATGAAGGCCAGCGCCGTCTCGAAGAAATCCAGCCGCCCGAGCGCGGGGAATTCATCGAGCATCAGCAGCAGCTTGTGGCGGCGCTCGATGCCATCGGAGCCGTCAAGCGATTCGGTGAGGCGTCGCCCGATCTGGTTGAGGATCAGGCGGATCAGCGGCTTCGTCCGCGAAATGTCCGAAGGCGGCACCACCAAGTACAGCGACACCGGATGCTCGGCCGCGATCAGGTCAGCGATGCGCCAGTCGCAGCGCGACGTGACTTCGGCCACCGTAGGGTCGCGGTAGAGGCCCAAGAACGACATGGCCGTGGACAGCACGCCCGAGCGCTCGTTGTCGCTCTTGTTGAGCACTTCGCGCGCCGCTGAAGCCACCACCGGATGCGGGCCACCACCCTCCTCATTCACGAGGTGGGGCGTGGTCATCATGCGGTGCAAGGTCAGATCGAATGGGCAGGCAGGATCGGAAAGGAAGTTCGCCACGCCGCGCAGCGTCTTGTCTTCGCCCGCGTAGAGCACATGCAGGATGGCTCCAACCAGCAGCGCATGCGAAGTCTTCTCCCAGTGGTTGCGCCGCTCCAGTGCGCCTTCTGGATCGACCAGGATGTCCGCGATGTTCTGCACGTCGCGCACCTCATGCCCGCCGCGCCGCACTTCGAGCAGCGGGTTGTAGGCCGCCGACTGGCTATCCGTCGGGTTGAACAGCAGGCAGTGCGAGAAGCGCGAACGCCAACCTGCGGTAATGCTCCAGTTCTCGCCCTTGATGTCGTGGATGACGGCGGATGCGGGCCACGACAGCAGGGTCGGCACCACTAGGAGTCTGGGCGGCAGAAGCACGAGACAGATGACGAGGGCAGCGAGATGAGGTAGCTTTGCGGTAATGGCTGCGAACTACCTTCCCTACGAAC
>RXJO01000280.1:0-1172 GCA_003987795.1 Curvibacter sp.
TGCGTCCTCCTATGCAAAGAGATCGCCTTCAGACGCATAGCGGCGAATCTGTTCATTGATCCATTGAGGGTTCTTGGCCAGATGCCGCTCCACCCATTCGGGATTGCGCATCACTGCCTCCTGCACCCACGGCGGGTAGCGCTCCAGCGTGGCAAGCAGCCATGCCTTGACGTTGCGCCGGATGCGCAGGCGTATCTCTTCGGCGTCAACCAGACCGCAGTACGCGATCGGCGACAAGGGGCTGCAGCCCACCACCCGCAGGCAGTTCACGAAGCTGAAAGGCACGCTGTCCTTTTCGCGTTCCGTGAAAATCCAGCCCAGGGTGTCGAGCTTCTCCTCCAGCGGCGTGGCTGGATCTTCGAGTTCGGCCACTTCCTTGAGAAGCAGCCAATGCAGGTGGACGATGTCCTGCTCAGTCCAATCGATCGCGTCCCGATCGCCAACCACGTCCACATCGGCTTGTCCTGTGGACAAGATCGACCACGACGGGGCGAGCTCAACGCGCGGTGGGATTATTGAAATGCCGGGCAGTGAAGCCAGTAATGGGCCATTTGATGCGGCTTGTCTCAGCATCGCCATCTCCAAAGAAAATGAAGAAGGCCATGCGTACCGTCAAGAGGGGCATGAGCCCTCTTGGGGTGAAAGATCGTCGGCGGGCGCCGACGCTAGGTGGTACGTGTACCAAGGCTGACTTGATGGCAGGCGATCTGCCTGATCGGTTTGTCAGCTACCGATCGAAATGACGCTTTCGGCACGAGACGGACCTCGTCTCGGAAGCGCGGTTCGATTGCATATGCCATCGCCAATACGCCAATACGCCGTTCGGCGTGAGGATGATGGCTTTCTCCAGGGCTTGCCGTTTTCGCGGGGCCAGCTGCCGCGTGTTGTGAAGGTAGGAGTGCGCATCGGTGTTGTCAAGTACCTGATGCTCGATTTCCAGTGCTGATAGCGGAAAGCCGCGTATTTGGCATCCATTCTGTGTGGAGATTGCTTGGAGGGCCGAACAAGATCACCACCGACGCCTCGCAAAGCGGAGAACACCATGCCGGACAGTCCCATCATCAAGACGGATCAAGGAGCCATCAATGCGCGCATTCTCGCGCGGGAGGCGAAGGTGGACTTTCGCAGGGTCGAGGCGGCCAGCCTGAAGGTGGTCACGCATCTGACCAGTG
>RXJO01000280.1:1222-12158 GCA_003987795.1 Curvibacter sp.
CAAGCGCATGTTCGTGCGCATGTTCAGTACGCTGCAGCTCAACAGTCACTTCATCTCGGTGATTGCACGCACGCGCCTGGATCATGCTGACATCGAGAAAATCGAAGCAGCCATGCGCCAGGACATGGAAGCCGCCACTGATAGCCTCAACCAAGCCATCGATGGCGCGGAGGCCTTGTTCAAGGCCAACGGCATCAGCAGCGTCGCGACCTACGATGCCAAGCCGCTGGAAATCGAAGTGGGCTTGCTCTCATCCAGCGGGCGCCGCTTTCTGGAGGTGATCAACAAGATGGACCAGTTGATGCCGCTGCTGCAGACCCTAGAGATCCATGAGGTCCTCACATCCCATGCCGTTGACGTGCAACGTGCGGCCATGAAGCGCCAGATCAGGGCCATCGCGAATTCAGCGCGCCGCTTGGCCACCGGTTTGCGCCGGCGGATGAATGCCATGGCCTTGGCCGAGGCGGCCCAGATTGCCGCAAGCAAGAGAGAAGTGCTCGATGCCGCTGTTGCAGAGGAAAGCCCCTCGAATGATCCGTCATTCGTTGATGGACCAGCCGGTGATCTCTCTGCGCCTGGTCAAGCGAGTGAGCCTTTGGACGCTGACGCTCAACTCGCTGCACATGATGAGCACGGCAATGGACTGGACGTGGCGTTGGGCCACGCCGGTGATGATCAGATCTCTCCTGTCGCAAGGCGCCCGCGTCGAAGTGCGTCTCAGCAGAAAGGCGCTGTCGGCGCGGATGCGGATTTGGCATCGTCAGACCCCAAATTGGATGGCGATGTGGCGGCACAGCAAGGGATTGAAGAAAGCCAGCCATGAGCATGGCCACGTGAACACAAATTTGCTGGTATTGCGGATGTGCATCGGTCGAATGCCTTGCTGGCGATGGTGAACTCGCATAAGGTTCCAAGAAGGCTCATAGAGGCGTATACCTCGCCGTAGCCATCTGTTCCGCTAATCCATTTTTGGCGGCGTCGCAGTCGAAACCTGCCTTGGTTACTCACTCATTCTTGATGACGTCGCGTCATCGACGAAATGGGTCATTGCTGGTGCGAGTGGCTCGCCGCCACGCTTATGCTGTCGATTGCATCAGGCCGATGGGCGCAGGTCTGTTGTCGATGAGTGTTGACGTCCCTACCAGCTGAGCCTGATTGACCCAGGCGAGCTGGGAATGAGCAGGTCCTGTCTATTTCTAGGCCTTAGCCTGAGATGGAGCGGAACATGCCCACTCAACTTCCCGATGGCCCCGTCCTGCCCGAGACGGGTTTTGTGCGCCTGGCGCAGCTTCTTGCTTTCATACCACTTTCCAAATCGACACTATGGCGTCGCATCAATGATGGGTCATTCCCATCACCCATCAAACTGTCGGAGAGGGTGACAGTTTGGAGGGTTGAGGACGTGCGTCGATGGATCCAGGAGATCGGTACCCAGGCCCCGACCTCCCCGGCGCTGCAGCATGGTGTGAATCCCAAGCCCGTGCGTCAACGCCGCTCCAGTTCATGACGGTGCTCAGCGTGCTATCGCCGATCTGCCTTGTTGGCGGTGGAGCGGACCGACATCCCCCATAAGGGGGCACCATCTTTTCCGCTGTGATCCACGAACGATTTGATCGACGATCAAGGCGTCGATATGCGCGCGTTGATGTTGCAAACAGCAACAACTCGCTCGCACAAAAAGAGGGAGATTCGACCCAGGGGATGTTTCGTTTTCCTTGCAAGAGGAACGAGAGGAGGTGCAAGGGAACACAGCGGTGTACCAATGCGGCGAGGGCCGCTCATGGAGGTTGGGGAGTTCGCACGCTAAGCAAGAAACGGGAGGAAATTGAGGCCATTCCGGTTGGACTGGTTGCCCTGTTCCCTACAGCATGGGAGGGCAAGGCCTCAATGAGCATGATATGGATACCGAGTCAATCAGGCTGTCGATGACGATGCTCGATGAAGTGTTGTCTGGCAAGCCCTATGTCGAAGTTGCCGCCTCACATGGCGTGACGCGATCTGCAGTCGAGCTGCGCATCAAAACACTGGCCAAGAGGCTGAGCCGGGATGTGGGAATCAAAGGCATGGACGCATCCGGCGCAGTGTTTCTGCTGAGACTGCGCGCTCACAAGGAGGCTGTCCGAGAGGCGATGTCCCGCTTCGATCCGCACGCCGAGCCCAGCAGCGGCGAGGAGTTCAGTCTGACGATGGAGGAACTGTGCGACGCCATCAAAAAGCTGCGCGCGCGCAGCTCGCATCCGGAGCGTGACATGGCGATGGTCGCTGTGCTCTTGGGGACGGGAATCGGTCCATTGGAAGTCGCCCGCCTCGAGATTCAAGACTATCTCAACCCCGATGGCTCGGTTCGCGAGAAGTCGGTTCTGCGGGCAGACGTCGCGAAGAATCGGACCGAGCGCCCGCTGTTCTTTACCAGTGCGTTCGTTCGGGGCGTCATCGATGCGTACCTTGGGACCAGGGTGGATCCCATGAGGATGGGTACGGCGTATCGCGGATTGAATGAGGGGGATCGGCTCTTCCTGACGGGCAGTGGCCGGGCCTTCCAAATTGAAGTGATCAGACAGGGACGGGGGCGGCGTTACCTGTGCAGACAGATTCATGATGATTACCGAAAGATATTCCATCGCATTGGCCTGCCAGGGCTGACGGCCACGGGTGTGAGAAGAATGGTCATCCGCCGCCTCAGCGAGCGCGGTGCGGATCTGGATCAGATTGGTGAGTCGCTGGGCTTGAGCGTCTCTGAGCGCAAGAAGCTTCGCGCCTTGCTGACCAAGCCTTCCGTTGCGGTCGACGAACTGATGCAGACGCTGATTTGAGGCCACCGCCATTCGGTGGCCTCTCTGCAAGATTCGCCTGGTTTGTTAAGGAAACTGGCGTATCAAAATGAACACGGCGTCGATGGTGTTTCTGTCCGAACTGGGCTTCTGGTCAGAGCCAGGTCGGGCTGCAATGAGACCAAGTTGAATTTCCGCATTTTCTATTGTCAGTGGCCGGACTTTGGACTCACCATCACGCCCTGACTTTGCGGAGATTGGCATGCTGCGCCTGAACGACCGAATACGCCTGACCCGCCGGGAAAACGAGGCGTTCAAAGAGATCACGAATTTCGACCCGGGCGACATACGCACGCTGGCCGATCTGGATGCCTATGTTGCGTGGTGCAAAGCCTATTACAAGGGCAACTCCCGCGATAGCTTCTTCTTGCGCTCGCTGATTGACGACTGCTACACAGCGTGCTTCAAGGCTGCCTGAGGAGGCCTTGCGGGCGGTAGCGGGATCATCGTCAGCGGCTGAGCCATTGCCTAAGTCATGGCCCACTGGGATACCCTCTGCTGTCAGCTCATGAATATGCGAGGCTCAATGGTCTCGCCACACATGAAGGCAACATAGGCTGCTGCTTTACCCAGATCCTGAAATCGGGCCACCGTTTTGCCGTGATGGGTAACCTCCCAGCGGTAAGATTCAAACTGGCATTGCTTCAGCTTCAAATCCGGTGTCTGAAAGGCAGGGTGCCGATACAGGAAGTCGCCGCTGACCCAATCGATGATGGCCAGTATGCAAGTACAGAGGATGGCGCCGCCACCCGTGTCGCCGTCTTCAATGAGCAGCGGGACTTTCATGCTGCCTGTTGATCGACCGATGATGCCGACCACCGCGTGTTCGTCGAGCCACGTCACGCCTGTGTCGGTGTTGCCCAATATCAATCTGACCTTGCCACGAAGGTGGCGGCATTGCTCAAGAACCGCTTTGACCTGGGCATCCGTGTCTGGATCGAAATAGGTTTGGGCATGGAGATGGGAATGACGCCATGCCGCAGTGGCTTGGCGGTATTTCTTGTAGCCCGCTACTGTGCCGAAGTCACCTTGCGCAAAGGCCAGATGGGGCTGGCCCAGCGCGTCTGCTATTTGTTGAGCATGCGCCTGGGCGTTCTTGAAACCAAGGCAGCTATAGCCGCCGGCGGTGGCAATGACGTAGAGGTCTCTGTCTACGTCGGCTCGAACATCGCTCATGATGAGGCTCCTTTGGATGTGCGGAGCCCCGGCGAGGTGGCCCCGCGGGGTAGATGACGTGGTGACCGTGGCCTCGAGAGGCGACAAACCGGCTCACTTGCCAGGGAGCCGATCAGCTTGCTTCGGGGCAAGCGCCGCGAGGGCTGATCGGCATATGAGGGTCAAGCCGCGAGCGCGGTGCTGTCGCTCTCCCGGTCTGCATCGCCGCCCATGTGGTCGGCGAATGCTTCTCCAAGCTGCTTGGGCTGCACATGTGCGACCAAGACACCAGCCTCGGTGAACATGGCCATGTCAATCTGACCTGATACCCATTTCGCTTCGATGCGATAGCCGATTTGCTCTGGCAAGCGCTGGGCGAGCAGGCGCAAGGCCGCTTCGATGGATCCCGCAGTCTCGGTGAAGTCCGTGGCATCGCGGTCGATGCCGTACAAGGTCACCAAGTAGCCGTTGAGCTTCGGTTCGACGGCGGCAGGCAATTGAAGATCAGGCAGGAGCATGATCGGGGCCGCAATGTCTTGGGCGCTGGCGACCTGCTGATTTGCTTCCAAGCGGTCGAGCTTGAGCAAAAGCGCGTCGGCATGAGCCCGGTCTTGCAGGCCTAAGGCTGGGCGCAAGATCAAGATTTCTTGCACCATCAGGCGAAGTTCTTGAACGATGGCGCGTTCTGCGCGTTTCTCGATGGACAGCAGCGTTTCATGAGGGCTGTGCATGTGAATTTCCTGGTTTGAAGGTGATGAGGTCTTGCCGTCTCGTGACAGTGATGGCGACAAGAAGAGAGGCAATGGCCGCAGGCCATGCCTTGTGAGATGCATTGGCTGGCTGATGGGGCCAAGGTAGAAATTCGGGGAAGGTCAAATGCCGCGCACGGCGCTTACGCGCTGTGCGGGCATTGACACAAGGGCAAGCTCTTTGAGAAGAGGCGTTGCCCACTCAAAGGGTGTGAACCCTTGCAGTGATCCGCTGGCTTAGGCTGTGCGATGAGACTCGGTCTCATCATTGACCTGACCAGCAACTGGGGCTGATGCGCCTTGTTGAACAAAGGCTTCTTGTGCCTGCTTGTACTTGGGCTGTGTGGTCAAGCGCTGAACTTGTTGTTGCGCTGGGTCATCTGGCAACTCAGGAAGGCAAGCCACAGCGATGTCTCCACCATTTCGCGTGGCTTGACGCAACGCGTTGGGGAAATCGACGAAGATCGAGGTGAACAAGCGCCGGACAAAGCGACCGATGCGGTCGTTCCTGGCCTGACGCTCCTTCTCCAGTCTCAACTTCCTTTGACACATCAGGTACAGACCCTGACGGGTTTGCTTCATGGCGAGGTCGTCGTCGAGCAAGGTCTTGATTTCCTTGGCGATGGCTGCATCACCTCGGACCTCTTCATAAAAGCCGATCCAGACCTTGTCTTCTTCGATGTCAACGCCGGTACGCTTGGGCCGAGGCGGTTGCCGCGGATGAGGCTGAGGGCTGTTGGATGACGGCTGCGTCATCGAATGCTGCTGTGTCGCATTGGGGTGTGGTCCCAATGGAGACTGAGGCTTTGCAGGGGGCATGGTGTTTCTCCAGTTTGTGAAATTGGGAACACCGAAGCCCGCATCGGGGAGTGATGTTTCCCCGAGTTGAGGTCATGGCCGACGGCGCGCGTGGCCGGGATGCTGGCTTGAGAAAACTTCTTTCAAGCAAACGGAAACGGTTCACGCCTTCAAAGCCGAGTGCTTGGGGCACAGGCTTCGAAGGGCGCGAACGCCGAACATCGGGCGTCATGAACAGAGAGACGGAGCTCTTGTCATGACAGTCGAAGGTCGGAACTACTGAATCAAGACCGACAGGCTCAACAGTTGAGCAGGAAGGCCGGTGTCAGGTTGCCCTGGCTGCCGGATATCCCTGTCGCGTGTTCTGCTTGGCGATTCCCATCCATCTGTCGGCGATGCGGTCTAGATAGACCAGATCGTCAGGTTCGATCTCGCCTTGCTCGCGCAGGCGTGCGATGGCCGCTTTGACCATCGGTGGATCTTCCATGGCAAGCTGCACCACGGTTTTGGCAATGAGTCGGTGGTGGTTGATCATGCGATCAACCTCTAGCGACCCTGGAACATGGCCAGGCCCTCCATCGACTTGGATGGGTGGCTGGCCATTGTCAGCGCCGGCAATCGGCGCGGCGTCAAGGCTGTCATGCTGGTGCTCTTGCCAGAGCCGCCGAGCAACACACAGACAGGACGCAGGACTTTCGTCGTCGTAGCGAACATGGTGTTCTCCTTGAAAAAAGAGGAACACCGCGACCCAGCCGGGAAACGAGTTCCCCGTTTGGGATGCCACGGCCTGTGAGGGGCGTGGCGGCTCAGATGGCACACAGCTGTGGGCCAGTGGATGAAGGGCGCCGTCTTTCGACAGAGCCATGGCTTGATGGTGCAAGTCGCCTTTGTCAGGCGGCATGACCATGGGAAACAAGGCCTTGCAGCAGGCCGCAGGACACAAGCTCGATCGGTGGAGCGAGCGCGACGATGGTCGCCGAAGCGACTAGGCTGGCTTGAGCCAGCATCTCCAGGGCGGGTAACGACCGCTACGCCAGTGAAACTGGACTTCAATCACCCACCATGGGGTGGAGAGAAGGCTGCGCAGGCCCGATGCCCACAGATAGCCATTTCAGTGTGCTGCCTGCGCACGAGGCAGGCAAGTCGAGAAGGGGCTTGTCGCTGAATGACCAGATAAAAGTGGCCCAGGATCAGAGCAATCTGGCTGGTTTTGCCGCCCCGCGTGCCGTGAGCGCGGGGCAGGGTGCCTCGCATCAAGGTAGTCGGGCGTTCGTCTGAGCGAGGCACATGCCGACGACATGGCTCAGGCTGATGGCGAAATGCGCATGTTTTGGCTGGCATTGTTGCTTGCCATCGATGGCGACGTGCCAGAGCATCGCGACACAGCCAAGTTCAACGACATGGATACGCAACGATTTTCCATTGCCGGGCGCGTCTACGATGCCGATGATCCGCAACTGCAGGACGTCCTCAGCCGTGTCCACGATACGCCTGAGCGTCCCAGATGCTTGTGCGTGCGTGGCGGCGTTGAGATGTACGTCGCGCTGCATGGCAAGTATCGTATCAAGCGCATGCCAGGTACCGGTGCTCAGCATCGACCGGATTGTCCGTCGTTCGAGATGGAAGGCCAGTTGTCCGGTCTGGGGGAGCTATTGGGCGAGGCGATTCTCGAGCCCGTGAGCGGCCAGATCGAACTGCGTGTTGATTTCGCTTTGGATCGCAGGCCAAGCAGCAGCATCCCTCATGGAGAATCTGAAGACGTTGCGGAGGTGGGAGTGCCCAGGCGGCGCATGAGCCTGCGCGCTGTCATGCACTACCTGTTCGAGAAAGCGCAGTTCAATCGCTGGAGTCCAGGTATGGAGGGGAAGCGCAACCAGTGGGTTCTGCAGAAGTACCTGCTTCGTGCATCTGCCGATGTCATGGTGAAAGGCAACCCGCTGTCCGAGCGTCTCTACGTACCCGAACCATTCAATGAAAGCGCCAAACATGACATCGCTCGCAGGAGACGGGAGAAGCTTTCCATCTTGCGACCCAGAGATGGGCATTACCCCATGGCCATCGTGATGGGCGAATTCAAGGGCAGCGAGCCCCACACGCTGGGCCGCAGGATCTGGATCAAGCACATGCCGGACACGCCACTCTTGATGCCATCAAAATCGTGGGCCCGCATGGAAAGAGTGTTCGCGTCGGTGCTGGAAGCGCGCGACGCGGACGCCAGCTACAGGCCGCACGTGGCCATGGCTGCGCTGATCCGGGCGCGAAGCGAGATGACCTACGAGATCGAGGCGGCCAGTCTCATGCTCACCACGGAACAATGGATACCCATCGAAGGCATTCACGAACTGGGCCTGATTCAGGCGCTGATTGACCAGCGGCGCAAGTTCATCAAGCCGTTGCGCTACGACGCGAAGAGTTCGGCCGGTTTTGCAAGCGCATTGCTGCTGGACGCCGGGGATGATCCGGTGCAGTTGCATGTGCTCAGTTCGTTCGTTTCGCCCAAGGAGCGGGAGGCCAAGGAAAAGATGCTCAAGGACATCAAAGGCTGGGTTTGGGATACGGGCACTGATCTTCCCGATTTGCCTGCTCGAAGAAATGCGGGCTCTCAATAGAAAAGCCAGCCTTACGGCTGGCTGAAAGTCGGTGGACGCTATGTCGGAAGGTACCCAGGTTCGGCATTCATGAAATGCGCCATGTGACGGTTGCCAGCGTTGAAGCATTGATCAAGATACAGCGCATCGATAAGCGATTGAGGAATCTTGATGTCAAGGCCAAGCAGCTTTTCCAGCAAGGTATTGATATCTTGCCAATTGAGCTGGGGTTCCAGCGTGCTGTCATAGATCAGATTGACTTGGCAACCACACGGGGCAATCTGGCCGGTAGAGCCATTGGGGTAAACGCCTTTTGTTATGCACAAGAAGAACGCCTGTAACTGTCGGTCGAACCCAGCCAGTAGGGTGACCGTAACGCCTTTATATGTAGTCCTCGTGAGGTGCCGGCTCATCGCGTACCTCCTTTGGGATTGAGTTGGCTTTCTCGGCTATGGCCGGTGAAGCCTTCGCGTGCTTTGCGATGGCATTTTTGACTGAAATCAGTTCCGCAATCGCGGCAGCGGAACCACCGAAGGTTGCCCAATGTACCGAGAAGGTAGCCTGTTCCTGGGCAGCGCGGGCAGGATGGGAGTGTGTCGTTCATGGTGTCTGGATTGGAGGGAGTATCCGGAAGACACCAGTCCTTTACGGAACAGGTGTTCCCGTAAAGGGCATCGGCTGTAGGCCGTTGCGGCTATGAGGCAGGTATCGGCTGCGCCGCCGTCAAGTTGACGGTATGCCCCGCTGAACGAGGGCAGATTGCAGGTTCAGTGTGGCTATGTAGATACTCGGTGCATAGCCCGCTTCATTCTGTTCCAGCCACAAAAGAGTGAGGATGGAGATGAATCTGTCTGGTTCAAGCGCGGTGATAGGCATCCGGTTGCAACATGTGCGTGCCAACCACGGCCGACATTCAATCTTGAATCGTCGATGCATGCCGATGCGTGACGTCACGGAATTGACACGGTGAGCCGATAGAACCTCCGTGTGATTGGATGTGCCGTCACATAACAAGAATTCAGCAAAGGGTGGACGATGCGAGAAGTAGATACTGAGCGAGCAACTCGGCGCCCCGTGTGGGTCATGGCCTTGGCGTTCGTGATCGCCGTCGTGGCTCTGCAGTGGGCCTGGGGCGAAGCGCGTGGCACGGTCGTTGAGCGCGCGGTCATTGAGCAGGCAACGGTAGGCACCGCCGTTGCCATCATCAATGCATGGACCCCAGAGGTTCAAGCCAGCCCGGCGGGCTCGCGCATCAAGGCCCCAGGCGGCGGCATCAATATTCTCAACGGCTGCGAAGGCACCGAGGTGCTGTTCCTGCTGGTTGCGGCCCTGCTGGCCTATCCCATGTCGTGGCGTTGGCGTGCAATCGGTACGATCTTGGGAACCGCTTTTGTTTTCGTTTTGAACCAGGTACGGCTGTTGGCACTGTTCTATAGCTACCGTTCTGACCGAGCTCTGTTTGACCAGTTGCATGGACTGGTCGCACCGATGATGCTGATTGCCCTCTCGCTGGGATTCATGGTCTTGGTGATCCGCTGGGACGAACGGGGACGTCTAGCCAGCTTGTCTCGCGCAGATGGGGTGCACGCATGATTGGTGCGCAAGCCTCATCCGTGGCCATGCGTTTCCCCATGCGTTTTTTGGTGCGCTTCGTCTGCTTGTTGATGGTATTCGGAGGACTGGCCTATGTGCATGGCACCACATTGGTTGATCTGCTGTTGCCAGCTTTTCGAGCTGAAATCAATTGGCTGGATGACACCTATCGGATTGATCGGCTCTTCGTGGACACGGAAGGGGCCGACAAGGTTGTGCGCATCGTGGTCGGTTTGGCGCATTGTGTGGTACTTCCCGACGGCGCGCATTGCGGTGACCCGCGTGGCATGGCCAATGCATCCACGCTACAAGCCAACGTCACCTTGCCTGCGGCTTTGCTCATGGCCATCGCGCTGGCTTGGCCTGTTCAGCGGTCACGCGAGTACTTGTGGCGAATATTGAGCGTGGCTCCGGCGCTGACGCTTCTATGGGCCCTGGATGTGCCCTTCATCTTGTGGTCGGCGTTGTGGACTCTGCACGTCGATGCTTTTGCGCCGGGCATGTTTTCGCCTCTCTTGATATGGGGCGATTTCTTGCAAGGTGGTGGACGCTTGGCATTGGCAACGTTATTGGGTGTGGCTGCGGTCAGCGTGCCTCGTGTGCTTTTCCGCTGGTGGATGCGTCGCCAATCTTCGAGAAACGAGCCAAGCGATGCACAGACAGCACAAAGCGTCTCGCCAGAACAACGTGCGCATCAAAACAAGCGCGTTGCTTGACTGAGCTTGTGCGAACGGTACGTGGCTTTCAAGTCGGTGCACATGATCCGTTTGGCATGACGTTTCAGTTTCGCATTCTCACGTACGTCACAGATCATCCATAGGCTTTGCATATCAACCCGGCAATGTTGCCGAGTTGCGAATTGTCGAAGCGGATTGGACGGACTCGAAGAAGTACATAAGAGCGCCTGGTCCCGGTTGAATTTTCAAGAGGGAGGGGCGAATGGACGTCCAAGTTCGCGCTTTTGCGCGCGTCTGTATTCTCAGTGCCTTGTGCGTGTCAGCCTTGTCGGCTACGGCCGGCACATATGACACGGCGGCTGCCAAAGGGGTCACTTGGCTGCTTGCGCAGCGCAACGTGGATGACGGCAGTTGGGGTGCCACGGACGACGTCAAATATGTTCAGACATCCGAAGCCGTTCTGGCGCTCGGAGCCCTGAACCAGGCCTCTCCCGCATACCATGCAGGCCTCTCCTGGCTTGACAATCACTCCACGGCGAACATCG
>RXJO01000590.1 GCA_003987795.1 Curvibacter sp.
CTTCGTGGATGGCGGGCATCAGGCGGGTTTGGTAGTCGACCAGCACGAGCTGGGATTCCTGGGCGTCAATCAACATGCGTCTTCTCTCATCGGGTCGGCCCACCGCGGGCCACAGCCCTTATTAGAACCCAGCCGCCCCCGCCTGCCAGCCCCCGGCCCTGTGACAAATCAATGACAAGCTTTGTACAGGGGCTTTCTCGAGAATCCCCGCTTGACTTGAACCTGACACGCCGCTAACCTCTGCGCCCATGTCTCGTTGGCTCTGCCTACTCCTTCTCGGCCTCACGATCTTCGGTTCAGCCCTCAGGGCTCAGGCGGCGCCATCGACCCAGCCGGTTGACGATGTTGAGCGTCTGCTCGCCGACCGTGGCCTGCTCACCCAGTTGAGCTATGTCCGTCAAAGCCTCAGCAGCAAGGCCTCTGAGCTTGTGGTCAACGCCATGGGCTTCCTGGGCGTCCCCTACCGTCGAGGCGGCAACAACGCCGAAACCGGCTTTGATTGCAGTGGTTTCGTCCGCGCCATGTACGAACAGACCGTCGGCTTGGTGCTGCCCCGTCGGGCCGACCAGCAGGCCGCAGCCACCCAGACCATCGACAAGCAAGAGCTGCAACCCGGCGATCTGGTGTTCTTCAACACCATGCGCCACGCCTTCAGCCATGTCGGCATCTATGTCGGCGATGGCAAGTTCATCCACTCTCCCCGCACCGGCAGCCAGATCCGTGTCGAAGACATGCGTGACAGCTACTGGCAGCGCCGCTTCGATGGCGCCCGCCGTGTGACCGTGCCTTCGGTGTCGGCCTCGACCGACAACGTCAACCCCCGCTGAGCCTTGAGCCGGGCCCGCCGCCCGGCTTCACCTCCCGAGCAGGCTCAGAACACGAACAGTTTCACACCCAGCGTGAGGCGGCTGCGCACCAGACTGCCGAACTCAGTCTGCGCACCACCGACGGTGCGGCTCAGCACCACGAAGCCTGACAACTGGCGCCAGAAGTTCTTTTCGCCGTACAGCAGCACCTGCCCGCTTCGATCGGCCAGTTGGGTGCTGTATTCGGCACGCCAGTACAGACCGCTTTCCTGGGGATTGCTCTGCAAGCCCAGCCAGAAGTAATCACGCCCCAGCAATCGGGGGGCCTGGCCCAGTGCCTGACCCAGGCTGGCGTAGGCTGCGGCGGGATTCTGGGCAGCCAAGGCGTTGGCACGGTGGGCTTGTGCCCAGTAGGCGGACTGTCCGGCTTCACTGAAACCGCCCCCGCTGTGCAGCCATTCACCGATCAGCACATGGCCGCTCTCCAGCGTGTAACTGGCCCCCAGCAGGGTGTCGGTGCTGCGCGGAGCGGGTTGCTGCCAACGGTAAAGCGGACCGGTGCCGGCACCGGCCACCTGCAGCAGCCCCGGCTGGCGGTTGCTGCCCACCTCGCCATAAAGCAGCCAGGCATCGTCGGGCGTCCATTGCGCAAAGCCGCCCACAAAGGTCGAGCCACCTCGCTGCTGGCTGATGATCACGCTGGCCAGGTGGGCTTCGCCCTGCTGGTCGATCTTCAGCCAGCTGCTGTGCCCCAGATCGGTGGCCGGGGTGATCTGCGAGGTCGAGACCACATGGCCCGCCCCCAGGCGCCAGCCTGGCGCCAACTGAGTGGTATAGCGCAGCAGGTCCACCCCGGGTGTGGCCGCCAAAGGATTGGTGCGGCCCGCATCGAAATAGAAAGGATTGCTGGGTGAACGGAAGTTGGCCGGGCCCCAGCTCAGCAGCTCCCGCCCCACCGTCCACACCCCCTCCCCTTGCCGATAACGCGCAAACGCCTGGCCCAGTTGCTGGGTGTCGTCACTGTCTCGCCGATCCGGGCGCGCCGCCTGCTCCGTGAGGCTGCGCTGCGAGGTCAGCCGCAGCGAGCCCACCAAAGCCAGCGGGCCACTCTCGGCGCGCCCGTTGAGGCGGACATCCAGCCAGTCCTGGGTGGCCGGCAAAGCGGCCAGTCGATTGCCAGGATTGAGCAGGCTGTCACTGCGCACCGAGTTCCGGTTGGCGTACACCCAGGCCTCCCCCGAGCCGCTGAGGCGCCAGGCGGGTTCAGGCTCGGGCGCGTCCGGCAACGGCGCCGCATCCTGGGCCAGGGCGGTCTGAGCCCATGCGAGACCGCAGGCCATGGCCCAGGTCAGCGCACGCCACCGCCAGCGGACGGGCCTCATTGCAGGTTCCCCACGTCGAACTCGGAGCTCGGGATCGCTTGCGCCGCAATCCGGCTGTAGACCAGTGTGGTGCGGGCATCGCTGAGGGCATCGGCAATCGCCATCCGGCTCACGAACAACACCGTCTTGCCATGGACGTTCAAGCTGTTGCCGTATTCGAACTGCGCACTCTTGAGCTTCTTGCCTGACAAGGACAGAAAATCGGCCTGCACCGCCACGCCACGCCGCACCGAAATCCAGTAGGTGATGCGGTCGTAGGTGGTCTGGCGGCTGGCGGCGGTCAGCTCCAGCACATGGCAGGGCTCATCGCCCACGTCTTCCTGGCGCAGGTAGCGTGCCTGGTAGTCCTTGGCGTAATTGGTGGCCGCGATGTCGCCGATGGCGGCCTGCCCCGTCAAACGCTGACGCGGCGAGATGGCCACCGGCTTCTTCAGGCCGGGCTTGGTCAGCCACATGTTGCGGTCCACCTGCAGCATGCGGGATCCCTTGCTGCTCAGCGGCTCCAGCACCTCGGCCACGCTGGCGTTGTCGATGGCCTTGATGCGCAGGCGCTGATCGGGCTGATCATCGGCCTGGCTGCCACTGTTGTGGGCCTGAACCTCCCAGATCAGACCAGGAAAGCCACCCCCCCGGGCCTGATCGGCCTGGCGCAGCAACTGGGTCGCGTCAGGCTCGGCCGCCCCAGCGGACGCGGCCCCCAGCCAACAGCCCACAGACAGGAGCAGCGCACTGCGACGGCTCAAAGAAGAAATGTCAGTGTGGTTCATACATGCCCCAAAGAAGCGGTGATCGAATGGTGAGCAGCCCGACGGGCCGGCCAGTAGGCGGCGAAGACAGCGAGCACGGCCAGCACGACAGCGGCAAACGCGGTGCGCGGCAGATCGAAGCCGATGTAGATCGGCACGCTCTGGGTGTTGCTGGGCGGCACGTAGCGGATGTCGGCCACGTTCACGCCCCAGCGCACGGCGGCCGTCAGCAGCAAACCGGTGACGGTGCCGACCAACACCAGCATCAGGGCCTCGTTGACGAACAGACGGGCAATGCCGCTGCGGCGTACGCCGATGGCGCGCAAGGTGCCGATCTCGCGGGTGCGTTCCACCACCGCCATGCTCATGGCATTGGCGATCGACAGCACCACGATGGCCAGCACCACCGACAGCATCAGCGCGAAAATCATGTCGTACATGCCCTTGACCTGTCGGAAGAAGGCCGACATCTCCTGCCAGGTGCGCACCTCCATGTCGAGACCGGCAGCCTTGAAGTCGGCGTTCAACTGCTCACGCACGGCCACCGACTGGGTTTCGCTCGGCGCGGGCCGGGTGTACATGTCACGCAGGCGCCCGTCGGCATCGGCACTGTCGGCATGCCCTTCGCCGGGCAGCAGCACGGTCAAGGTCTCGGCCCGCCCCTTGGCGTCCATCAGGTCCTGCACCAGGGCGAGCGGCATCAGCATCAGCTTGTCGTTGGTGGCCACGTTGCCGGTGTTGACCGCGTCGGCAATGTCCACGTCCGAGGCATTGGCCTGCCCGTGCAGCGTGCTGGCCAGCACCGAGGCGCTGTCGCCGATCTTCAGGCCCAGCACGTCGGCCAGGCCCTGGGCAGCAGTCACACCTTGGGGCTGCTCGTCTTTCAGGGCGCCGGGTGCAAAACGGAAAGGCCCACGCAGCAGATCCAGGTCGGCGGGGGCGATGCCAGCGCCCACGAAGATCGTGCTGCTCTTGCCGTTGGACAACAGACCGGTGGCGCTGAGCTTGGGGATCAGCCGGGCCCCGGGCAGGCGCTTCTCAACGATGGCCTGCACCTGACGGATCTCGTCGGCCGTGAGCAGGTATTTGTCGGGGTGCAGCTTGCCCTCGGTCTGCCAACCCTGGCGGTTGATGGTCAGGTGGCCAATCAGCTCGGCGTGGATGGCCGCGTTGCTGAGCGCCACATAGACCGCGCTGGTGTAGCCCGCGAACAGGGCCACGGCCGCGAAGCCGAAGGCCAGGCTGAGGATGGTGGCCGCACTGCGGCGGCGGTTGCGCCACAGATTTCGCCAGGCGAGCTGGATGTTGCCGATGCCGGTCATGCGGCCTCCTGATAGCTGTCTTGGGAGATCAGACCGTCCTGCAGGCGCAGCTGCCGTGGCACGCGGGCCAGCAGACGGGGATCGTGGGTGGTGAAGATGCAGGTCACACCGGTTTCCCGGTTCAGGCGCTCGATCAGGTCGATCACCTCGCGGCTGGTCTGCGAGTCGAGGTTGGCCGTGGGCTCATCCGCAATCAGCAGGCGCGGCGCCCCCACCAGCGCCCGGGCGATGGCCACCCGCTGGCGTTGCCCGCCGCTCAGGCGGTCGGGGCGGAAGTCGAGGAACTCGCCCAGGCCCACATGGCCCAGCCACTCGGCAGCGCGGCGCCGCACCTCGGCAGCCTTCACCCCCTGCACCTGCAAGGGCAAGGCCACGTTTTCGAGCGCGGTCAGCACCGGCACCAGGTTGAAGCTCTGGAAAACAAAGCCGATCTTGTGGTTGCGGCAGTCCGACAGCGCGTCATCCGAGAGCTGGCTCACGTCCTGGCCCTCGAAACGCAACACGCCTTTGTCGGCCGCATCGATCAGGCCCAACAGGTTCAGCAGGGTCGACTTGCCACTGCCCGACGGCCCCCAGATGGCCATGAACTCGCCCGGCGCCACATCCAGGTCGATGCCGCGCAGCGCTCGGATGCGGGTCTCGCCGAGGGCGAACTCACGCTCGATGCTGCGCAGGGACAACAGAGGCTCCGAGGGATTGCTTGCATGGTTCATGCGGCCCTCCTCACTGACCCGAGAGCTTGAACTGGATGCGCTGTGCCTCAGAGCCCACCTGGATGGCGGCATCGCCAAATTTCGGTGGGCCGAACTGCCCCTTCGCATCGCGCGAGAAGCCGTAGGGTTCAGTGGGCATGCCCACCATGTTGGCGTCCAGGCGTTGGTTGCTGTTGAGGTCCTGGTAGGCCGACACTGCATAGGTGCCAGGGGCCAGGTCCTTGAAGGTCACTTCAACTTGCCCGGGCTTGGCGGGGGTCATCTGACCGTTAAGCACCTTGCCACGCGGAAAGCCCGCAGCGTCATTGAACAAGGCCACCATCACCTGGCCTTCAGCCTTGGTGACGCCACCGACCACCACGGTCAGGTCGGCAGCCTGGGCGAGGCCAGCGCCCAGAAACATGGAAACAAGGCCCGCAGGCAGCACACGGAAGGCACGTTGCAAGATCGACATGGTTGCGACTCCTGGTTGAACAAGTGTCGGCAGTGTCGACCGCCCCCCCCGAACCGGCCACTGACTTGCGACAAACCAGCGTCAGACCGGCGCGAAATGCCGTGTGCCGGAGCCAATCGCAGGCTCCGCAGGCCCAAAACTCAGTCGGGTGTCACGCCCGCTTCACGGATCACCTTGCCCCATTTGGCGGTTTCGCTGGCCAGGAAGGCATCGAACTCTTCGGGCGTGCCGCCGGCCGGGAAAGTGCCCATGGCCTCCAGACGGGGCCGCATCTCCTCGCTGCGCACGATGCGGCTCACCTCGTCGGACATGCGCTTGAGGATGTCACGCGGGGTGCCTGCCGGGGCGATCATGCCGGCCCAGGTACTGCCGGTGAAGTTCTTGAACCCCTGCTCGATGAAGGTGGGCACCTCGGGCAGCACGGGCAGTCGGCGATCGCTGGCCACCCCGATCAGACGCACCTTGCCCTGCTTGCCCATGTTGATCAGGCCAGTGGCTGCATCAAAGAAAAGCTGGATCTGCCCGCCGATCAGATCGGTCAAAGCCGGTGCCGCACCACGGTAGGGGATGTGGACCATGTAGGCCCCGGTCTGCATCTTGAACAGCTCGGTGGTCAGGTGCACGGCCGAGCCGTTGCCCGACGAGCCATAGCTGACCTTGCCCGGGTGGGCCTTGGCATAGCGGATCAGCTCCTGGGCGGTCTTGAAGGGGGCCTCCAGCGGCACGGCCGCCACCAGGGGCGACACCCCCATCAGCGCCACCCCGGTGAGGTCTTTGCGCGCGTCATAGGGCAGCTTGGGGTAGAGCGTGTTGTTGGCGGCGTAGGCCGCGATGACCACACCGAAGGTGCTGCCATCTGGCGCCGACTTGGCCACCGCATCGACCCCGATCACGCTGCCGGCGCCGGGCTTGTTGTCGATCAGCACGGTCTGGCCCAGTCTCTGCTGCAGGCCGTTCTGGACCAGGCGGGCCATCTGGTCGGTGAAGCCGCCCGGCGTGTAAGGCACGATCAGCCGGATGGGTTTGCTCGGCCAGCCGGCATTCTGGGCCCAGGCCGGGGCAGCCAATGTGGCCACCGAACCGGCGGCGGCGGCCAGCACCTGGCGGCGGGAAGGACGGAGGGGGGACAGGGGGGACGAAGGCATCGGGCCAGACTCCGGCAACAGGACAAAGCCTGATTCTGGGCAGACCGGGCGCCGGCCGCATTGGGGCAAGCCCGGTCACCTCGTCGCCTGGGTGACCCCCGGCAACGCCCCTTCATCAGGCCTTGAACAAGGGGCCGACCTGTCGGGCTGCGGCCTGCAGCATGTCCGGTCATACCCCGCATAGCCGAACAGCCAGCCCCGGCGCGGTGAGACCATGGCATAGCGTGACAACGGGGTCAGCACCACGCCCAGGGCGGCCGCCTTGCGGCTCAGGGCTTCATCGTCGGTGTCGGTGGGCCGCTCCAGGCAAAGGTGCATGCCCCGGTCGCTGGGCTGCAGCTGCACCGCGCCGTCGCTGGCCTCGGCCAGGGCGGCGATCATCACCTTCTGACGGGCCTGATACAGCTCGCGCATGCGCCGCAGATGACGCAGCAGATGCCCTTGCGCGATGAAGTCGGCCAGCACCGCCTGGGGGTCGCCCGGGGCATGGCGGTCGCTCAAGGCCCGTGCCATGGCAAACGGTGCCACCCAGGCCGGCGGCAACACGATGAATCCCAGCCGCAGACCAGGATGCAGCGTCTTGGAGAAAGTGCCCACGTACAGCACCCGCTCAGATCGGGGCAGGCTGCACAGGGCGGGCAAGCGGTGCGGGCCGTACTGGAACTCGCCGTCGTAGTCGTCTTCGATCACCCAGGTCTGCTGGCGGTGCGACCAGTCCAGCAGCGCCTGACGGCGCGCCAGGCTCATGCGCACGCCGGTCGGAAACTGATGCGTGGGCGTGACCACGGCCAGGCGGGCCCGGGGCCATTGCTGCTCGGCCTCAGCGATGCAAAGACCCTCGTCATCAAGAGGCACCGGCCGGGCCTGCACCCCATGGCCCAGCAGGCTGGCCCGGATGCCCGGATACCCCGGGTCTTCGACCAGCACCTCATCGCCGACATCCAGCAGCAGGCGGCCCACCAGATCCAGTGCCTGCTGCGAACCCGAGCACACCAGCACCCGACCGGCGTCGCAGCGGATGCCGCGCGAGGCCCACAGCCACTGCGCGATCGCCTCGCGCAATGCCGGATCGCCGGCAGGGTCCAGGTACTGGGCCTGGGCCTGGCGCTGCTGCAGCGTTCGCTGCCGGCCCAGCCGGTCCCAGGTGGCGAAGGGAAAGTGGGTCACATCGGGCGCGCCGATGCGAAACGCGCTGGCGGCCTGAGTGGGCGGGCTCCACTGCCGAACCGTCTCGGCCATCAGCTCGCCGCGCCGCGACAGCCCGCCGGGCACGGCGCGCAGGGCCCCTGTGGCCTGCGGCGGTGCCAGCTTGGCGCTGACGTAGGTGCCATCCCCCACGCGGGCCACCACATAGCCCTCGGCCTGCAGACGCTCCATGGCCCACAGCAAGGTGTTGCGCGACACCCCCAAGGTGCGGGCGTGATCGCGCGTGGCCGGCAAGCGGCTGCCCGCCGCCAGGCTGCCCTGCTCGATGGCCAGCCGCAACTGCTCATAAACCTGCTGGCGGCGCGTGGACGCCCGATTGGTCCGGTGTTTCACCAACGATTGGCCCCTTGAATGCAATATTTTCAAAATAGACTGAGGAATCATTCCACAAGCCAGAGCGAAACGGAAACCCCCATGGCCCACTACACCGCCAGCGTGCGCTGGCAACTCGATGACGGCAACTTCCGCCAGCGGCGATACAGCCGGCGCCACCAATGGCACTTTGATGGCGGCGTGAGCGTGCCGGCCTCCTCCTCACCGCATGTGGTCCCCCTGCCCTGGTCCGACCCAGCAGGAGTCGACCCCGAGGAGGCTTACGTGGCGGCCTTGTCGAGCTGCCACATGCTGTGGTTCCTCGACCTGGCCGCCCGCGCCGGCTGGGCGATCGAGGCCTATGACGACGAGGCCAGCGGCGTGATGGCCCCCGATGCCCAGGGGCGGCAGGTGATGACCGAAGTGACGCTGCGGCCCGTGGTGCGCCTGGCGGCGGGCAGCACACGCGACGAGGGGGCTTTGGTGGCGCTGCACCATCAGGCGCACGAGGCCTGCTTTCTGGCCAATTCGGTCCGCACCCTCATCCACTGCGAGCCTCGCTTTGCACCGGAGGCCGCATGAGCCAGCCCATCCACCCGGATCACGCTGAAGCGATCGTCATCGCCCCCCTGCAGCGCGGCGACTTTGCCGGCTGGCTGCCCCTCGCCCAGGGCTACAAGGCGTTTTACGAGACCGCCACCAGCACGGAGGAATACCAGCAAGCCTGGGAGCGGCTCATGTCAGATGGGGGCGTGCACGGACTGGGCGCCCGGCTGCAGGGGCAGTTGGTGGGCATCACCCACTACCTGTTCCACGACAGCACCTGGGCCCCTCAGGTCTGCTATCTGCAGGATCTGTATGTGTCAGTGGCCCATCGCGGCCACGGCGTGGCCGCCGCACTGATCGATGCCGTGGCACAAGCCACCCGGGCAGCCGGAGCGCAGCGCCTGTACTGGCTGACCCAGACGCACAACGAACGGGCCCGCCGTCTGTACGACCGGGTGGCCGAGTACCGGGGCTTCATCCGATACGACCACCCGATCAAGGACTGAGACCGGCTCAGGCAGAGCGGACGGCGCGGGTCAGTCGGCCCAGGGCCTCGAGAACACCCTGCACGGCCTGTCGGGTCTTGTCGTCGCTGAGGGCGCCTTCGTCCGTGAAGGCCTCGGCCGCACGCCCCAGGGCAAACTGCTGCGGCACCACCAGCGAGGCGAAGTTCATCTGCAGGAACTGGCGCACATAGTTGAGTGCCCGCAGGCCGCCCATGGGGCCGGGCGAGGCCGACAGCAGGGCCGTGGGTTTGTTGGCGGTGGCGGCCACGCCGGTGGGCAGTCGCGACAGCCAGTCGAAGGCATTGATGAACAAAGGTGTCGGAAAGCCGTTGTACTCGGGTGTGACCACCACCAGGGCATCGCTGTCCATCAAGGCCTGCTGCAGGGCCGTCGCGCCAGCGGGCACGCCGTGGGCTGCCTCGGCATCGCCGTCGTACAGCGGCAGCTCCAGGCCGCGCAGATCGAGTTCATGAGGAACAAAACCGGCCTGCACCGCCCCCAAGGCCACCGCATGGGCCAGGCGACGGTTCAGCGATCCTTGCCGGGCGCTGCCGGAAATGATCAGAAGACGAGGAGAATCAGAAGACATGGACGAGCTCCGTGGCGTAGTTGCTGAGGCGCCGATGTTCAAAATCAAGCACCGGCACACCATTGTGCAAGCCCTAGCAACAACCGTTTGTCAGACAAAACGCCTTCCTGATCCGAAAGCCCATGAACAGATCCCCCCGCTACTGGCTGATGAAATCCGAGCCCGAGGAGTGCTCGATCGATGACGCCCTGGCCGCCCCGCAGGCCACCGTGCCCTGGACCGGCGTTCGCAACTACCAGGCCCGCAACTTCATGCGCGACCAGATGCAGATCGGCGACGGCGTGTTGTTCTACCACTCGAGCTGCGCCGAACCCGGCATCGCCGGCCTGGCCCGGGTGGCCTCGGGCGTGCGGCCCGACCCCACGCAGTTCGAGCCCTCTTCGCCCTACTTCGACCCCAAATCCCCCCCTTCGGCGCCGCGCTGGCTGCTGCTCGATGTGCAAGCCCTGCGCAAGACCCGCGTGATCAGCCTGGCCGAGTTGCGCGCCCAGCCCGAACTGGCTGAGATGACGGTGCTGCAGCGTGGCAACCGTCTGTCCATCACCGAAGTCACGCCTGAGCAATGGGCCTTCATCGAAAGCCGGCTGTTGTCAGCCGCCTGAGCCGACGCCCTCCAGCGCGAAGCGCTGGAACAGCTCGATGACCTTCAAGGCCATCGGTGCGGGCGTCCGATGGCGCAGGCGCACGATGCCCATGTCGGCATAGACCAGGGGCAGTTCGGGCAGCTCCAAGGCACGCAACCGGCCTTGAGCCACCAGATCGGCCACTGCCAATTCAGTGGTGGCGATCACGGTGTCGGTGCAGAGGCCGATCTGGTGCAACAGCCTGGGGTCATCGCACTCCAGCGCAGGCTGGGCCAGTGCCGCATCGCCCCCCAACTGGCCCAGCACCGACTTGAGTGCGGCAGGCAGGCGGGTGGTTCCCACCCCAAAGGGCCAGACCTCGGCCAGACGATGCTCGCCGCGGCCCAGGGGGTGGTCGGCCCGGACATAGAAGCGGCCGACCTGCCGCATCAAAGGCTCGACCTGCAAAGCCGGGTCCGAGGGCAGATCACGCACCTCGGCCACGAAAAACTCGATTTGCTCCAGCCGCAGGCGCTCCAGCAGCAAGGCCCAGTTGTTGATCTCCAGCCGCATCCGGATGTGAGGATGGGCCCGACGGACCTCGGCCACCACCTGCGGGCCCAGGGTCACATTGGGCATCGGCCCCATGCCGAAGGCCACATCGCCCAGTTGATGGTCCAGGTACAAGGCCAGATCGCGCTCCAGACAGCGGGCCTCGAACAGCAGGCGGCGTGCGCGCTCCAGCAAAAAGGCCCCTGCAGGCGTCGGGCGCACCTCACCCGGTTGACGCTCGAACAAGCGCAGACCCAGCTGGGCCTCGATGGCCTGGATGCTGCGGCTGAAAGCCGGCTGGCTCAGGTGCACACGCTCGGCCGCTCGGGCGAAATGGCGCTCCTCGGCCAAGGCCAGCACATGGCGGTATTGGTTCAGATTGATCATGGACGATGCGCCAATCACATCAGGATCATGCAGACAATGCAATAGACACATTAAAACACGCGTCTTACATTCGCGAAAAAACGAATGGAGACTTCCACGTGACCGCCAACCAGTTCCAGAACACCCTGATCCTGTGCGCCATGATCGGCTTCGCGCTGATGGAATATGTCACCCGACGCTACCAGCGTACCGTGACGGCCAACGCCAACGACACCAAGCTCGAACTGCTGATGTTCCTGAGCCTGCTGGCCGTCACCCAGCCCCTGGCCCTGTGGGCCACCGCCCAGCTGGGCGCCTGGCTGGCCCCCGACTGGCAGAACCGCCTGGCCGATCTGCCGGGCTGGGCCATGGTGGGCCTGCTGCTGATCGGTGACGACATGACCCAGTACTGGTGGCACCGCCTGTCGCACTCGCCTCTGATGTGGCCACTGCACCGGGCCCACCACTCGGCAAGCTACATGAGCATCCGCATCACCTACCGCAACAACTTCTTCTACTACCTGATGATGCCGGGTCTGTGGATCGGCGGGGCCCTGCTGTACCTGGGCGTGGGCGGCTGGGTCTATGCCGGCTACCTGGTCGTGAAACTGCTGGTGATCCTCGGCGCGCATTGCGCCTGGCGCTGGGACGAGCCGCTGTACCGCATCCGGGCCCTGCACCCGCTGGTGTGGTTGCTGGAGCGCACCATCTCCACCCCGGCCACGCATTGGGCCCACCATGCCATCACCAACGACGACGGCGTCGGCCACTACAAGGGCAACTTCGGCAACCTGCTGTTCTTCTGGGATGTTCTGTTTGGCACCGCCCACATCACCCGCCGCTACCCGGCCCAGGTGGGCTTGATCGATGACCGCCTGTTTGGCGAAGAGAAATGGCAGCACC
>RXJO01000296.1:0-7754 GCA_003987795.1 Curvibacter sp.
GGTGCAGATCGACGACCCCGCCCGGGTGCCCGAGCTGGTGGCGCGCGCCTTCCAGGTGGCCACATCGGGTCGTCCCGGGCCGGTGGTGGTGGCCTTGCCCGAAGACATGCTGACCGAGGCCGCGAGCGTGGTCGACGCCCGGCCCTTTGCAGCGCCCGAAACCCACCCGGGCGTCGCCGAACTGGCCGACTTGCAGCAGCGATTGCTGAGCGCGCAGCGACCCATTGCCATCCTGGGCGGTTCGCGTTGGTCGCCCGAGGCGGTGCGGCAGTTCGAGGCCTTCGCCCTGGCGCATGCGCTGCCGGTGGCCTGTTCCTTCCGGCGCCAGATGCTGTTCAGCGCCGACCACCCCTGCTATGCGGGCGACCTGGGGCTGGGCGTCAATCCGCGTCTGCTGGCGCGCATCCGCGAGGCCGATCTGGTCCTGTTGGTGGGCGGGCGCCTGTCGGAGGTGCCTTCGCAGGGCTATGAGCTGCTCGGCATCCCCAACCCGGGCCAGCCCCTGGTGCATGTGCATGCCGATGCCGATGAGTTGGGGCGCCTGTACCGGCCCGACCTGGCGATCCATGCCACGCCCCAGGCGCTGGCGGCAGCCCTGGCCGGCTTGCCCGCGCCTGCGCCGGCACCGGCACCGGACCGTGCCCGGGTGGACGATGCCCATGCCGACTACCTGCGCTGGAGCGATCCGGCCCCCATCCGCATCCCCGGGCCTTTGCAGATGGGGGCGGTGATGCAGCACTTGCGCGAGGTGCTGCCGGCCGACACCATCTTCTGTAACGGGGCCGGTAATTTCGCCACCTGGGTGCACCGGTTCTGGCCCTTCCGCCATCACGGCAGCCAGCTCGCGCCTACCAGCGGCTCCATGGGCTACGGTCTGCCCGCGGGCGTCGGCGCCAAGCGTCTGTGGCCGCAGCGCGAGGTGGTGGTGTTTGCGGGCGACGGCGATTTCATGATGCACGGCCAGGAGTTCGCCACCGCGGTGCAGTACGGCCTGCCCGTGATCGTGGTGCTGCTGGACAACGCCATGTACGGCACCATCCGCATGCACCAGGAGCGCGAGTACCCGGGGCGTGTCAGCGGCACGATGCTGAAGAACCCCGATTTCCGGGCCTATGCCGTGGCCTTCGGCGGCCATGGTGAACGGGTCGAGCGCACCGAGGATTTCGCCCCTGCGCTGGCGCGGGCCCGCGCCAGCGGCCTGCCCGCCCTCCTGCACTGCCTGCTCGACCCCGAGGCCATCACTCCGGCGGGCACCCTGAAGGGGCTGCGCGAGGCGGCGCTGGCACGGCGCTGACATCGGCACGGGAGTGCTGCGCACCGGGCGTGCGCAGACACCCTCTAAACTCAGAGGCTTTCCTGACCCCGGATCGCCTGATGCGTGTCGTGTCTGTGCTGGCCCTGCTGGGCCTGCTTTCTCTGCCTTTGGCCGCCCCGGCCGCCCTGGAGGCTGTGCGCGGTCCCTGGCCGGTGCGTTCCATGGCCTGGCCTGAGCCGGTGGCCGTGCCCGTGCCCAACTGGCATTGGTGGCGCAGCGATCAGGGCCAGTACTTTCTGGCCAGCCCGGCTGGGTCCAACCGCGCAGCGCCGGTCAGCTTGTGGATGCTGGAGAGCGACCCCGGCGGCCGCGCCTGCCCCCGCCTCAAGGCCCAGCCCACCGAGCGCCTGAACGAACCTGAACTGCACCCGTTGCCCGATGAGGAACTGGCCCTCCCGCCCCGTTGCCTGGGCGGTCTGGAGGGGCAATGCCTGAGCCACGACGGCGCCTTGCGCCTGCGCCTGAGCTTCGAGGGCCAGAGCCGACTGGCCCCGGCGCACGCCGGCCGCAAGGCGGAACGCCTCTACACGGGGCGGCGGCGCCTGGTGATCGAACATGTGCTCAGCGGCGTGCAGGCGGTGTTCGAGGAGCACCTCAAGGACAGCCCGCGCTACACCGTGCTGGGGCCCGCCAGCGTGGTCTATCTGCCCGAGCTCGACAGCGTCGTGCTGCAAGGGCTGGGTCCGGGCACAGGGGGGCGGCGAGAGGCGGGGCTGCACTGTTTGCCCATGCCCTGAGCCAGACAGGGGGCGGGTCGCTCAGCCGTTGCCCACACCGGCCAGCACGGCCAAGGGCGCGGTTTCGGCGCGCAGCACGCGTGCCCCCAGGCTGGTGGGCAGGAACCCGGCGGCCACGGCGGCCTCTTCCTCTTCGGCCTGCAGCCCGCCTTCGGGGCCGTTGAGCAGGGTCAGTGCCCCGTCTTGCCGGGCCAGGCGCTGGCGCAAGGGCTGGCTGCCTTCGCGCAGCGACAGCAGCAGGCGGGTGTCCCCGGAGGCGGTTGTGGAGGCCGGGTGCTGGCGCAACCAGTCCGTCAGCTCGGTCACCGGGTGGATCAGGGGCACCCGGTTGCGCCCGCATTGTTCGCAGGCGCCCACGGCCACCGCCTGCCAGTGGGCCACTTTCTTGTCGGCTCGCTCGCCTTTGAGTCGCAGCACGCTGTGGGCGCTCATCACGGGCGTCAGGCTGGCGACCCCCAGCTCGGTGGCTTTTTCGACCAGCCAGTCCATGCGGTCGTTGGCCGGCATCGCCACCACCAGGTGCACGGCACGCTCCAGCTCGCGCTCGATGGGGTGGTGCTGCCCCACCTCGACCTCGACATCGGAGCGGCCCATGCGGGTCACGGTGGCCTCGAATTCACCGCCCTCGCCATTGAACAGGGTGATGACCCCGCCAGGCTGCAGGCGCAGCACCTGCACATGGCGCGCGGTGGCGGCCGGCAGGCTCAGGGTGGCGCCGCTGTGCAGCGGGCTGGGGCAGTGGAAGCGTGCCATGCTCACATCCGCCCGTAGGCGAAGCCGGTGAGGGCCTGCAGGTTCTCGACCTGGTCGATGAAGCGCAGCAGCGGGCCCAGTTCGCGGTAACGGCTGGCGGTGGACCGGATGTAATGGATGAAGCGCGGCGCATCGGCCAGGTAGCGTGGCTTGCCGTCACGAAGGGTGAGGCGGGCGAAGATGCCGGCCACTTTCAGGTGGCGTTGCAGGCCCATCCATTCGACGCTGCGGTAGAAGCTGCCGAAATCGCTGTGCCAGTCTTCGAAATCCATCAGGCCGGCCTTGCGGGCTTTCTGCCAGTAGCGCACGGTGACGTCCAGCACGAAATCTTCCTCCCAGGTCAGGAAGGCGTCACGCATCAGGCTGGCGATGTCGTAGGTGATGGGCCCGTAGACCGCATCCTGGAAGTCGAGCACGCCCAGCGGACCGGGCACGCCCTGGGCATCGGGCTGGCCCAGCATCAGGTTGCGCGCCATGAAATCGCGGTGCACATAGACCTTGGGGGCGGCCAGGTTGTGCCGCACGATGGTGTCGAAGGTCTTGCTCAGCATGGTGCGCTGGGTGTCATCCAGGCTGAACTGGCGGTGCTGCGCCAGGTACCAGTCGGGGAACAAGGACAGTTCGCGCTGCAGCAGGGCTTCGTCGTAGGCGGGCAGCACATCGGGGCGCGAGGCCTGTTGCCAGCGCACCAGCAGGCTGGTGGCCTGGTCGTACAGCGGCGCGGCGGCCTGGGGCTGGGCGGCGTCCAGGGCACTCATCATGGTTTGCTGGCCCAGATCGCTGAGCAGCATGAAGCCCGTGGACTGCTCCCATTCCAGCACCTGAGGCACGTTCAGACCGGCCTCGGCCATCAGCGCGGCCACCTGCACGAAGGGCGCGCAGTTTTCCTTGTCGGGGGGAGCGTCCATCACGATGCGCGGCCCCTGGCTGCCCTGCAGGCGCAGGTAACGGCGGAAGCTGGCGTCGGCCGAGGCCAGGCTCAGGCTGGCGGGCTCCAGCCCGTGGCGCGGGGCCACGGCACTCAGCCATTGGTGAAAGGCGGCTTCGCGGGCCGGGTCGGACCAGAGCACCGGGGCGGGGGTGTTGGCGGCGGGGGAGTTGGGCACAGGCTGGGTCATGGATAATCGAATTCTACAAACCCGGCCCGGTCCGATCCGGTCTGGCCCTGCCTGCCTCTCCCCCCGAGTCCGACCCCTGATTGCCTGCGATGGATGCACCGACCGATGCTTGAACCGAGAAACCACGCCCGGCGGCCTTTCCTTCTCAGCCCGGTGGCCTTGCTGGTGACCCTGATGTGCCAGGGCGCCTGGGGCCAGGCTGGCGAGCCCGACGATGCGCCAGGGCCCCGGCTGCGGACGTCTCCGCTGCTGCAAGAGCGGATTTCGCCGCTGGTGCGTCCGCAGATGCCCACCTTCATCACGGGCGACCAGATCTCCGGCCAGAGCGAGCTGCAGACCGTGGTCGAAGGCCATGGCGAATTGCGCCGTGCCGACACCGTGATCCGGGGCGACCGCCTGGAGTATTTCCAGCCGGACGACCTGGCCCGGGCCCGGGGAAACGTGTTCATCAACCGCGCCGGCAACACCTATCAGGGCCGTGAGCTTGAGCTCAAGGTCGATGCCTTCGAGGGCTTCTTCACCCAGCCGCACTACGAATTCCTGGCCACCCAGGCCTATGGCGACGCGGCCCGCATCGACTTTGTGGGCGAAAACCACATGGTGGTGCGCAACGGCACCTACAGCACCTGCCGACCCACCCCGGGCCCTGATTGGATGCCGGCCTGGCTGTTGCGCGCCGACGCCGTCAAGCTGGACCAGGAGGACAGCATCGGCACCGCCCAGAACGGGGTGCTGGAGTTTTACGGCAAGCCGGTGCTGCGCGCCAAGGAGCTGAGCTTTCCGCTCAGCGATGCGCGCAAGTCGGGTTGGTTGCCGCCCTCGGTGGGGGTGTCCTCGCGTGATGGTTTCGAGTACACCCAACCTTATTACTGGAACATCGCGCCCAACCGCGACGCCACCTTCTACCCGACGCTGATGTCCAAGCGCGGGCTCGACCTGGCGGGTGATTTCCGCTACCTTGAAAACGGCTACCGGGGCCAGTTGTGGGGCGATTACATGCCCAGCGACAAGCTGCGTGACAGCTCGCGTTGGGGCTACTCGGTCAACCACACAGGGCAGGTGGACACCGGTCTTCCCGGCTTGGGGGCCGTGGGCCTGGGCGTGAACCTGAACCGTGTCAGCGACGACAACTACTGGCGTGACTTCAACCGCAGCATCCCGTCGCTGACCCAGCGCCTGCTGCCCAATGATGTCTCGCTGACCTGGTCCCGCAACGAATATTTCGCGCAGTTCCGTCGCCTGAAGTGGCAGACCCTGCAGGACGTGACCTCGCCGATCACGCCTCCCTACGACCGCGCACCGCAGTTCCTGGGGCGCTACACCAAGAACAACCTGGCCGGTTTCGACTTCATGGTCGAGGCCGACCACACCCAGTTCCAGGCCGACCCGACCCTGACCAGCCAGCCCAACGCCCAGCGCAGCTACGCCCTGACCCAGATCAGCCGGCCCTGGCTGGCGCCGGGCTGGTTCTTCACGCCCAAGCTGCAGCTGTACACCAGCAACTACAGTTTCAGCGCCCCGCTGAGCGATGGCCGCAGCACGGCGGCCCTGTCGGCCCCCACCTTCAGCCTGGACGGTGGCCTGTTCTTCGAACGCGACACCAGTTACTTCGGTCGGGCTTACCGTCAGACGCTGGAGCCCCGGGCCATGTACGTCTACACGCCCTACCGCAACCAGAGCACGCTCCCGGTGTACGACACGGCGCTCAATGATTTCAACTTCGCCACCATCTACACCGAGAACGCCTTCGGCGGACACGATCGCCTGTCCGACAGCAACAAGCTCACCTTGGGTGTGACCAGCCGCCTGCTGGCACCCGACAGCGGCGCCGAGATCGCCCGTTTCGGCATTGCCCAGCGCCTGCTGTTCCGTGATCAGCTGGTCACCATGCCCGGCGGCACGGCGGTGACCAACCGCGCCAGCGATCTGCTGCTGGGCGCGGCCGTCAACTGGACGCCGCAGTGGATGTTCGACACCACGGTGTCGGTCAACCCCGAGACCAAGGTGACCAACACCTCGTCTGTCAGTGCGCGTTACAGCCCCAGCAATTACCGGGTGGTGAATGCCGCCTACCGCTTCCAGCGTGGCAACAGCGAGCAGATCGACATCGGCTGGCAGTGGCCCCTGAACGACCTGTGGGGTGACAAAGGCGTGGACAAAGGGCCTGGCCGTGGCCTGGGCCCGGGGCGCTGGTATGGCGTGGGTCGCCTGAACTACGACATGATGAACGCCCGCATGGTCGACGCCATCGTGGGCTTTGAGTACGATGCCGACTGCTGGATCGGCCGTGTCGTGCTGGACCGGCTCAACACCACTTTGGTGACGGCCAACACCCGCATCCTGTTCCAGATCGAATTCGTGGGCTTCTCCCGCATCGGGGCCAGCCCTCTGCAGACCTTGCGGCAAAGCATTCCGCGCTACCAGTACCTGCGCGAGCAGGTCACGGCGCCGAGCCGTTTCAGCAACTATGACTAAGGCCCAGGCCAGAGCTTTTCTTCCATGATGATCCAACGCCTCACCGTTCTGACGCTGGCCTGCCTGACTGCCTGGTCAGTCCAGGCCCAGGGCATCCGCATGCCTGGCAGCGCCTCGTCGTCTGCATTTGCCCCGGCGCCGTCCGTGCGCAGTGCCCCTCCCAGCGGACCGCAACAGGCCGACTACATCGTGGCGGTGGTCAACTCCGAGCCCATCACCAACAACGAGGTGCGAGCCCGCGTGGCCCGCACCCTGCAGCAGCTGTCCCAGCAAGGCACCACCCCGCCTTCGGCGGCCGAACTCGATCGGCTGGTGCTCGAGCGCATGATCGGCGAGAAGGCCCAGGCCCAACTGGCCGCCGAGCAAGGTCTGAAGGTCGAGGAAGGCGCCATCGACCTGGCCGAGCAGAACATCGCCCGTCAGAACCAGCTCAGCGTGGCTGAGTTGCGCAGCCGTTTGGGCCAGGATGGCCTGAGCCTCAAGCAATTGCGTGATGACCTGCGGACCCAACTGCTGCTGGCGCGCCTGCGCGAGCGCGAGGTGGAACCCCGCGCCAAGGTCACCGACCTGGAGATCGACCAGTTTCTGCAGGAGCAACTGGCCCGGGCCTCCCTGGCCCAGCAGGAGATCAACCTGGCCCAGGTGCTGGTGGCCGTGCCCGAGGGCGCGTCGGCCGAGGCGGTGGCCAACCTCAAGGCCCGTGCCGACCGGGTGGCCGCCCAGGCCCGTGCCGGGGTCGACTTCGCCACGCTGGCGCGCGACTATTCCGATGGCACCGACCGCACCCGGGGTGGCGAGATGGGCCTGCGCGCGGCCGAGCGCTACCCCGAGATCTTCATCAATGCCGTCAAGGATGCGCCGGTGCAGGCCATCGTCGGTCCGGTCCGCAGCGGCGCCGGTTTCCACATCCTCAAGGTGCTGGATCGCAACGACCCGAAGCCGGCGGTGGTGACCGTGCCCCAGTCGCGCGCCCGCCACATCCTGCTGCGCACCGGCCCCAAACTCAGTGAAAGCGCTGCGGTGGCGCTGATCAAGGGCTACCGCCAGCGCATCGTCGAAGGGGGGGCCTCGTTCGCCGATCTGGCGCGCGAGCATTCTCAGGACGGCAGCGCCAAGCAAGGCGGCGACCTGGGCTGGGTCAACCCAGGCCAGTTCGTGCCTGAGTTCGAAGAGGTGATGAACCGGCTGGAGCCCGGCGAGGTCAGCGAGCCGGTGGTGTCGCGTTTCGGCGTGCACCTGATCCAGTTGATGGAGCGGCGCGACGCGCCGATGTCCTTGCGTGACCAGCGCGAGGTGGCGCGCAACATGCTGCGCGAAAAGAAGATGGAAGAGGCTTATGTGAGCTGGGCCCAAGAG
>RXJO01000296.1:7804-11492 GCA_003987795.1 Curvibacter sp.
CAGCCGCAATAAGCCATGAAACACATTCCCCGCAAACGTTTCGGTCAGCATTTCCTGTCCGACCGCGCGATCATCGATGGCATCGTCGACGAGATCGCGCCGCAGCCCGGCCAACCCATGGTCGAGATCGGTCCCGGCCTGGCCGCCCTGACCCAGCCGCTGGTCGAGCGCGTGGGCCGCCTCACGGTGATCGAGCTCGATCGAGACCTGGCCCGTCGCCTGCGTGAACACCCTCAGCTCAACGTGGTCGAGTCGGATGTGCTGAAGGTCGATTTCACCGCGTTGGCCCAGAGCCTGGGGGTGCCGCGCCTGCGTGTGGTCGGCAACCTGCCCTACAACATCTCCACGCCTATCCTGTTCCACCTGCTCGAGCATGTGGCGGTGGTCGAAGACCAGCACTTCATGCTGCAAAAAGAGGTCATCGACCGCATGGTGGCCGGGCCCAGCACCTCGGACTACGGCCGGCTCAGCGTGATGCTGCAATGGCGCTACGCCATGCAGAACGTGCTGTTCGTGCCGCCCGAGAGCTTTGATCCGCCTCCTCGGGTGGACAGCGCCGTGGTGCGCATGGTGCCGCACGCCGAGCCGGCCCCCCTGAGTCCCAAGCTGCTTGAAGAGCTGGTGCAGGTGGCTTTCAGTCAGCGTCGCAAGCTGCTGCGCCACACGCTGGGTCGCTGGCTCGAAGCGCGTGACTTTGGCGGCGAGTTCGACACCCAACGCCGGGCCGAGGAAGTGCCGGTGGCCGAGTACGTGGCCCTGGCTCAGCAACTCTGAGGCCACGCTGGCGGCCGCTTCAGCGGCCGATCAGTGTCAGAAGGTTTCCCAGTCGTCTTCCTGGCCTGCGGCCACCTTGGCCGAAGGTTTGGCTTCGGCTTGGTGGGCGATGGCTGCGGGCTTGGCCGTCGCGGCCGGCTTGGCCTGGCCGGGGCCGCTCACACGAGCCGGCGCGGCCTGACCTTGGGGCAGCGGCGCCGCAGCGGGACGGTTCAGCGGCACCGGCATGGCTTTGGGGGGGCTGCGGCGCAGCGTGGCGGGTTCACCGGCCCCCAGACGGAAGCGGCGCACCAGCTGCTCCAGTTGCTCGGCCTGCGTCTGCATCGATTGGGCCGCGGCAGCGGATTCTTCCACCAGGGCCGCGTTCTGCTGGGTCACCTGATCGAGCTGGGCCACGGCCGAGTTGACTTCGCTGAGGCCGCCACTCTGCTCGCCGGTGGCCTGGGTGATGTCGGCCACGATGTGGGCCACGCGCTGGACGGAGACCACCACCTCGCTCATCGTGCTGCCGGCTTGCTGCACCAGCTCGGATCCCGATTCGACCTTGGCCTCCGAGGCGCCGATCAGGCTCTTGATCTCGCGCGCGGCCTGGGCTGCGCGCTGGGCCAGGCTGCGCACCTCGCCGGCCACCACGGCAAAGCCACGGCCTTGTTCGCCGGCCCGGGCCGCTTCGACGGCCGCATTGAGCGCCAGGATGTTGGTCTGGAAGGCGATGCCGTCGATCACGCCGGTGATGTCGCCGATCTTGCGAGAGGCGGTGCGGATCTCTTCCATGGTGCTCACCACGCGGGACACCACCTGCCCGCCCTGCTCGGCCACCTGGGAGGCCGAACCCGCCAGCGCGCTGGCCTGGCGTGAGGATTCCGCCGACTGTTGCACGTTGTGCGTCAGGGCCTCCATCGAGGACGAGGTCTTCTGCAGATTGGCCGCGGTCTGTTCGGTGCGGTGCGACAGGTCGTTGTTGCCGCTGGCGATCTCGCTGCTGGCGGTGGCGATGTTCTCGGTGGCCTGCATCACCTGCTTGACCAGGTCACGCAGGGATTCCTGCATCTGACCCATGGCGCTCACCAGTTGCCCGATTTCGTCATCCGATTCGCTGCGCACCTCGTTGGACAGGTCGCCCTGGGCAATGCGTTCCGCCAGGTCACGTGCCTTGGTGATGGAGCGGGCCAGACCGCGCACGCTGAACACGGTCAAGGGGATCAGCACCACCAGCGCCACCACCAGCAGGGCCACGATCAGCGAGCCCAGGCGGTAGATGTCGCGCTGCATCTTGTCTTCGGCGTTGTGCATGGCCTCGCTGGCCTGGTGGCTGAGCTGCGACAGGGTCTGGTCTGCACTCTCCATGTGCTTTTTCAAGCGGTCGGCATAGGCGCCTGCGGCTGCACCGTCGATCTGGGCGCGTTCCACCTGTTCGAGGATGGGGTTCAGGCCGGTTTCGTACTCTTTCAGGGCGGCCAGCACCTGCTTGAGGGATTCGGTGAGTGAGGCGTCGTCGGTGTTCTGGCCCTGGAGGGTGCCGATCGCGCCCTGCAGGCTGCCCATCTGTTTCTTCCAGGCTTCGCGAAGGTTGCCGACTTCCACGCTGTTGTTGAAGCTGATGATGATGTCTTTCTCGCTGCGGCGGATGTCGGCCGCCTTGAGGCGCAATTCATCGAGCGAGGTCAGGGTCTGTACTTTCTGCTCAAGCAGGGTCTTCAGGGTGCCTTGGGTGCTGTGCAGGGCCCAGAAACCGGTCAGACCGATGACGGTCAGCAGCAGCAGGGAGAATCCGGTACCGAAGTAGAGGCGTGCCCGGATGGAGAGGCGGTTCAATAAGTTCATAGGCACCTTTTGGGTCGTATCGTCATTGCAGAGGCAAAAGCCAGGCCAAGTGGGTATTTGGAGGGCTGCACTGCGTCAGGAGCGCGAATGGTGCCTGCACGAGTCGTGCCATGCAAGCAGGGCTTGCCCGCAAGTGCAGTGGTTTTTTGAAGGCAAGTTCGATACGGCGAACCAAGGTGGCAAAAAAAAACCCGCAGCGTGCAACTGCGGGTCTTTTGACGGGATCGCGGTGGGGCGTTTCAGGCCGCCGACAACCAATAACCGGCGTTGAAAGGGCTGCTCATGCGCAGCGCCTGAGGCGAGACATCCACCAGCTTGTCGGTGGGCATGCGGTCGCCGTTGTCAGAGCTCAGGGCAATCCCGGTCAGGGTCTTGCCGACTTCAGCCTCGTTGGCCCGTTCTGCTTGGCCAGCTTGTGCAGAACGGGCTACAGAAAAGAATAGAAACATCGGAAGGGAATCTTCCGGTCTCCCCAGTAGTCCGCCGCGTCGCGGAAGATGTCCAGCAACTGCTCGCGCGCTTCCTTGTCGAACTTGGCATGGGCTGGAATCTGCTCCAGCACCACGATGAAGCCTGGCTGCGGGCCCGATTTGTGCAAGGGATCGGTCATGCAGTCATATAAGGCGTCGAAATTCTTGCCAAAGTGCGCCGGAAAGGTGAATTGCGCAGCAATCATGTCCAGCACGTCTTGTTTAGACTGGGCGTTGGCCAGATTGGCGTACAGAAAGTGCTGGCCCAGGTCGCGTGCTGCTGCCTGAAGGTCTTGTACCCGAAAGGCCCGAATCGACTGAACGATGTTGGTTCGAACGGTACGAAGTGGCGTATCCATCTCCGCTTCTCTTTCTCTATGGTCAAAAAAAATGGGCCCTGCCACGCTGTCGGCCCGGGTATCTGACCGGGGCGCCATCGAGGCTGCGTAGATTTCAAAGGTCATTCGACGATGCGGCGAAAGCTCGCATAGTGGTCTTGGCTGTAGTAGCAGGCTTCAGGCGCCGTGATCTGGCGACCCCCACAGACAATGCGCCGGGCACCCCGGTCACGCGAGCCTGGAGTCCGAACGGTGTATTCACGGTAGTAGCCACGCGGCTGA
>RXJO01000296.1:11542-12162 GCA_003987795.1 Curvibacter sp.
TTGCCGAAGACCACACCATCCTTCTCGAAGGGAAAAGGCCCCCCGGACAGGATCAGTTGATAGGTCTGGCGCCCTTGCGCCGGCAGTTCCGCCAGAGAGATCGTGGCCTGGGCACTGATCGCGGGCGCTTCGCGGGAATGCACCACATTGGTGCCCGAGAGCGCCGCTGCCGACATCAGACAAACCAGCAGGAATCGGCTTGTTCTGGCGGCAACTTTTCGCAGCATGAAATAACACCTTTCAGAAACTCCGGGTAAACCCCAAAATTTCAAGGTCGCAAGTTTGACGTATCTGGTCCTGAAAAGCAAGCGGCTGCCCAAAAAATGGGCAGCCGCGCTCGGGTTTCCGTCGTCTAAAAGTTAGCGCTCGCTATGGAGCGATTGCTTATCGCGAAGCGTTGGCGTCGGCCACCGTCAGTGCTGTCATGTTCACGATCCGGCGCACCGTGGTGCTGGCGGTCAGGATGTGCACCGGCTGCGCCGCGCCCAGCAGCACCGGGCCGATCGCGATGTTGCCACCGGCCGCCGTCTTCAGCAGGTTGTACGAGATGTTGGCCGCATCGATGTTGGGCAACACCAGCAGGTTGGCGCTGCCCAAAAGGGTGCTGTGCGGCATCAGCG
>RXJO01000483.1 GCA_003987795.1 Curvibacter sp.
GGCCATCGAAGCCTGTCGGCGGCTGCTGGACGACGAGCAGCAATTTGTTGCCGCTGCCCAGCAGGTCAGAGCCCTCATGTTCATTGCGCGATTTCAGCGCGACATTGAGTCCCGGCTGGATCAACTGGGACAATAGACCTTTGTCGCATTTGTGGCCTTTGTCGCATCCCCCGAACCCGAAAAGAATTCCATGGCGCTTCTTCAGATTTCCGAGCCCGGCCAGTCTCCCGATCCACACCAGCGTCGCATTGCCGTCGGCATCGATCTGGGCACCACTCACTCGCTGGTGGCGGCCATGCGCCACGGCGTGGCTGAATGCCTGCCGGACGCCCAGGGCCGCGTGATCCTGCCCTCAGCCGTGCGCTATCTGGAGGGCGGTGGGCGCCAGATCGGCTTTGACGCGCTGCCGGCCCAGGCCATCGATCCCCGCAACACCATCGTCTCGGTGAAGCGCTTCATGGGGCGTGGTCTGAACGACCTCAAGGAGGTCTCGCGCCTGCCCTACGATTTTGTGAGCGAAGCAGGGCAGGGCATGGTCAGCCTGCGGACCGTGGCCGGCGTCAAGTCGCCAGTCGAGATCAGTGCCGAGATCCTGGCCACGCTGCGCTACCGGGCCGAAGACAGTTTCAACGACGACCTGTACGGTGCGGTCATCACCGTGCCGGCGTATTTCGACGACGCCCAGCGGCAGGCCACCAAGGATGCAGCCCAGCTCGCCGGCATCAAGCTGCTGCGCCTGATCAATGAGCCTACTGCGGCCGCCATCGCCTATGGCCTGGACAACGCCAGCGAAGGCATCTACGCCGTGTACGACCTGGGCGGCGGCACGTTTGACATCTCCATCCTGCGTCTGACCCGCGGGGTGTTCGAGGTGATCGCCACCGGTGGCGATTCGGCCCTCGGCGGCGATGACTACGATCAGGCCCTGGCCGCCTGGGTGCTGGCCCAGACGGGCATCCAGACCGACGATGCACATGACCTCGCCCGTCTGCGGGTTGCGGCCCGGGCCTGCAAGGAGGCCTTGACCGATTCGGAGGTGGTCGACTTCGTGGCCGATCTGAGCACCGGCCCCCTGCGTCATCCGGTGCGTCGCACCGATTTCCAGTCGGCCACCGAAGCGCTGACCACCCGCACCCTGAGCGCCGTGCGCAAGGCCTTGCGTGACGCGCAACTCGAACGCGACGAGGTGCAAGGCGTGGTCATGGTCGGGGGCTCCACGCGCATGCCCCAGATCCAGCAGGCTGTGCACGATTACTTCGGCAAAGCCCCGCTCACCAACCTCAATCCCGACGAGGTGGTCGCACTGGGTGCTGCCGTCCAGGCCAATCAACTGGCCGGCAATGACCAGAGCGGCGACCTGTTGCTGCTCGACGTGATTCCGTTGTCGCTCGGCATCGAGACCATGGGCGGGCTGGTGGAGCGCATCGTGCCGCGCAACCAGACCATTCCGACGGCCATGGCGCAGGACTTCACGACCTACCAGGACGGTCAGACCGCCCTGGCCTTGCACGTGGTGCAGGGCGAGCGTGATCTGGTGGCCGACTGCCGCAGCCTCGCGCGCTTCGAACTGCGGGGCATCCCCCCGATGGCGGCTGGCGCCGCGCGCATCCGGGTGACCTTCACGGTGGATGCGGACGGGCTGCTTCAAGTGGGCGCGCGTGAGATGATCAGCGGCGTCGAAGCCGCCATCGAGGTCAAGCCCTCTTATGGCCTGTCGGATGAGCAGATCGCTCGCATGCTGCAAGACAGCTTCAGCACCGCACAGCAAGACATGCAGGCCCGTGCGCTGGCCGAGGCCCGCCTGGAAGCCGACCGCATGGTGCTGGCCACCCGCAGTGCCCTGAAAGCCGACGGTGATCTGTTGTCAGAGGCCGAACGTGCCACCCTGGACGCCTTGATCGACGCCGCCCTGGCCGCCAAGGCAGTGGACGATGCCAAGACCATCGAGGCCGCCACCGAGGCCCTGGCCAAGGGGACCGAGTCCTTCGCCGCCAGTCGCATGAACCGGGGCATCCAGCAGGCCCTGGCCGGCCGCCAGGTCGACGCGCTCTGAAGCACCGCTCCAAGGTCCACCCCCCTACAGAAATATCGACATGCCCGTCATCAAAATCCTGCCCCATCCCGAGTACTGCCCCGAGGGCACCGAAATCAAGGTGGCCACCGGCACCAACATCTGTGAGGCGCTGCTCGACAACCACATCCACATCGAGCACGCCTGTGACATGAGCTGTGCCTGCACCACCTGCCACGTGATCGTCCGCGAGGGCTTCAATTCGCTCAACGATCCCGAAGAGACCGAGGAAGACCTGCTCGATCGGGCCTGGGGACTGGAGCCGCAGTCGCGCCTGAGTTGCCAGGCCATCGTGGCGCGTGACAACCTCACCATCGAGATCCCGAAGTACACGATCAACCACGCCAAAGAGAATCACTGATGTCGCGTCAGATCGTCTTTGATACCGAGACCACCGGCCTGTCCGCCGAGAACGGCGACCGGGTGATCGAAATCGGCTGTGTCGAGCTCGTCAACCGCAAGCTGACCGGCCGCAATCTGCACTACTACCTGAACCCCGAGCGTGACAGCCATGAGGACGCGCTGCGCATCCACGGGCTGACCACCGAGTTCCTGCGCGACAAGCCCAAGTTCGTGGCGGTGGTGGATGAGTTCCTGGACTACATCCAAGGCGCCGAACTGATCATCCACAACGCGGCCTTCGACGTCGGCTTCCTCAACAAGGAGCTTGAGCTTCTGGGGCGTCCGCCATTGAAGAGCTATGTCTCGGGCATCATCGACACCCTGGCCATGGCCAAGGAGATGTTCCCGGGCAAACGCAACTCGCTGGATTCACTGTGCGATCGGCTGGGCGTCGACAACTCGGGCCGCACCCTGCACGGCGCCTTGCTGGATGCCGAGCTGCTGGCCGACGTCTATGTCTACATGACGCGTGGCCAGGATGCCCTGCTGATCGATGTCGGCACCGAGGAAGAGACCCAGACCCAGGTCGTCGCGCTGGATCTGAGCGGCATCGAACTGCCGGTGCTCGAAGCCAGCGAGCAGGAGCTGGCTGCGCACGCCGACATCATGGCGCAGCTCGACAAATCGAGTGGCGGCAAAACAATTTGGCGAACTTTCGAAAACAGCTGAAAAACTGTGCCATAATAGAGTTCTTGACGCAGTGAAGCACTAAACGAAAGTAAAGCGCGACACGATATGCGGCAAGGGCGATTAGCTCAGCGGTAGAGCACTGCATTCACACTGCAGGGGTCACATGTTCGATCCATGTATCGCCCACCAACATCGCTGATTGCATGCCGATGCAGTCAGCACAAAAACCCCGAAAGTCTAAACGACTTCTCGGGGTTTTTTCTTTTCTGCCCTTTGTTTCGATTGGGGTTGTGCCGGGCTGTGGCACCCTTCGAGGGCCCCTATCATGTTCAAGCCGCCTTCCGTCGGCGGCATCCTTGGGGCTCGGGTGGCCATGGAGGGCTTGTAATCACTTGTTCAGGCGCGAGCCTGTTTCATGGAACGGTGTGATGGCTCATGAAGAAGCTTTGATGTTCGATGCCAGTGCTGCCGCGGATGCCCTGCGCGCAGATTTGGCAAGGCGTCATCTGCGGCACCTCGCCTGGCTGGTGGCCTGCAGTGCCCTCTTGATGGGTTTGAGTCAATGGCTGGCGCAGGTCCCCCCGATGCTGGCCTTGCCCGGTCTTGGCGCGGCGCTGCTGGGCTCGGCGGCCACGTTGCTGTGCCTGCGGCGCTCGGCGTGGCCCGCTGCAGCCTGGTGCCTGTGGCTCGGGGTCATGGCCTGGGTGACTTGCGCTGCTGCGCTCACTGCGCTGGACCGCTCTTTGCTCGCCGGCACCTACATCATGATCGGTGCCTTGAGTGGATGGATGCTGGGGCGTCGAACCATGCTGCTGTCGATGGTGCTGTCACTTGGCATCATGTTGGCGCTGGAGCTGCAAGGGCTGGGCTCGTTCGCGCAGTTGCCTGTGCTGACCCTGCAGCGCACCGTGGCCGGATGGGTGCTGGCCTTCGGTTTGTGCGCCTACCTCTTCCATCAGGTGTTTCGAGATGGTGAACAGCAATTGATTGGCCTGGCCCAGGCTCGGCAGCGCTATGAGGCCCGGAGTCGCCATTTCGAGAACATCGCCGAGCATGTGCCCTCGATGCTCTCGCACTGGGACAAAGACCGGCGCTGTCTTTGGGTCAACCAGCGCTATGCCCGGGCCTTGGGTTTGCGGCCTGAGCAACTGGTCGGTCGCAGCATGGAGGATCTTTGGGACGAAAAGATCCGCAGCACCATGAGCCCTTTGATCGATCGGGTGCTGAGCGGTGAGGAGGTGCGTGAGGAGGTTGCGATGTCCTGGGGCGAGGTTCAGACCCGGACCATTCTGCTGCATCTGGTACCCGAACGCGCGAACGCCATGCCGCAGGCCCCAGGTGAGACCGAGCGGGCCCATGGGCCGGGCCCGGTGATCGGCTGGTTTGGCCAGATGCGAGACATCACCCGGCAGCACCGGCAGGCTCAGGTCGTTCTCGAAAGTCGCCAACGCTGGCGCCTGGCGGTCGAAGTGGCTGGCCTGATCTACTGGGAGCTCGACCGGTCCACCAACCAGGTGCACTGGGGCGGTGACGACGACATGCCGTCGCGCGCGACCAGCAGCCCTCTGGCCAATCTGGTTTCGCCCTGCAATTGGTCTGAGTTCACCCGTCAGTTCATCCACCCTGCTGACCAGACCCGTGTCACACAGGCGGTCGAGCAGGCCTGGGACAGCGGTCTGCTGAACATCCAGTATCGGTTGCTGGCGCCGACGGGTGAGCTGCAATGGGCGTTGGTCCGGGCCCAGGTCTTGTCCAGCCCTGACGAGGTGCGCATGGTCGGCGTGTGGCAGAACATCACCTCGGCAGAGCTGGCCCGTGAGGCTTTGCAAGTCAGTGAGGCCCGATTGCAGGCCTTGTTGGACAACACCCCATCGGTGGCGGTCCAGCAGTACGACCCCCAGGGGCGCGTGCTCTACTGGAACAGTGCCTCCGAGCAACTGTTCGGCATTGCCGCCCCAAGCGCCTTGGGTCAGACATTGATGACGCTCGTACCGGGTTGGGCTTCCGACACCTCGGCGGGCCACGCACGTTGGCAGCAGGCCTTTGAACAGCTTTGCGCAGAGGAGGGGGCGGCACAAAGTTTCGAGCTGGGGATCAACACCCCGGCCGGTGAGCCGCGCTGGCAGTTGTGCTCCTTGTTTCGCCTGCCTGAACTCGATGGTCAGGTGCGACTGGTGTGCATGGGCATCGACATCACCGAGCGCCACCGGGCCGAGGAGGCGCTGCTGGAGCTTCAGCAAGGCTTCGAGTCTGCTTTTTACGGCAGCCCGACACCGGCACGCATTTTCTCGACGCTTGATTTCGGACGCACCCTGGCCTGCAACGATGCACTGTGCCGCCTGGTCGGGCATTCCCGTGAGCAATTGCTCAGCCACAACATCCGCGACTTGAACCTGCATGCCGACCCATTGGCGCGGGATCGGTTGTTGCAGCATCTGCAACTCGAGGGACGTGTCGAAGGCCTGGAGATGGACCTGCGACGTCCTTCCGGTGAAATCCGGACGGTGCTGACCTACATGCTTCCGGTGTCCTGGCAGGGGCAGGCCGCATGGCAGAGCCAACTGGTCGACATCACCGAGCGCAAGCGGGTCGAAGAAGAGCTGCGCAACAGCCGCCGACTGCTCGAACGCGTGGTCGATGCCATCCCCATGGGCATCTTCGTCAAGGACACCGATTCCAATTACGTCCTGGTCAACCAGTGGATGGCCAATTTCATGGGCCGGACCAAGCAGCAGTTGATGACGCACACCGGTGCCTTGCCGGTCACCGAGCGCATCCGCAGCAAGTCACTCGAAGACGATCAATGGGTCTACCGGCACCGACAGACCTTGGTGCAACCCGAGGCTGAGCTGGCCGGTCCTGACGGCAAGGTGGCGCCCTATCACAGCGTGAAGATCCCCTTGTTTGATGAGGCCGGCGAGCTCACCGGCCTGTTGGGGGTCAATCGGAGCATCGTCGAAGAGAAGAAGGCTCAAGCCATTCTGCAGGCCAGCGAACGACGCCTGGCTTTGCTGTTCCAGGATTCACCGGCCGCCCTGGCGGTGATCGGCGACGACGGCATCTACCATGACGTCAACCGCAGCTGGCTGCGCCTCTTCGGTTACGCCCTCGAGCAGGTCGTCGGGCATGGTTCGAATGAGTTCGGCCTGTTCGTCTCTGCGCTGGATCGCGACCGCCTCTACGAGACCCTGCGGCGTGATGGTGCGGTCGACGAACTGGAGATCGCTCTGAGGCGCCGTGACGGACAGGTGATCGACTGCGTGGCCTCCGGTCGGACGCTCGACCTGGAGGGCCAGCGCACCTACCTGTTCGGCATCGTCGACATCAGTGACCAGCGCCGGGCGCGGCAGCAGATGGAGCAGATGAACCAGATGCTCGAGGCCGCTGTGGCCCAACGCACCCAGGCGCTCACGCAAGCCAACCAGGAGCTCACAGCGGCGCTCGCTTCGCTGCACAGCACCCAGGACGAACTGCTGCGCTCCGAAAAGCATGCAGCACTCGGGCGCATGGTGGCCGGTGTGGCCCATGAGCTCAACACCCCCATCGGCAACGGTGTGCTGGTGGCCACCACGCTGCGCTCCGAGGTCGAGCAGTTCGGCAAGGTGGCCAGCCAGGGGCTCACCCGCAGTGCGCTGGCCCAGCACGTCAGCCAGACCCACGAGGCGGTGGCCATGCTGCTCAAGAACCTCAGCCGTGCGGCCGATCTGATCGCCACCTTCAAGCAGGTGGCGGCCGACCAGACCAGCCTGCAGCGCCGCGATTTCATGCTGGATGAAGTGGTGCGCGAGATCCTTCAGGTGCACCAGCCCACCTTGCGCCGTGCCAGCCTGCAGGTCGAGGCGCAGGTACCCGCAGGCCTGTCATTCGACAGCTACCCTGGGCCCCTGGGCCAAGTCCTGCTCAACCTGCTCAGCAATGCCCTCGAGCACGCCTATGAAGACATGCCGCCGGGCAAGGTGTTGATCAGGGCCTGGGGACTACCGCATGGCAAGGTGCACCTCGAAGTGCGTGACCAGGGGCGGGGCATGTCGGCTGACACCTTGCGGCGCATCTTCGATCCGTTCTACACCACCCGACTGGGCCGCGGGGGCACCGGCCTGGGCTTGTCCATCTGCCAGACCCTGGTGACCCGGGTGCTGGGCGGCAACATCGTGGTGCAGAGCGAACTCGGTCAGGGCAGTTGCTTCATCATCGAGCTGCCGCAGCAGGCGCCGGTGGTCGGCACGCCAGGGGTGGTCGAGCTGCCCGGGCCGCCCCTGCCAGGCACAGACCTCAGTGCAGGTCTTTGACCTCGCGACTCACCAGGCCGAAAAATCGGTCGTAGAAGGTGGAGGCCAGGATGGTCTCCGAGCCCACCTTCACCATCGAATCCTGGGTCGATGACAACGGCAACGAGATGGAGCCGATCGCGCTCACCCCCACGCTGGTGGCCGAACTGCTTTTTTTGACCGCGTAGCGATCCTGCTGGGCCGTGACATAGGCCGTGGCAATGTTCTTGTCTCGTCCGTCGGGCACGCACACGATGGTGAAAGTGATCTCCAGATGGGTGTCGCCATCGGGCTGGAAGCTCTTTTGCCCATTGATGCTGGCAGGCTTGGCCTGGGTGATCACATAGCCCTGGCTCAGCAGTGCCCGCCGTGCGGCCTCGCAAGTGGTCTCGGCATTGGCGTCGAAAAGCCTCGAGAAATTCTCATTGGGCTGGAACTGCTCTGCCTGGTAGGCCGAGTGGCCGGGCGCAGGCTTGCTGCTGCTCAGCAGGCTGCAGCCCGGCAAGGCCAGCAGCAGGGCCAGGGGCAGGGCGGCCCGGCGGGCGAAATGCACAGGCGGCAATGAAAACAAGGTCATGGGGGAAGTGGCAGGCCGACAAGAAGGGTGGGGCGACGCCCCGGGCTGCATTATTGCGCCATCGGGGCTGGCAGCGGATCGGCCGCTGCCATTGCCCATGCCTCGCGGCCATGGTTCACGCCGCCTTGACACCGATGTGGTACAGGCCCCAGGGGCACTTGGCAAAACCTTCGTTCAGAGGCTTGCCCTTGAGCGAGGGGATGTGCTCCGGGTCGTACACCGCCCACTGGGGGCCCAGACCACCCAGACCCATGGGTTTGCCATCCAGGTGAGTGGCCACGATCATCTGCCGATCGCGGATCTCGGCCACCGTCAAGGTCACGTTGTAGCCATCCACCGCCCGCAACTCGATCGGGCGGGTCGGCTGCAGCGTCACGCCCGCGGCCTCCAGCACCGTGGTCAGCAGGGGGCCGCTCAGGTCGTGTGGCTTGCTGTCGTATTCCAGCCGGGGGCGGATGGTGATTGCCGGCAGCCGGGCCAGACTGCTGGCGGTGAAGGTGGTCGCCTGCTTGAACTCGATGCCCTGCTTGGCCATCATCTGATCCAGTGCGTGGTCCAGAGCGCCCCGATTGGGTTTGCCCACGGCACCCGTCACCGTCAACAGCACCGGCTCCGAGCCGGCGGCCGGCTGGGCGCGGGTCGGTGCACTCAGGGTGCCCAAGGCCAGGCCGGTCAGGCCGGCCAGTGTCATGAAGTCTCTTTTTTCCATGGTGATCTCCGCTCCCCTTGGCGGGGGCCCGCCATTGTGCCTGCCGTCGGCGCCGGCTTCAATCAGACGGCGGCCCCAGGGCCTTCATCAGGTTCGCGGGCGAACACGGTATGCCGTTTCTGGGCGCGTTCGTAAAGACGTGCAATGTTGCCGCACACCAAGTCGCACAACTGGTAGACCGATTCATCGGCAATCCGGTAGTACACGCTGGTGCCTCGGGCTTCACGGCTGACCAGCCCCTGTTTGGTGAGGTGGCTCAGATGGCGCGAGATGTTGGCCGGCGTGAAGCCGCAGGCCTGGGCCAGATCGCCCACATTGCGCTCGCCGCCACGCAACAGGTTCAGCAGTTGCAAGCGGGTCGGCTCAGACAGTACCTGGAAATAGGCGGCTACCTCTTCCAGTGCCTCTTGCGGCATGTTTTCCATTGTCATCACTCCAGGGCGAGCCACCGGCCACGGTGGTCGGTTCATGGTTTTGATGTTACCACTTGCTTATTTAACTGAATAGCTAAATAATGAATAAAGCAAATTGAAAAGCACATCACGCTGAAAGCCCCTGCCCATGAAACTCCGTTCCCTTGCCGAGTTGATCCTGCCCCTGGCCATCGTGGTCGTGCTGCCGCACGGGGTGGCCGCGCCGGCCGTACCCGCTGGATGGCGCACGGCGCCGGTGGCTTCGGTGTCGGATGTGGCGCAAGGCATCGCTTTGGATGCAGTGGTCGAGGCCGGTCGCCAAAGCGTGATCGCTGCCCAGGTGCAAGGCGCCATCGTGGCGCTGCCGGTCAAGGCCGGTGACACCGTCAGGGCAGGGCAGTTGCTGCTGCGTCTAGATGGGCGCGGTGCCCAATCGGGGGTCGACACCAGCCAGGCCCAGCTTGAAGCGGCCCGTGCGGTGGCCGCTCAGGCGCAGCGTGAACAACAGCGTCAGCAGGCCCTGTTCGACCAGCAGTACGTCAGCCAGGCTGCGGTGGAGCGCAGCCTAGCGGCCCTGCAGGCCGCCCAGGCCCAGGTCCGGGCCCTGGCCGCCCAGACCACCGCCGCCCAGACCCAGTCGGGCTACTTCAGCGTGAGCGCCCCCTACGCCGGTGTGGTCAGCGAGCTGCCTGTGTCCTTGGGCGACATGGCATCGCCAGGCCGGCCGCTGCTCACTTTGTTCGATCCCGCCTCCCTGCGCATCAGCGTCCAGGTCCCCGAGTCGCTGGCGGCTGGCCTTGCCAGCCCCGCGACCCTGGCCGGTCAGATCCGGGTGCAGGTGGAGGGCCAACCCACTTTCGCGGCACCCACTGCCCAGTGGCTTCCGGCCATCGATCCTCTGACTCACACCCGCACACTGCGCTTGGCCGTGCCAGCGGGTGCCTCGGCCGGCCTGGCCCCGGGCCGCTTCGCCCGCGTCTGGCTGCCGGGCCGAGGGGCCAGCGGCGCACCCGCCCGCTTGTTTGTGCCACAGGCCGCCGTGCTGCGGCGCTCCGAGTTGCAGGCGGTGTATGTGATCGCGGCCGACGGTCGGCCGGCGCTGCGCCAGGTGCGGCTGGGTGAGACCCGGGGCGATCAGGTCGAAGTGTTGTCTGGCGTGCGTGAGGGCGAATCCGTGGCCCTCGATCCCCAGGCGGCGGCACAGGTGCGCTGACATGAATCACCTTGAGCACAACACCCCCCGCCTGGGTCTGGCAGGCCGCACCGCAGCCCTGTTCCAGAGCGCCCGGATCACCCCGCTGCTGGCCCTGGTGGCCCTTTTGCTGGGCCTGTTCGCCGTGTGGGTCACCCCGCGCGAGGAGGAGCCCCAGATCAATGTCACCATGGCCAATGTGCTGATTCCCTTTCCGGGCGCCAGCGTGGCCGACGTCGAACAGATGGTGGCCACCCCGGCCGAGCAGGTGCTGGCCCAGATGGCGGGCACCGAGCATGTCACCTCGGTGTCGCGCCCGGGCCTGGCTGTGGTCACCGTGCAGTTCAAGGTCGGTGTCTCGCGCACCGAGGCGCTGGTGCGTCTGCATGACACCGTGCGCAGCCACAGCGACTGGCTGCCCCCTGGGCTGGGCGTGCTCGAACCCCTGATCAAGCCCAAGGGCATCGACGATGTCCCCATCGTCAGCCTGACACTGTTCAGCCCCGATGCCGTCGTCGGGGCCCTCGACCTCGAGCACGTGGCCCACAGCCTGGAGCTTGAACTCAAGCGCGTGCCTGGCACCCGCGAGGTCCGCACCATCGGTGGGCCGGGACAGGCGGTGCAGGTGTTGTTGGATGGGGCTCGCATGGCGGCCCTGGGCGTCACGGTGGACGACCTGCGGCGCGCGCTGCAAGGCGCCAACCAGGGCGCGCCTCTGGGCGATCTGCTGCAGGGCAACCGGGCGCTGTTGCTGGAGGCCGGTCCGTTTTTGGGCAGTGTCTCCGAGGTGGCCGAACTGGTCGTGGCGGTGCGCGAAGGCCGGCCCGTGTTTCTGCGTGACGTGGCTGATCTGCGCGATGGCGCTCCACCACCGGCCCGTCTGGTGTGGCATGGCACGGCCGGGCAGGGCAGTGTCCCGGCGGGCGAATACCCGGCGGTCACCCTGGCCATCACCAAGAAACCCGGTGAGAACGCCATCGACGTGGCCAACGGGGTCATGACCCGGGTGGCCCAGTTGCACAACACCCTGATTCCGGACGCGGTGCGCGTGGCTGAAACTCGCAACTACGGTGCCACCGCCAACGACAAGGCCCAGAAGCTGATTCAGAAGTTGCTGTTCGCCACCGCCTCGGTGGTGGCCCTGGTCTTCCTGGCCCTGGGCCGGCGTGAGGCAGCCATCGTCGGCAGTGCCGTGATCCTGACCCTCACCGTCACCCTGTTCGCCTCCTGGGCCTGGGGCTTCACCCTCAACCGGGTGTCGCTGTTCGCCCTCATCTTCTCCATCGGCATCCTGGTCGATGACGCCATCGTGGTGGTCGAAAACATTCACCGGCACCAACAACTGCACCCGGGCAAGACGCTGGCCGACATCATCCCCGGGGCGGTGGACGAAGTCGGTGGCCCGACCATCCTGGCCACCTTCACCGTGATCGCTGCGCTGCTGCCCATGGCTTTCGTCAGCGGCCTGATGGGGCCGTACATGAGCCCCATCCCCATCAATGCCAGCATGGGCATGCTGTTGTCGCTGCTGATCGCCTTCATCGTGACGCCGTGGCTGGCACGCCTGTGGATGAAGCCCCATGCGCCCACCGCTGCGGTGCTTGCTTCAACCACCGCACCGGCGCCTCGGCTGGAGCGCGCGTTCCAGCGCATCTTCACCCCCTTGCTCGATCCGCAACGGGGTCGCCGCAACCGCCGTCTGCTGGGGTTGGCCGTGGCGGGCCTGATTGCGCTGTCGGTGGCCTTGCCGATGGCTGGCCTCGTGGTGCTCAAGATGCTGCCCTTTGACAACAAGTCCGAGTTCCAGGTCGTGGTCGACTTGCCTGCCGGCAGCCCGGTCGAGCAGACCGCCGCGGTGTTGCACGAGCTGGGGG
>RXJO01000515.1 GCA_003987795.1 Curvibacter sp.
GCTGTCCGTCACCACCATGGCCTTGGCCTGGCCATTGAGAAGGTGCATCACGTGCTTGCGGAAGTGCTCGACGATGATGGCGATCTTCTGACCAATGCTGGTCGGGTGCAGGTTCGCGTACTGGAAGATTTTCTTGCGGGCTTTGCCTGACTTGACCTCGATGTCCGCGCCGGCCTGCTCGAGCTTGAAAGCCAGGTCGTAGGTGATGTAGCCCTTGAGGACGTCAAGGATGAATCCTTCCTCGATCGCTTGGCGCATGGAGTACACGTGGAACGGGTGCGGCAAGCCGTCGTCCCCCTTGCGGCCGAAGATCTCCATCGTCTTCGCCTTCGGTGTCGCTGTGAAGGCGTAGTACGACAGGTTGGGCGGGCGCTTCCGCGCAGCCACCGCCTTGGCCACGATGTCCTCGCTCGAGATCTCTTTGTCCTCGTCACCTTCTGCATCCTCCTTGAGCGCCTCAGCCTCGGCTTTGAGCCCTTCATCGGCCAGCGCCTGGCGCAGCTTCAGGGCCGAGCGCCCGGACTGGGATGAGTGCGCCTCGTCGATGATGATCGCGAAGGTCTTCTTGCCTGCCTTTCCGATCTTGTCGAGCACGAAGGGGAAGGTCTGCAGCGTCGTGACGATGATCTTGGCGTCGCCGTCGAGGGCCGTGGCCAGTTGCTTCGAGCCCTCGGAGATGGCCGCCACAACGCCAGGAGTGGACTCGAACTGCTTCAGCGTGTCCTTCAGCTGCTGGTCGAGCACGCGACGATCGGTGATGACGATGACGCTGGTGAAGACCTTCTGGTTCTTGTCATCGAAGAGGCTGGACAGGCGGTGCGCCGTCCAACCGATCGTGTTCGACTTTCCGGACCCAGCTGAGTGCTGGACAAGATAGGTCTGGCCGACTCCTTCCCTGAGAGTGGCGGACAACAGGGAATTGACGCAATCCAGCTGGTGATACCGCGGGAACAGCAGAGACGGCGTCAGCGCACGCTTGCCCGTCTTGAGGTTGACCGATTCCTTCACCTCAACGGAGACGAATTTGCCGATCACGTCCAAGAACGTTGGACGGCTCAGCACCTCATGCCAGAAGTAGGCAGTGGCGTGCCCGCGCTTGATGTCGGCAGCATTGCCCGCGGAGGCGCCGCCCTTTCCATCGTCAATGCCTTGGTTGAACGGGAGGAATCTGGTCTTCGCGCCGTCAAGCTTGGTGGTCATCCGCACCTCATCGCTGGAAAGCGCGAAGTGGACAAGCGCACGCTTGCCGAACGACAGCAGAGGCTCAGGCGTGTTCGTTGCAGCGTCGATTGGCAGACGATCCTGCCGGTACTGCTTGACGGCAGCCTCGATGGGCTGTGTTGTCTCCGTCTTCAGCTCAATGGTCACAACTGGAATGCCATTGATGAACAGCACCAGGTCGATGCTGCTTCCTCCGTGCATGGAGTAATGCACCTGGCGGACGACGCGCAGGATGTTGGCGTTGTAGTCGTCCCAGAGCTTGGGGTTCAGGCTGTTCGCCGGTGCGAACTGCGCCATCTTGAAGGTGGCGTTGATGTGCTTGAAGCCGCGGCGCAGGACATGCAGGGATCCCCACAACTGTGGGTCGTCCTTCTTGATGGTCTTGCGCTCACGATCCAGTTCGGCGGTAAGGGTTCGAGCAAACTCGCGCTGTGCCTCCGCATCGTCCTTGTGGTGCGCGGTGAACTTCTTCCACGCGTCCGGTTGCGTTGCCTTGACCCATGCCACAGCATCCGCCGGGTAGATCGCCATCCGTTTGTCGTAGCCCTCGTCATAGACAAAGCTCTTCACGTACGGGAGCGGCCCGTCGAACGACCAGCCGGTGGCCTTCAGGTGATTGCAAATTTCGTCCTCGAAGACGATTTCTTGATGGATTGCTGCGGACATGCGGTGGCTCCCTGGCCTATTCAATTTTCAAGTGGTGACTGACGTCGAGGCGCCCCAGAACAGCATCTGTAATCGTTGCAGAGCGAAACTCAGCCAGAACGTCCAGTTCTCGCTTAACGTGTTGAGTCAAATCATCAATTCGTTTCAACTCGGCGGTCAGCGTGTCTAGTAGCGCATCTCGCTTTGATGCGGGCGGGAGCACAACTGGAAACTCCTTGACGTTGGTCTGATTGATCGATGCGAGATTGGTGCTTTGCTTGGAGTTGTTCATAAAGTAGAACTTCGCGTACGAGGTACGCGTAACAGCTGCCAGCCAGGGAGCCCATTCGATGTCATCGAGCCGAACCGCAAACACGTGGTTCTGGTGCAGACATTCTTCGACGAGGCCTTCCCACATCGCACCGCGGCCGACCTTGTCGTAGTCTCCGCCCTCGTTCATGAGGACATCGCCAATCTTCAACGCGTATCGATCCACTTCGTTCTCAGCGACTTCGATGACTGACACGTCACGCAAGTCGATGTAACCGTCTTGCACGTTTGCGACGCGCATGTAGGGACGCTCAACAGTGGTTGTGCCAGCGTCGTTCTTTTTCCCCTTTGCAAGACCGGACCGAACTTGACCCAAGTATTTCAATCGCTTCAGCGACCACCCCTTCGGAATTTTCGGCAGCCAAACGTCGCCCGTAGGTTGAGCCGCAAGGTCCTGTCCGGTCACAATTTCGGTGATTCGCGTCGACTTCAACTCAGTAAGCGAATCCAAAAGGTACTTTTTCTCCTCGATCAATCCATCAATCCGCGCCGTCTCGATATCAAGGTAGGAGGCGATAGCAAGTTGCTCGTTGTGCGGCGGGCAAGGAACAACCCCGTCCGCCAGAGCCGAGGAGCTCAGCCCGTATCGGGTAATGCCTTGTGCCGCAAGTGCGAACTGAAGATTTACAGGTTTACTGCGGAGTGCCCAGCTAAGGTAGCCACCATCCATGACACCTGCCTCCGGAGCGATTTTGGATAGGTGGTAGCCGCAAACCAGCCCCTCAACATCTTCTGAAATGAAGGCAGGTACAGCGATATCCCACGGGGATTCCGAGTCCTTCGTGATGGTGATGTCGCCCTTCTTCAGGCTCAATCGTTCGATCTGAGCCTGTGTGGCAGTCGCAGACATGAAGTCAATCGACGCCGTGATCCTCTCGTTCTTGTAGGTATCGACGTAGTTGCACAGACGCACTGCCGCTTGCCCATCAACGCTGAGCTTGTCAACATTGCTGGGAATGACGTCAGACACTTCTTTCAAGCGTCGGTGATGCCAGCCAGGGGGCAAACTGGCAATGAGGTCCGCTTCGACGGAATACGTCATCCCGCCACCCCCTTCAGCATCTCCATGAATCGCTTCTCCATGGCCTCGATTTCGTGCTTGATTGCCTCACGGCTTCGCGGGGCCTCGTAGACGTAGAACTCGCGGTTAAAGTTGATCTCGCATCCCACGACGCCGATCTGGCCGTCCGACTCGTCAACCACACCAGTGTTGACCCAGGCATCGGGCCAGTGCGGCTTCACCTCAGCGCCGAAGTAGGCGTCAACACCGGCGGCCACGTCATTGCTGTGCTTCGCGACAAATGAGAACGGGATGTACTCGGAGTCGCGGAGGTCCGAATCCGACATCGGATTGCCCTTATCGTCGTTGACGATCTCGGCCTTCTTGTCGCGCACACCGAAGCCCTTGCGCAAGGCATCCAGAATCTTGCCCTTGAAGGCCGTTGCTTTGAGGGGGCGTCCAGCCGCCTTCTCTTCGCACACGAAGGTGGCGTCCATGGCCTTCAAGTCGGTCAGGACGGCTTCGGTGCTCAGGTAGGTCTTCTCCCCCAGACGCTCGATCAAACGGTCCGCCAGGGCGAGAAGGTTCTGAGCTTCGATCGGCGTAGAGCCCTTCTTGTTCGTCAGGCTCGCGACCCACGCTTGCTTTCGTTCCGCGGTCAGCTCGTAACGCAGGCGCAGCGGACGCTCGATAGTGACCTTGCGATAAAAGAAATGCGAAGTCGGCAGTACCTTCGCCTTGAGCTGGCGCACGCGACCGCCGATGGGAGCCTGGTCTTTCCAATCGAACGCACTGAACTCGTGGTAAGCCTCCACGATGCGCCTCTGACAGTCGTCGCTCAGCTCGAAGCGCTTCTTGCCAAGGTTCTTCTTCATCAACACGCCCATGTTCGTGGCGTCGATGAGCAGGACCTTGTCCTTGCGCTCTGCAGGTTTGCGATTCGACATGAACCACAGGTACGTAGCGATGTTCGTGTTGTAGAACATGTCCGTGGGCAATGCCACGATCGCATCCAGATAGTCGTGCTCAAGGATGTAGCGCCGGATCTCGGATTCACCGCTGCCGGCGTCGCCGGTGAACAGAGGCGAACCGTTGTGGACCAGCCCGATGCGACCGCCGCCTTCGCCATTGATGAACGGGCGCATCTTCGAGATGGCATTCAGCTGGAACAGCATCTGGCCATCCGAGATGCGCGGCAAGCCAGGTCCAAAGCGGCCTGCTGCTCCCTTGGCATGCTCGCGTTCGACGGCCTCCTGAGCGGGCTTCCATTCCACTCCGTAGGGCGGGTTCGAGAGCTGGTAGTCGAAACGTTCATCCGGATGCTTGTCGCTCTCCAGCGTGTCGCCCACTGCGATGTCCGCGGGGTCCTGTCCGCGGATGAGCATGTCTGCCATGCAGATCGCGTACGTTTCGTCTTCGAGCTCCTGTCCGAAGAGTCGCAGCTTGGCGTTCGGGTTAAGCTGTCGAACTTTCTCCTCTGCCTCGGACAGCATGCCGCCGGTGCCAGCGGTCTGGTCGTACATCGTGCGAATGGCGCCAGCGACCGACAGGGCGTCGTCGTCGCCGTCGAAGAGGATGTCGACCATCAGGTGAATTGCGTCGCGTGGCGTGTACTGCTCACCCGCCGGCGATGCGTCGTTGAACTTGCGAAGCAGTTCTTCGAACGCCTTGCCCATGTCGTGGGAGGAAACGGAGTACATGTCCATGGGAACGCGGCTGAATGCCTGCACCACGTGGAAGAGTCGCCCCTTCTCGCGCAGCTTATCGACAGTGGCCATGAAGCTGAACTTCTCGAAGATGCGGCGGACGTTCGGCGAGAAGCCGTTGATCAGGTCCTCAATGTTGTCGCGCAGATCGTCAGGAGCTTCCAGAAGCCCCTTGATGGTGAAGGCCGAGTGGTTCCAGAACTGCACACCCGTGATGGGTGTGAGGAACATGCGCAGGTCGTAGCCCTTGGCGGAGATCTCTTTGTGCTTCGCGAGCACCGCTGCTTTCGTGGGCTGCAGCAGGCAGTCCAGCCGACGCAGAACCGTGAAGGGAAGGATGACGCGCCGGTACTCGGGCTCGCGAAATGCGCCGCGAAGGATTTCTGCGGTGCGCCAGATCACATCCGCCGTATTCGTCTTGGCAAGAGCAAGCGCCTCGCGCAATGACGGCAGCATCTCCTTCACATACACAGCGAAGTTGTGCTTGCCGTTGGTCTTCCACGATGGCTGCATTCCTCGAAACGCAGCGATCTCTGCGACGATCTCTTGCGCCCGGACTGATGCACCCAATTCAGCCAGATCCTGCGACAGCGCTTCGAGGCGTTTGACCGCTTCCGTCTCTTGATCGTCGGTGGAAGGCTGAGCGAGCGTTCCGACGAGGTCCATGACTTCGTCGAAGGCGTCTTGGGCTGAGAGTTTGCGTGCCATTCAGTTCTGTTCCTTGTTCATTTCGAAGACTTCGCGGACTTCCGCGGAGCCTTGGGAAGCTTGCCCGCCTTCATGGCGGCAGAGCGTTCTGGTTGTGCCGGGCGTATCCGTCCTGGCCGATAGTCACTGGCGTCGACCTCAAATTTCGGGAAGCCGAGGCGCTGCAGCAAGACTGCCACCGTCGATAGGGATGCAAAAGTTCTAGGACCACCACGGGAACTTGCCAGCACCGCCTTCCGTTCACCGAAATGAACCTCGAGGGCATAGCCTCCGGCCTGGCCTAAAGCGACTACGTGCGAGATCACGCGAGCTGCGATCAGCTCGCGCAGGGGCGCCTCTTGCAGGAGGGCTACCGCGTGGTCGTTGGGTTTTGGCTCTGGTACTTCCATGGTTCTATTCACCTCACGTGCGTTCACAGCATTTTGATGCCATAAGCACCCAGGTCATAGTGCACTTTATATGAAATGCAAAGCTAAAACATCTATTACGTGTCGCAAGCAGTGCGTTTATTTCGGCATATCTGTGGGGCTGCATTACAAGATCAACCAAACGATGGCCCCCGCAGTTGTTGTCATGGGCTGTTGGGACAGATCGGAGTAGTCAGGTTGAGCTTCACGGTATCTGCGCCAGTAATCTGGATTGCGCTGCGACCACGCCTGCTGCACGGCGCGCTGGTTGATCCGGTAGCCGGGATCGGACTGGAGCTTGGCCCGTTGCCATTCGCGTATACGGGCGGGTTGGCAGCGAGGTGGGGTGCAGAAGGTTTGATTGGGAACTTGCGGGCGAGGCTCAAAGGGTTCGCCACAACAGGCGCAGGGTCGGGTAATCGTGGGGTCGCCATGCGAAAACTGCATGAACCCCATGGCGGCGATAGTGCGCACGAGGGCGCCAGTCAATATCTGCGCCCATTTGCACCCAACCCACCAAGACGCCGGTTGCGCCTTGGAGAGGCCCGCGTCCGACCGCTTGTCGACTTTGATCAGAGTTGCACCCAACCTGTTCAGGATTTGGTCCTAACTATGTGTTTGCCCACCCGGCGAGATCTCGCTGGCGCACCATGGCGTGCTGTTCCTCGATGAGATGCCCGAGTTCCCCCGCAGCGCGCTCGAGGCCCTGCGTGAGCCGCTGGAAACGGGCGAGATCACCATCTCGCGGGCCGGACGGCGGGCCAATTTTCCGGCCCGGTTTCTGTTGCTGGGGGCCATGAACCCCTGCCCCTGTGGCTACCACGGCTCGACCGTGCGCGCCTGCCGCTGCTCGCCCGAGCAGATCGCGCGCTACCAGGGTCGACTCAGCGGCCCCCTGCTCGACCGCATCGACCTGCACCTGGAAGTAACCGCCGTGCCCGCCCTGGAGCTGCTGCCCGGCGCGGCCCACGCCGTGCCGCCCCCACCCGCCACCGACAGCGCCGAGCTGCGCGCCAGGGTGGCCCAGGCCCGGGCGCGCGCCCTGCGGCGCCAGGGCTGTCCGAATCGCGATCTGCAAGGCCAAGCACTGGATACCCATTTGCAACTGGGCGAGGGCGTGCCAGGCCTGCTGCAGGCCATGAGCCGCCAATGGGCCTGGTCCGCCCGGGGTGTGCACCGGGTGCTGCGCGTGGCCCGCAGCGTGGCCGACCTGGCCGATTCAGACACGGTGCAAGCCGAACACCTGGCCGAAGCCGCGCAATACCGGCCGCTGGTGGTGCGGCGCTGAAAAAGCCGATGACAGGCACAAGGCCATGACCTGTGACGGAGGCTGGGCAGCGTGATGCGAGCCGAGGGCTCATCGCTTCGATGAACGGTGCCCCAGGTAAAGCCCGGCCAGGCACAGCACCAACAGGCACCGGAACAGTGCCGAAAGTGTCGGCACCGCCACGCCGGTCTCACCCACGGTCAGGTTGAGCACAACTTGCGGTGCAGGGTTGAAAGCCAGGCTGCCGGCCTGGTTGGCGGCGATCTGGCAATTGCCAAAAGCAAGGCTCTGGACCGTACTGCCGGCAACAGTGCACACCGAGGCGGTCAAGCTGGTCAATGTCACAGGAAGACCCGAGCTGGCGGTGGCCGTCACGACGGCGCTCGAACGCACAGCGAGCAGCGTCTGGGTGACGCCAACACTGATGGTCTGATCGGCTTTGCTGCCTGAGCTCTGGAGCAATGCCGTGGCAACCGCCTGGTAGCGCTGATTGTCGATGGCGGTGCCTGCAAACCGGATCCATCCCAGGTTCTCCGACCAGGCGTTGCCACTGAGCTGCCCTGTCGCGGTGTCCAGGCTGACCCCGGCGCCTGACGGGGCCATGTCGATCCAGCCAGAGCTTTCAGACCACGCATAGCCGGTCAGCGTGCTGCCGCTGCGGTTGACTCCCCAGTTCGTGGCCGTGGTGTTCAAATAGGTATACACGCCACCGCCGGTGTGACTGCCCAGGCGGATCCAGCCGGCGTTCTCCATCCAGACATAGCCTTCGAGGTGATCGGGGTAGACCGTGATGCCCCCCCCGGCGCCTGCATTGACCCACCCACCAGTGTCACTCCAGGCAAAACCCGCCGCCTGGACGCCCGCCACATACCCCCACAGGACGGCCGCCACCAGGCAACTCAGCAAGCCGCTCACGAAACGGGACAGGCACTGACCCCACAGGGCTTGGGCAGGCAGATCGGTCATCGGCTGTACAGGGTCGATCCGCGGACATCGGGCAACACGGCGTTGAGGTAACCCGTGGTGTCGGTGGTGGACGCCGGCACCACGGCCAGGTTGATCACAAAGGGCAGTTGACCGCGTGCCGAGGCATTGGGCACGCCGCTGACTGTCACCAGTTGGGGCACCGACCAATTGCTCGGCGAAAACTCGACGTAGCCCGGACTGACCGTGGCCAGACCGGTATCGGATGAACTGACGGCGAAGCGCACGGTGCCGTCGGGTGCACTGTTGAGTCGGAGCATGAAGACTGAGCTGTCACCCGAACCCGAACACAACAGGCCGGACTGCGGCTGCACCGTCACACCCATGGTTTCGTCGTCGGTGACCTGTGTCAGCAAGTAGGTGGACAGGCCTCCGTCGGGGTAGCTGGCCGACGTGCTGTAGGCCACGCTGGCCGAGAGGAATTCGCGGTGGTCGCCCTGCGCCACCGAGTCGTCGACAGCCGTGAAGGTGACGGTCTGGCCCACATTCCAGTCTTTGGCTCCCCCTGTGTCCCCGCTGAAGACCAACGTGCTGGGGCTGACGCTGATGCCCGGGGTTGTGGACAAGCCGACCGTGACCCAGGTCGACGCACCAGGTGGCGTCGCCAGCCGGACCGAGGCCGTGCTGCTGCCGCCGCTCTCGGCCAGCACCACGGGCGTGGTCGTGGGCAGGATCAGGATGCCGGGAACATCGGTGTCGATATTGCTCAAGTAAGCCACAGAGAAGGTTTGATGATGACCTCGGCTGTAGTCATAGTAGACCGGATCGTTCCGGCTGGATGTCAATGTGGTGGATCCCGAATCGACGTCCACCATAACTGCATCTATGGAAAACGTCTCGTCCTGGTTGTCTGCATCCGGCAGCGCTTGGATGCTCAGATACTTGACGACATTCCATTCGGCCGACGTCCAGGTGATGTCGTCGCCAGAAAGGCTGTTGTGGCCGTCGTACGTCACATTGTCTGAAAGTTGGAATCGCAACCGGACCGCCGCCCCGGAGGCCAACTTGGTGGCCGGGCGAATGCCGACTCGCACCGTCGTCGGCCCTTCCACCACCTTCATGGGCTGGCCGACGGTGGTGAGGGGAGTGACCACAAAGCCCACGGCATTGACATCATTGACCGTGACCGCCAGCACAGACGCTGCGGCCACAGCATAGGCCGTGTCAGCACTGGCCGTGACCTGATGGGTCAGGTTGGCGGTGCCCGTGCCATTGATCAGCTTGTCGTCGATCGCGGAGACGGTGATGGTCTGTGGCTGGTTCCAGTTCTGCGGATTGAAATTCAGGGTGCTGACGCTGACGGTGGCCCGGGCGGCGTTGCTGTTCGAGATGCCCACCGAGACGGTGCCCGTCGGGCGGTAGCGCAGCGACACGCCGTATTGCGCCGAACGCCCTTCGGTGATGGTCAAGGTCGGGGTCGACAGCACCAGCGCGGCCGCTTGATCATTGATGTCGCAGTTGGCCCCGCTCCAGTGGGTGTCGCAGACAGAGCAGTTGTTGCCGGTCCAACCCGCTTGGCAAGCACCGGACACGAAATGGGCCGTGCCGGTCTGGAGGCCCCAGGATCCGTCCGTCCGCAATCCCCAATACGTCCGCCCGCTGCTCACCTCAGCCGGGGCGGCGCCGTTGATGTTGTCGGAATTGGGCAGGCTGGCCTTGATGTCGTTCAGCGAACGCCCGGTGGCAGCCGATGGGCCGGCGCTGGGCTCCACAAACGTCGGCGGGATCGTGATGGCCGCCCCGGTGACCAGCCGGTTGTAAATCTGCTCCAACGTCGGCATCCCACTTCCCGCCGAGGGCAACCCCGGGGGAGTGAGGCTGCCCGCCAGCCCGATCGAACATGTGAAGGCAGCCCAGCAGATCGCGATCAGCAAGAAAAGTCGTCGACAGCGCATCCAAGTCCTCCAGAAATATTCGATCAAGCCACTGCGCACCAGCCTAGGAGGACTGATGATAGTCTGCCTCATATTTCTCATAAATTTCACCCCCTGGCCTGCGCTGAGGCACGATCGCTTCAGGAGCCCCGCCGTGCCAGACACGATGCGACCGGCCAACCCGCTCGATTCGGACAGGATGCGGGCCGAAGCCGCGGCCTGCCGACCGCTGGTGGTGCGGCGCTGAAGCGCTGGTCGATCAGGGATCGCGAGCCACATCCGAGCCATCGACAAATCCCGCTTGTCTGGCTACGTCACCGACATGGCGGACGATGACCTGGTCGAGATAGAACGGGCCCTTTGCAAAGTGCTGGGGCTCAGAACGAGCAGCCTGGCACGCGCCTGAAAACCGGTCTTCCTCGACCCAATCGGCAAGCAGCGCCCGCTTCAGCGCCGCGCCGCCGGCAGATCGCTGTCGGTCAAGGTGCGCAAAAACGCCACCAGATCGCGCACATCGGCCTCGCTGAGGCGGGCCCGCCCGCCCGGGCCGGTGCCGAACGGTGCCTCGGTGTTCACATTGGATTCGTACTGGGCCGGCAGATCGTCGTACTTCTTCACACCACCGTCACGGCTGCGCGGGTACACGCGTTCGGGCCGGGTGTCGCGATCAGCATAGAAGCGCACCGCATCTTCAAGCCGATGGTAGACCCCGTTGTGGAAGAAGGCCTGACGCACGGCCACATTGCGCAGGCTGGGGGTCTTGAACAGGCCACAGTACTCGGGGTGATCCTGCAGGTCGGTGCGCAGGGGGCCGCACAGGCCCAGATCGAACCAGGCCGGATCGGCGTTGGCGCGGATGGCGGGGTTGCGGGGCACGCCCAGGGCGATCAGACCGTGGTCAGTGAACTCAGGGAACGCCCCTCGCTTGACCGCGCCCGGGTGGCACTGCAGGCAGTTGCCTTTGTTTTGATCGTTGAAGAGGGCCATGCCACGGCGCTCGGCCGCATTGAGCTGGGCCTGGCCGCGCAAAAAGGCGTCGTAGCGGCTGTTGTAGGGGTAGAAATCGGCCGGGCTTTGCTGGAAAACCTCCAGCGCCCAGAGCAAACCCTTCCAGGCCTTGTCGGGCTGACCAAGCACCTGGGGCCCGAAGGTGGCGCGAAACGCGCCGGCACTGGGCGAGGTGGCCAGCCGCGCGATCACATCCGCCGGGCTGCGGTTGGCCATCTCCAAAGGCGACAGCAAGGGCATCTCGGCCTGCTCATGCGCCGAATTGGCGCGCCCGTCCCAGGTGCGCCCCCCCGTGGGGCCCTGGTCGATGCTGTCGTTGCCATCGCTGTCATTGAAGTGCTCGCTGAACGGCGGCGTGGCCTGCCGGTAGCGCAGCGAAGGAACAGCGCGCAGGCCCTGCAGACGCCCATCGGGCCCGCCCAGCTGCACGGCCAGCGCATTGGCCGGCCCGTAGGCATGTTGCGGGCTGTGGCAGGTGGCGCAGCTCATGCGGCCCGAGGCCGACAAGGCCGGCTCATTGAACAGGCGCCGTCCCAGCTCAGTCAGCTCGGTCGGGCTGGGCTGGCGCTCGAAGCGGGTGGCGTAGAAGGGCTGGGCAGGCTGCGAGGCCTGAGCCCCCACCAGACCTGCCACGGCCCAACAAGACAACACGGCAGCAGAGAGAAAAGAAGAGACGAAGGAAGACAGGCGGATCACGGGCAAGGCTTTCGATCAAGGAGGTCGCCCTTGTAGCCTGCGCTCATGGCAAGGCCGTGACATCGTGCTGGCCGCCCGGCCCTCTCCACGAGGGCCACCGCTGCGATTGCAAAGACCGGGTAAAGCACGAACAGCGAGCGGCCATGTAAACGGTCTGTCACAGCGGCTCGAAACACTGGCGTGCCCATCTTTCCAACCAACGGGATCACTCCACCATGAAAAACCGTCCCTCGCTGAAAGGCCTTGCCGTCT
>RXJO01000155.1:0-10406 GCA_003987795.1 Curvibacter sp.
GGCCTATGCGCGGCGCTTTCCCTACCTCAGCCCGGTCACCCTGCCCCGCGGCATGGTGGATCTGGCGCGGGATCTGCCCGGTCGGGATCTGCGATTGGTGGCCTCGACCACCTCGCTGCTCGCGCGTGAAGACACCCATCCGGCCCTGCAGCAGCTGTTCGCCCAGCAGGCCTTGCGCCTGCATGGCGGGGCGGGCTGGTTCAACCGCGCACGCGAGTTTCCGAACCTCAACCACAGTGAGTTGCCGCTGAGCCGGGAGGCCGAGCGCGCCTACACCGAGGGCCCCTCGGTGCTGCAGCGCCACCTGCCCTTCTGGCTGGCCAATCTGGTGCAACGCATGGCGCTGGCTCTGGGCGTGATCGTCGCCATCGTGCTGCCGTTGAGCCGCGTGGTGCCGCCGCTCTACACCTTCCGCGTCCGTTCACGGGTGTTCCGCTGGTACGGGCGCCTGCGGGACATCGAAGGCCGTTTCGATCGGCAGGAGGGCGATGCCGTCAGCCTGCTGGCCGAGCTCGATGAAGTGGAACAGCAACTCAGCCACATCCACCTGCCCCTGTCGTACACCGACGAGCTGTATGCGTTGCGAAGCCATCTGCAATGGGTCCGCCGCCGCCTGCGGGGTGAACCAGATCTGGGCGAGCCAGCCGACCGCCCTGACAATCGCCCCGCGGCCTAGGGCGCCCCGATCGATCTCAACCCTTGGGAGCGCCGGCGGACGGCCCGGCTTCGGCGCCCGGCGTGGAGACGGTGTTGCGCAGGGCGGTGCGGGCCACTTCATCCAGCGCGCCGGCCACCACAGGCTGGCTGCTGAGCACCCGCATCAGGCCTTCGCGCATCATGCGTTCGCGCATGCGCCGGGTCATCGACTGGGTGCTGCCATCGGGCCGGGTGAACAGGAACAAGGTGCCATGGGGGCTGGCCCAGGTCAGCTGGGTCCGCTGCCAGCCCTTGCCGGTGTTCATCTCGACCCAGTTGCCGAGCTCCAGGGCCGGCAGCTCCTCCTCGGCCAACAAGGGCAGCCGGGGCAGCTCCTCGTCCTCGGTCGCTGCCTCGGCCGGGAGCGTCAGGAACCCGGAGTCACGCGCCTCCTGCGGCGCCAACCAGGCTGGGTTGTCGTCAAGCTCGATCTCGCGCGGGCCCGGCGGAGCCGACTCGGAACGGGTCTTGGCCGGGCTCTCGGGCCCTTCACTGGGCGGCGTCGGCGCGGCAGGAGCAACGCTGCCTGTGCGATAGCCCGCCTGGTGAAGCACCATCAGCTTTTCGAGGAAGCCGCTGGTCTGCACCGGCGGGTAGTCGATGGTCTTGAGCCCCTCGCGCAGGCGCCCCAACAGACTGGGAATCAAACGGGTCAGACGCCCGGGGTTGCGCCGCGTGAGCAGGGGTTGGGCGCTCCACAACAACTCGTCGACCAGTGCCAGGTAGTGCCCTGGATCGCCCTCCGAGGCCCGTTCGCCCAACCGGGCCTGAGCCATCACCTGCGCCCACGGGCCCAACAGGAACTCACTCACCTCAGGGGGCACCTGGCTCAGTTCGGGCAGGGCACGGATCTCCTGACGCATGCGGGTGGCCAGCAGGTTGCGTTGCTCGGCATGCAGCAGGGCCTTGACGGCCAGGTCGCGCTTGAGGCGTTCAGCCTCCTGATGTTCGTTCCAGGCCCGCTCGAGCTCCTTGAAAGCGACCTCGAAAGGCCCTGGACCATCGATGGCCGCCTTGGCCAGCATCTCGACCACTTGCCTCACCGGCGCCATGAAGGCCTCGAAGCCCGGCGCACCCTCGTTTTCAAAGGCCAGACTGCGCTGGGTCAGCTCGTCGAGCAGGCGGCGCGCAGGATGCGCCTTGTCGCTGAAGAAACGCTGATCGACCACCACCAGTTGGGCCAGAGGCGCCTCCAGCTCGCGCACGGCCAGCCGCACCGCCTGGGGCAGGCGGGCATCGCGCGTGATGTTGTCGATCATCAAGGCGACCACCTCCAGCGCCACGAGCGGACCGACCTCCTGGCCCTGCTGACGCAGCTGCTCACGCAGTTCACGCACGCTGATCGGGCGGCCGACGGGCGCCACCGCCCCCTGGCGCTGGGCCAGCCGCTGCAAGACCTGGCTCATCTCGCGCTCATTGCTCAGGGCATCAAAGGCAGCCGGCAGCGTGCTGTCGAAATCGGTGTGCGACACCTCTTCAGGCTCGGCCTCGGCCTCGAAACGCTTTTCAAACTGCTGGGCAAAGGCCTCCAGCCTGGAGGCATCGGGCCCGCCTGCACGCCCCGCGCCCCCCCGGGCAGGGGCGTCGCTGGCCAGCAGGCGCCGCAACTGCCCGACCGTGAGGGCACTGGCATCGTCTGCCGTCGTGGCGCCCAAGGGGCCGGGCTGAGACTGGGGCAAGGCATCCAGATACAGGGGAGGTGCGCCCACGGTGGCCCGACGCGTCGGCGACGAAGCGCCCGGTGGTGCCCCCGACCGATCCGCAGCAGGGGATTGGCGAGTGCCCGCACCCAGATGGCCCGTGCTGGCCCCGGGCCACCCGCCGCCTGAAGCCACGGGCCCCTGAGCGACGCCGCGCCCGGAGGCGGGGGCCGATGGCGTGGCCTGAAGGACTTCGGGCACATACACCGGGCGGTTGCTGGCCTCCTGTTGGGCCACGGTGTAGACGGCCGGCTTGATGCCCCGCTGGTGCAGCTTGTGGTTGAGGAAACGGTAAAAATCGTTGAGTTCCTTGCCCAGCAGGCTGCACATCTGCTGCGTCCAGACCATGCGCACGGCGGACGACACCGACACGCTCTCAAGCGAGAACTGCAAGGCACGCAGGTACATCTCGGGGCGGAACGGGTTGCGGTCGGGAATCACCACCGGCAGGCCTTGCAGGGCACAGCTCAGCGTGTTGAGTTCGGGCAGGGTGGGATCGACCGCATGCAAGGTCATCTGAAGCGCGCGCGCAAGCTCGACGCGGCTTTGCACCTGATCCTCGTCCATCAGCTCCAGCTGATCGAACTTGAGCTGCATCAGGGATTGGCCCTGGGTCTTTTCAGCAGCGGTCTGAGGCGTCTCCAGCAAGCCCTGGTTGACCCGCGTCACAAAGCCATCGACCAGCGCCCGTTGATGGCGCCCCAGCTCATCGATGGCCGTGGTGACCGCATTGCGATCATTGAAGTTGCGCCCGGCACTCTCGCGCTGACGCAGGTTGTGGCGGGTGAAGTCGACCAGCTTCTCGATCAGCAGCCGGGCCTCGCGCCGCGCGTCGTCCAGGCACTCCTGGAGCACGGCAGAAGGCTGGCTGCTGGGCGGCTGGGACGACATGGGCAGGCTCCTTGGGTTCGGCCCGGCCCGACACAAAAACGGGGCCATGGGGCCCCGTCATTGTTTCAGCTTTTTTGCAGATTATTTCAGTGCCTTGAAACGGACACGCTTGGGCTTGGCACCCTCTTCGCCCAGGCGCTTCTTCTTGTCAGCCTCGTACTCCTGGTAGTTGCCGTCGAAGAAGGTCCACTGGCTGTCACCTTCGGCGGCCAGGATGTGGGTCGCGATGCGGTCCAGGAACCAGCGGTCGTGGCTGATGACCAGGATGGTGCCTGCGAACTCGAGCAGGGCATCCTCCAGGGCACGCAGGGTTTCCACGTCCAGGTCGTTCGAGGGTTCGTCCAGCAGCAACACGTTGCCGCCAGCGATCAGGGTCTTGGCCAGGTGCAAGCGACCGCGCTCACCGCCCGACAGCATGCCGACCTTCTTCTGCTGGTCGCCGCCGTTGAAGTTGAAACGACCACAGTAGGCGCGGCTGGCCATCTGGAACTTGCCCACCGTGAGGATGTCGAGGCCACCCGAGACGTCTTCCCAGACGGTCTTGTCATTGGCCAGTTCGTCACGGTTCTGATCGACGTAGGCCATCTTGACGGTCTGGCCGATCACAACCTCACCGGAATCAGGTTGCTCGCGGCCCGCGATCATCTTGAACAGGGTCGATTTACCGGCGCCGTTCGGGCCGATGATGCCGACGATCGCACCTGCCGGGATGTTGAAGCTCAGGTTGTCGATCAGCACGCGGTCACCGAAGGACTTGCTGACGTTCTTGAACTCGATGACCTGGCTGCCCAGGCGGTCGGCCACAGGAATGAAGATTTCCTGCGTCTCGTTGCGCTTCTGGTATTCGTAGTCGCTCAGTTCCTCGAAGCGGGCGATACGGGCCTTGCTCTTGGCCTGACGGCCCTTGGCGTTCTGGCGCACCCATTCGAGTTCCTTCTTGAGCGCCTTGGCACGGGCTTCCTCGCCCTTTTGCTCGGACTCCAGGCGGGCCTGCTTCTGGTCCAGCCAGGTGCTGTAGTTGCCCTTGTAGGGAATGCCATGGCCGCGGTCGAGCTCCAGGATCCATTCGGCGGCGTTGTCGAGGAAGTAGCGATCGTGGGTGATGGCCACCACGGTGCCCGAGAAGCGGGCCAGGAACTGCTCCAGCCAGTCGACCGATTCGGCGTCCAAGTGGTTGGTCGGTTCGTCGAGCAGCAGCATGTCGGGCTTGGACAGCAGCAGGCGGCACAGCGCCACACGGCGCTTCTCGCCGCCCGAAAGCTTGCCGATCACGGCATCCCAGGGCGGCAGGCGAAGGGCATCGGCCGCGATCTCGAGTTGGTGGTCGGAGGCGTCGCCTGCGGTGGCGATGATCGCCTCGAGCTTGGCCTGTTCGGCGGCCAGGGCGTCGAAGTCGGCGTCTTCCTCGGCGTAGGCGGCATACACCTCTTCGAGGCGCTGCTGGGCGGCTTTGATCTCACCCATGCCGCTTTCGACCGACTCACGCACGGTCTGCTCAGGGTCGAGTTGGGGTTCTTGGGGCAGGTAACCGATCTTCAGGCCGGCCATCGGAATGGCCTCGCCCTCGATCTCTTTGTCGATGCCGGCCATGATCTTCAGCAGGGTCGACTTGCCCGAGCCGTTCAAGCCCAGCACGCCGATCTTGGCGCCAGGGAAGAAGCTCAGCGAGATGTCCTTCAAGATCTGCCGCTTGGGCGGCACGATCTTGCCGACTCGGTTCATGGAAAAAACGTATTGGGCCATGTTCTGCTTTGATGGAAAAAGTGACGGATCAAGACGTGATTATCGACTCATGCGACAATCCCCCTCGTTGCAATCACCAGTAAACGCAACATCAGCGATCCGCTGCGGGGCCGAGGGGCCCGAATCAAGCCCCTGACTGACCCCTCTTGAAGTTCATCTGCCTAGACTGGCCCAGCGCTGCCAAGCGCCTGGACAGGCCGATTCCCCAGTGCCCGGCAAGGGCACCACACCATGACTTTTGACGATCTGAACCTCGCTCCGGCGATTCTCAAAGCCGTAAGCGAACAAGGCTACGAAAACCCAACTCCCATCCAGGCACAGGCCATTCCCGCCGTGCTCGAAGGCCACGATCTGTTGGCCGGCGCGCAGACCGGCACCGGCAAGACCGCCGCCTTCACCCTGCCCTTGCTGCACAAGCTGAGCCTGGGCAACCGTGCCAGCAACCGCACAGGCGGCGTCGGCATCCGCGCCCTGGTGCTCACCCCGACACGCGAACTCGCGGCCCAAGTCGAAGAGTCGGTGCGCGACTATGGCAAATACCTGCAACTGAGCTCGGCCGTGATCTTCGGCGGCGTGGGCATGAACCCGCAGATCAGCACCCTCAAGCGCGGTGTCGACATCCTGGTGGCCACACCTGGCCGCCTGCTCGATCTGCAGCAACAGGGCCACCTGGACCTGTCGACCGTCGAGATCCTCGTCCTCGACGAGGCCGACCACATGCTCGACATGGGCTTCATCCATGACGTGAAGAAGGTGCTGGCCCTGGTGCCGCGCGAAAAGCAGAGCCTGCTGTTCTCGGCCACCTTCAGCGACGAGATCCGCGACCTGGCCGCCACCCTGCTGCGCAACCCGCAAAGCATCCAGGTGACCCCGCGCAACACCACCGTGCAACGCATCACCCAGGTGATCCACCCGGTGGGACGCGGCAAGAAGAAGGCCCTGCTGACCCACATCATCCAGGAACACAACTGGAGCCAGGTGCTGGTCTTCACCCGCACCAAGTTCGGCGCCAACAACGTGGCCGAATACCTGACCAAGAACGGCATCAAGGCCATGGCGCTGCACGGCAACAAGAGCCAGAGCGCCCGCACCCAGGCCCTGCAAGGCTTCAAGAGCGGCGACATCCGTGCCCTGGTCGCCACCGACATCGCTGCCCGCGGCATCGACATCGATGAGCTGCCGCACGTGGTCAATTACGAGATCCCCAACGTCAGCGAAGACTACGTGCACCGCATCGGCCGCACCGGCCGTGCCGGCGCCAGCGGCGAGGCCGTGAGCCTGGTCTGCCTCGACGAAGAAGGCTTCATGCAGGACATCGAGCGCTTCACCAAGCAGAACATCGATGTGAAGGTCATCGAAGGCTTCGGCCCCGAACCCGGCGAACGCGCCGAACCCATCGCCATGGGTCGCCAGACCATCTGGGGCGGTGCTGGCAAGCCGCCGAGCCGTGAAGTCATGGCTGCTGCGGCCAAAGCGGCACGAGCCGAGATGATGCAGCGCATCCGCGACAACAAGGCCAGCCAGGGCGGCGCCAACACCGCCGGTCAGGGCCAAGGCGGCAATGGCGGCGGTGGTCGCGGCCAAGGTGGCGGCCAACGCGGCGGCCAAGGTCAAGGTCAAGGCCAAGGTCCTCGCGGCGGCCGTCCGGCCCGTGACGGCCAGGGTGAAGGCGGTGGTCAGCGCGCTCAGGCGCCGCGTCCGCCGCGCGCTCCGGGTCATGGCCAAGGCCCGCGCGGCCCTCGCCAGGGCGGAGGTGCCGACCGTTTCGAAAGCCAGGCCGGCGTCCGTCATGACGCCTCGGCCGCGCTGGCCAGCCTGACCGGCCGTGCCGTGCCCGCTCAGCGCAGCATGCCTGCCGGTCAACCCGACCCGATGCGCACCAGCGTCGACAGCATGGCCGATCGCGGCCGAGGCGGTCGCGGTGGCCGCGGCGGCTACGGTGGTGGTGGTGGCGGCGGTGGCGGTGGTCGCTCGGGCGGCGGTTTCGGTGGCGGTCGCTCCGGCGGCGGTCGTTCCTTCGGCCGTTGATCGGTGCCATGTCGCAAGACCTGGCCCCATCCTCCGGCACCACGCGGTACGCCACCCTCTCGGTGGCGACCTGCAATGTGCTGAACCTGGCCAACCCTGGCCGGGTTTATTACCCCAATCAAGACCCCTACACCCAGCACGAGTTCGATCACAAGATCGCCTGGCTGGGTGAGCGTTTCTCCACCCTGAATGCCGACATCCTCGCAGTTCAGGAGGTCTGGGATGAAGCCGCCTTCAAGGGCGCCATCCACCGCAGCAAGCTGCACTACAACGAGATCCGGGTTCCTGGCGCCGAGAACAACGCGCACCAGCATGGCGCCAGCGGTACCCCCCGTCTGGGTCTGGCCACCCGTCTGGCTGTGGAAGACATCCGATCTCTGACCGACTACGCCCTGCCCCAGGCACTCGACATCCCGGGCTGCGGCGTGCATGGCCAGTTCGAACGCCCGCCACTGCTGGCGGTGTTGCGCATGAAGCATGGGCAACGCATCCGCGTGCTGAACGTGCACCTCAAATCCAAGCGCCCGCGCTTTCTGCTCGATGCTCAAGGCCGATCGCTGGAAGACCGCGACGACCCCAAGATCATGGCCCTGGCCACGCTGCGCTCGCTGATGATGCGCGGCGCCGAAGCGGCAGCCTTGCGCGGCCTGGTGGTCGACCTGCTGAACACCGACAAGGCGCCCCTGGTGATGGTGGGTGACTTCAACGACAGCCCGACCAGCGTCACCACCCAATTGGTGGCGGCCACCTCCGAGGTGGCCTACGACAAATCGGCCCGTCGCCTGGCCCTGTTCAATGCCTACGATGTGCAAAGCGAGATGGCACTGCGCAAGGACGTGGCCTACTCCCACATCCATCAGGGCCGGCCCGAGGTGCTGGACCAGATCCTGGTGAGCGAAGGCTTTCTGGCCGAAGGTCGCTTCAGCCTGGGCGATGTGCGTCGCATCCAGTACTTCACCGACCACCTCAACGAGGGCCACAGCCGCACCCGCTCGGATCACGGCTTCGTGCGCGCCCTGCTGCGCCTGCGCCTGCCCGAGGACGATCGTCCCTGAAGCTGCAGCGACCGCCTCGGCCTCAGTCTCGCAGGAAGACGGTCACCAGAGGGTCCGGCCCCAGCTGCCGGCTCCAGTGCCCATGCACCGCCGGGTCAAATACAGCCCCCGCCGGCAAGGTGTCAGCCGAATAGAAGTGCTGACCCGGCCCGAAGACGCGCGAGACCCCGCCCTGCAGGCCGATCTCCATCTGCCCTTGCAGGATGAACACCCACTGCGGCTCGCCCGTGCAATGGAAATCGCTGCGAAAACCCACCGGGCTGTGACGCAACTGATAGCCCTGCGCCTTCATGAAGGGGCTGAGTTGCGAGGCCGGTTTGCCTTCGCTCAGTGGCAGGGATTCCTCATGGAAATAGGCGCGGCCATCGGCGCCGGTGGCCAGCACCACACGGGTGAAGCTGGATTGGCCGCTGGCGGCATCGGTTTGGATCAAGTGGGACATCTGGAACAAGGCCCGGAGGCGAAAATGAGCGTCAAGCATAGCGCCTGCCAAGCCCGATCCGAGGCAGCCTGGCAAGCTGTTAGCATGCCCCGATGACATCCTCCAACGCTTCCATCTCCTTCGGCCTGCAAGGCCGTGTCGCCATCGTGACCGGTGGCTCGCAAGGCATCGGCGAGGCCTGCGTGCGCCGTTTTGTGCGCGAACAGGCCCGGGTCGTGATCGCCGATGTGGCGGACGCCCGAGGTCAGGCCCTGGCCGCCGAGACCGGCGCCCTGTATGTCCATTGCGACGTCAGCCGCAAGGCCGAGGTCGACGCCCTGGTGGCCGCCACACTGCAGGCCCATGGGCGCATCGACATCCTGGTCAACAACGCCGGCATCTTCAAGGCAGCGGACTTCCTGGACATCACCGAGGACGACTTCGATGCCGTGCTCGATGTGAACCTCAAGGGTGCCTTCCTGGTCGGCCAGGCCGTGGCCCGCGCCATGGTCCAGCAAGGGGCAGCCACCCCCGACCAGCCCCCCGGCAGCATCATCAACATGAGCTCGGTCAACGGCGTGCTGACCATCCCCACCATCGCCAGCTACAACGTGAGCAAGGGCGGCATCAACCAGCTCACCCGCGTGATGGCCCTGGCCTTGGCCGACCATGGCATCCGGGTCAATGCCGTGGCCCCTGGCACCATCGCCACCGAACTGGCCGCACAGGCCGTGCTGACCAGCGAAGAGTCCCGTCGCCGCATCATGAGCCGCACCCCGCTCAAGCGCCTGGGCACCCCGGACGAGATGGCCGACGTGGTGGCCTGGCTGGCCAGCGACGCCTCCAGCTACGTGACCGGCGAGATCGTGGTGGCCGATGGCGGCCGCATGACGCTCAACTACACCGTGGCCGCCTGAGCCGACAGGGCACGATCAAGCCTCGGGGATCGAGGCCGGATCGGCGGGATCTGCCTCGGTGTCGACCAGGCGTTCCATGCAGTCGTCGATCAAGCCGTGCAGCGCCACCACGGTGGCCTCGCCCAGCATCTCGTTGAGGCTGAGCTGGGCCACTTTCCACAGCGCCTGGGCTTCACGTCGTTTCTCACGCCCAGCCTCGGTGATGTGCACCAGGCGGCTGCGGGCGTTCTGCCCTGGCCCCAGCAGCAGCCAGCCGGCGTCCATCAGCGGACGCAGGTTGCGCGTGAGCGTCGAGGCATCCATGGCCATGCTGCGAGCCAGCTCAGAAGGCTGGATGGGTCCCAGGCGATCCACCGTGCTCAACAACGAATACTGGGTGGTCTTCAAGCCGCAAGCACTCATCTGCGCGTCGTAATGCTGGGCCACCTGACGCATCAGCCGGCGCAGCTTGAAATTGGTGCAGCCCTGTGGACGGGCTGTCGCGTCCTTGACAGTTTCGGAGGGGGGGCGCTTGATCATGATTCGATTGTATTTGCAATAATTGCATCTGCAATATTTAACGGAAGCCAACCATGCGCACTGCCCAGCAGCCCAGCAGCCACGCCCTCGCCGATCCTAAGGCAGAAACACCCGAAGCCACCCTGGAGCGATGGCTTCAGGAAGAAGCCGCGATCCGCGCCCGCCTTGACCAAGGCCCCGGACCGGGCGTGGCCCGCCCGGACCAGATCGCCGACAAGACCGGGCTGGAACAGATGCAGGCCTTGCTCGCCGGCACCCTGCCCTACGCCGAGATGGCGCGCACACTCGATTTTCTCATCGTCGAGGTGGATCAAGGCCGCGCCGTGTTCCAAGGCACGCCCCGCAAAGAGCACCTGAACCCCATGGGCACGGTACACGGGGGATGGTTTGCCACCCTGCTCGACTCGGCCCTGGGTTGCGCGGTGCACACCTGCAT
>RXJO01000155.1:10456-12096 GCA_003987795.1 Curvibacter sp.
CACGGCGGAACTGGGGGTCAATCTGGTCAAGGCCATCACCCCCAAGATCAGCCGGGTGCGCGCTGAGGGGCGTGTGATCCATTGCGGCCGCCAACTGGCCACCGCCGAGGCCCGTCTGGTGGGGCCGGACGGCACCTTGTACGCCCATGCCACCACAACCTGTCTGGTGTTCGACCTGCCCAAACGCTGAGGCGCTTGAGAAGCCGCAAAATAGGCGTCTTGTCTTTGCCTATTGATGGACCCCCGAATGCGGCTTCTGCACACCATGCTTCGCGTTGGCAACCTCCAGCGCTCGATCGATTTCTACACCCAGGTGCTGGGCATGCAATTGCTGCGTACCTCGGAAAACCCCGAGTACAAGTACTCGCTGGCCTTTCTGGGCTACGGCCGCAACCCTGAACATGCCGAACTCGAGCTGACCTACAACTGGGGGGTTGAAAGCTACGAGCTTGGCACCGCCTATGGCCACATCGCCCTCGGCGTGCCCGACGCCTATGCCGCCTGCGACAAGATCAAGGCCGCGGGCGGCAACGTCACCCGCGAGGCCGGTCCGGTGAAGGGCGGCAGCACCGTGATCGCCTTCGTGACCGACCCCGATGGGTACAAGATCGAGTTGATCCAGCGCGCCGAGCACGAGGAAGGCAAGGGCCTGCGCTGAACACGCTCTATGACGGGCTGCGCGACAGAAAGCGCCCGGCCCGCGCGCGTTCCTGGGTCTCACCTCCCACAAAGCTCAGCACCCCATTGACCCATACCTGCTCGATGCCCTCGCTGAATTGCTCGGGCTGCTCGAAGGTGGCCCGGTCGCGCACCCGCGAGGGATCGAGCACCACCACATCGGCATGGGCGCCGACGCGCAATTCGCCGCGATCACTCATGCGGAAACGTCGGGCCGACAGGCCCGTCATCTTGTGGATCGCCAGCTCCAGGCTCAGCAGCGCGGTGTCGCGCCAGTAGCGGCTGAGCACCCTGGGGAAAGCCCCCCACAGGCGAGGATGCGGCCGCTCGTCATGCGGCAGGCCATCCGAGCCGATCATCGAAAGCGGGTGGGTCACCACCCGGTCCACATCGTCCTGGTGCATCTGGAAATAGCAGGCCCCGCCCGGCATGAGGCGTTCGCAAGCCTGTTGCTGGGTGACACCCCATTCCCGCGCAATGTCGGCCAGATGTCGCCCGGCCATTTCCGGGTGCGGCACACTGCCGGTGATGAGGATGTCGATGACGCCATCGACCAGGTCGGTGCGCAGCACGGTGGAGCCCGCGGTGTAGGGGTAGACGTCCAGACCCAGCTCCTGATCGCGGGCCAAGGCTTCCAGCAGGGGCAGGGTCTCCCGGGTGCGACCCCAGTTGGCGGGGCCGGCACATTTGTGATGCGAGATCACCAGCGGCAGGCCAGCCTGGCGGGCGGTGCCCGCGGCCTCGAGCAGGGCCGGCAAGATGGCATCGAGCTCATCGCGGATGTGGGTTGCGTATACCCCGCCGGCGCGCGCAGCGACGCCGGCCAAGGCCACCAGCTCTTGCGCGTCGGCCGCATAGGCCTCCTGATAGAACACCCCAGAGGACAGCCCCAGCGCGCCATGGTCCATCGCATCCTGCAGATCGGCCTGCATGGCGGTCAGCTCGGCAGGCAGCGCGGCACG
>RXJO01000058.1:0-2891 GCA_003987795.1 Curvibacter sp.
CGGTGGTAATGGTGCTAATCATCATGCCCATGCACGATGCCCCGGTCCGTGCGATCACGGAAACGCCCCCACGCACCGCGGTGGCGGTGCAGACGGCGTCGAGGCAAAGTTCAAAGGTCATCGCCACAGTGTAACGTCAAAACTCAGCGCCCGGCACGCGCTTTTTCGCAGCTGCGTCGCAGCCAGGCTGGATCGAAACACTGCTCAACCTGATCGGCCAGGCGGTCGAACACCTGCTCCAACGTGGGCGCATCGGCACCGAACAAGGCCTGCAGGACGGCGGCATCCTCGAACAGGCCGTGCAGGTACAGGCCCAGCACCCGCCCGTTGGCGCTCTGCCAGGCCAGTCCCGGGATGAGTTCGCGCGCCACGTCGCCGGCGGCCGCCATGGCCGGGTGCTGCGCCGTCTGACCGTGGTGGATCTCATAGCCGCGCAGCGCCACCTGCGACAGGGCCGACCACGGCTCGGCCACTTCGGCAAAGCGTGCCTGGGTGTGGCGCACCGTCTTGTGGGCTTCGAAGGTGGTCACCAGCGGCAGCAGCCCCAGACCCGGGGCATTGCCATCGATGCCCTCGGTGTCGATCAAGGCCTCGCCGAGCATCTGCAGGCCGCCACACACGCCCAGCACCCGTCCGCCACGCTCCGCGTGGCGGGCCACCGCCTGATCCAGACCTTGCGAACGCAACCAGGCCAGGTCGGCCGCCGTGGCTTTGCTACCGGGCAGGATGACCCAGTCGGCCCCGTCCAGATCGGCGGGGCTGCGCGCCCAGTTCAGTCGCACACCGGGCACGTTCTTGAGTGGCTGGAACTCATCGAGGTTGCTGATGCGCGGGTAGGCCACCACCGCGATGCGGGTGTGCACCGCGCCACGGACCCCCGCACTGCGGTCGTCGAACACGCCGTCTTCCTCGGGCAGGCCATGGTGCCACTGCATGGGGACCACGGCCACGGTCGGCACACCGGTGAGTTGCTGCAGCATCTCGGGGCCGGGCGCCAGCAGACTGGCGTCGCCCCGGAACTTGTTCAGCACGAAGCCCTGGATGCAGGGGCGCTCGTCCTCCGGCAGCAGGGCCCAGGTGCCATAGAGGTGGGCAAAGGCGCCACCGCGGTCGATGTCGGTCACCAACAGACACTCGGCCTGGGCATGTCGGGCCACGCGCAGGTTGACGATGTCACTGGCGTGCAGATTGATCTCGGCCGGCGAGCCGGCGCCTTCGATCACCACCACGTCGTGGTCGGCCCGCAGCGCATCCAGGGTCTGGGCAATGGCGGGCCACACCTTCTCGCTGCGGCCGCGCCAGGGCATCTCGGTCAGGGCCGCATCGACCTGGCCCAGCAACACCACCTGGCTGCGTGTGTCGGCCTCGGGCTTGAGCAGCAAGGGGTTCATGCGCACCTCGGGCTCGGCCCCCGCGGCCAGGGCCTGGAAGTACTGGGCGCTGCCGATCTCCCCGACCTGGCCGCCCGGAGCGGCGACCACCCGGGCGTTGTTGCTCATGTTCTGGGCCTTGAACGGCGCCACCTTGAAGCCCTGGCGCGCGTACCAGCGGCACAGCGCCGTGGTCAGCCAGCTCTTGCCGGCGCCGCTGGTGGTGCCCAGCACCATCACGCAATGTGCCGGGCCAGGGGTGGTTTTCTGAAGGGTCATGAGAGTTCCGGTTTCAAGACAGGGCCTGGGCCAAAGCCTGCTGGGAGGCAGGGGACAGCACGCCCATGCGCCACCAGCCCGGCAGGCCGAAAGAGCTGGCGTCGCGCAGCTTGATGCCCTGCTGACGCAGGGCGGGCAGGCGGACCGCATGCCCGGGTGTGGGTCGCACGCAGAAGAAGTTGGCCTGGCTGGCCCGGACCTGCCAGCCCAGATGGTGACACAGCGCCTGCTGCTGCAACTTCCAGTCGCGCAAACGGGGAAGGGTCTCAACCAGCCAGTCGAGCACGGCCGGCTCACACCAGGCCTGCAGCAGGGCCACGCCATGGGCACCCAGGGGCCAGGACGGGCAAAGTGCCTGCAAGGCCGAGATCGCCGACCCGGCATCGGCCGGGGCCAGGGCATAGGCCCCACGCACGCCGGTCAGACCCAGTGCCTTGTTGGGGCTGTAGAGCTGCCAGGTGCGCGCCAGACAGGTCGCCGAGAGGCCGCTGGCGCCGCTGAGCCGCAGGGGCTCATACGCCCGGTCCAGCACCGCCAGCGCGGCCCCGTCAAAGACGGCATCGCCGGAGAGATCCTCGCCCAGCGGGCTGGTCGGCTCGCAAGCCCAGGCCAGGATGGGCCCCGGGTCGACTGAGGCCCCGGGGGGCAGGCCGTCCTCATGGGTCGCCTGCGCCAGGCCCCAGGCCTGGGCCGCCTGGGCGTAATCACCATAGGCATGGCGGGGCAGGCGCACCTGACGCAGTCCCTCACGCCAGGCCCAGGCAGTGAAGCGGAAGATGAACTCGCTGGCGCTGGCGGCCAGTACCACCCGCCCGACGTCCACCCCGTGGCGAGCGGCCAACCGCTCGCGCAGTGCCTGATAGCCCGAATCGGGGTAATGAGCGGCATCGGCCGACTGCACCTTCTGCAGCGCCATCGGGCACGGGCCGCAGGCATTGCTGTTGGTCGAGAAATCATGCTGCGGCACCCCCAGGGCATCGGGGCCGCCATGCACACGCGGCAGCGGGCTCATACCGCCCCCCCGGCCCACGCTGACCAGACCGAAGCCAGGGCCACCGCTGCGGCACTGAGCACGGTGGCCCAGGCCACAGCATGGCCGGCCCAGGCCAATGCCTGCTGAGTGTGCAAGGGCCCAGGCGTGGGCGCCAGCGGATTCAGCACATAGGCCCCGGGCTTGCCCAGTCGCACACCGAGTCGCAAGGCCATGGCGGCCATCGGCCAGCCGCTGTTGGGCGAAGGGGT
>RXJO01000058.1:2941-11242 GCA_003987795.1 Curvibacter sp.
GCGCTCAAGGCACGCCAGCGCAAGCGGGCCGGCAGTGCCAGCAACAGCGCGGTGAGGCGGGCTGGCACCCACGACAGCACATCATCGGCACGGGCCGCCCATTTGCCGGCCCAAGCCCAATGGTGGCGTCGGCCAGTGGCCCCGCGCCAGCCCGGGTAGCCCCACATGGCATCGGCGGTGTTGGCGAAGCGGTACAGCGCGGCCCCCGGCAAACCGGCCACGGCAAACCAGAACAGCGGCGCCACCACAGAGTCATTGAGGTTCTCAGCCAGCGATTCGATGGCGCTCTCACGCACCTGGTGCGGCCCGAGTTGGCTGACATCCCGGCTCACCAGCCAGGCCAGGCGGGCACGCCCGGCAGGCAGCGACTCAGCCAGGGCATCTTCCACCGCCTGCACCTCATCGCCGAGCAGGCGCCAGGCCAGCAGGGGCTTGAGGGCCAGGCCCAGCAAGGCGGCAGCGAGCCACGCGGGCTGCTGCAAAGCCCAGGCCTGCAAGCCGCCGGCGAGACCTGCACAGGCCGCCGCACCCACGCACCAGAGCAGCGCACCTCCAAGCAGCCGCGGCAGATCGCGCCGGCCTTCGGGATCGGGGCCAGCGCCTTCAAGCGGTGCCAGGCGATGCCCGGTGACGGCCAGGTAGCGCCCCATCCAGACCACCGGATGCACGGCCGACGGCGGCTCACCCCACAGGAGGTCGATCAACAGCGCGAGGGGCACCGCCACAGCCAGGGCCAGGCAGGGCTCAGTCAGATTCAAGGGCCGACCTTTCCGCAAACAAGGCGCTGGGTTGGCCCCATTGCTCATCGAACACCAGATCGCCAAGGGCCGCACGGCGGGCCCAGCGCTCCTGCTGCAACATCGGCTGCTCATAGAAGGCGCTGACCGGCCCCAGGCACAGCAAGGCGATCACCTCCGCCCCTTCGGGCAGGCCCAGCACCCGGGCCACCTCAAGCGGGTCGAAGATCGAGACCCAGCCCAGACCCAGGCCTTCGGCACGCGCGGCCAGCCACAGGTTCTGGATGGCGCAGCTGGCCGAGGCCAGGTCCATCTGCGGCAGGGTGCGGCGCCCGAACACATGACGCTCGCGCCCGTCGCTCAGGGCCACCGCCAGCAACTCGGCACAGTCGAGCACGCCCTGCACCTTGAGGCGCATGAACTCCTCTTGCCGCACACCCAGAGCCTGGGCGGTCTGAACGCGCTCTGCTTCGACCAGCGCGTGCAGGCGGGCCCGGGTGTCGGGCCGCCCGATGCGGATGAAGCGCCAGGGCTGCATGAAGCCCACGCTCGGTGCATGGTGGGCGGCCTCGAGCAGGCGGCGCAGCAGTTCGGGGGCCACCTGGCCACCACTGAAGTGGCGCATGTCGCGCCGTTGGTGGATGGCGCGGTAGACGGCCTCGCGTTCAGCAGGGGCAAAGGCCTGGGCCTCGGGCGAGGTGTCGGACACGGGCCGGGCAGCCGGATCGCAGGCCATGCTCAATCCTCGATGCCCCGCTGGGCGGGGATGCCGGCCTGGAACGCATGCTTGATGAGCTTCATCTCGGTCACGGTGTCGGCCATCGTCACGATCTCCTCTGGGCAGCGACGTCCGGTCAGCACCACATGCACATGACGCGGGCGCTCACGCAAGGTGGTCAGCACTTCACCCAGCGGCAGCCAGCCATAGATCAGGGGGTAGGTGATCTCGTCGAGCACCACCAGGAAGTGCTCCCCCCCGAGGATGGTGGCCCGGGCCCGGGCCCAGCCATCGCGGGCCAGTTGGGCGGAGTGATCGAGGTCCTTGCTCTTCCAGCTGAAGCCGTCGCCCAGGCCTTCGACCGGGATGCCCAGTTGCTCGAACATGCGGTGCTCGCCGAAGCGCGCCGTGGGCACTTTCATGAACTGGTAGATCTTGACCGCCTTGCCGCGGCCATGGGCACGCAGGGCCAGGCCGAAGGCCGCGGTGCTCTTGCCCTTGCCGTCGCCGGTGTTGACGATGATCAGGCCTCGGCGTTCGCCCTCGGCTTTGTCGTAGGGCTTCTCGGTGGGTGGGGTTTCGATCTGCATGTCGCGCTTTCAGGTGTTCTGCGGAAGTGGGGGCGAATCGGTCCGGGACACGGGCAAAGGCACCCATTGCCCTTGCACGGGATGGATGCGCAGACGCTGATCGAAGACCTGCTCCAGTGCCCGATGGGTGGACGAGTCAGCGGTCGCGCCATGGTGACGGATTCGCCCTTGCGCCATCACCACCAGCTCATCCGCCTGCAAGGCCATGCCCAACTCGTGCAGGACGCTGACCACGGTGTGGCCCCGTTCCACCAATTGGCGCACGGTGTCCAGCCAATCGGACTGGTGGGGGGGATCCAGGTTGGCCAGAGGCTCGTCCATCAGGAGCACGGGGGCCTGCACGGCCAGGGCCCGGGCCAGCAGCACGCGTTGCCGTTCGCCGCCCGAGAGTTGACCGAGGCTGCGCTCGCGCCATGCCCAGGCCTGGGTGCTGCGCAAGGCCTGCTCGACCGCGGCGTGATCGGCGGCGCCCGGAGGGGCCAGCCAGCCCCGGTGCGGCAGGCGCCCCAGCATCACGACATCCAGCACCCGCAGGTCGTGCCCGGCCTGCTCACCCTGCCCCAGCCAGGCCACCGTGCGGCCACGCTCGCGCGCGGGCCACTGCCGCAGAGGCCGCTCCATGAGCGTGACATCGCCATCGGCAGGCAACAAGCCGGCTAGGACGCGCAGCAGGGTCGACTTGCCAGCCCCGTTGGGGCCCACGATGCTGGTCCAGGCGCCTTGGCGAAGGCCCAGGTCGATGTCGTGCAGCACCGGGCGCCCGCCCAGGCTGGCGCTCAAGCCTCGGGCCCGCAGGGCCAGGGTGGTGTGGCTCATGCGCCGCCCCCCAGGCTGCCACGGCGGTGCATGAGCCACAGCAGGTAGCTGCCCCCGAGCACGGCGGTCAAGGCCCCCACAGGCAGCTCCTGGGGTGCCGTGAGGCCGCGCGCCAGCAGGTCTGCCAGCATCAGCAGGCACCCGCCGGTCAGGCTGGCCAGCAGCAACTGCCAGGCATGGCCTGTCTTGACCAGACCCCGCACCAGGTGGGGGGCGGCCAGACCGACAAAGGCAATCAGGCCCGTCTGGGCCACCGCCGTGCCGGTGGCCAGTGCCAGCACGGCCACCAGCACGCTGCGCAACATCCCCAGCGGCAGCCCCAGGCTGAGGGCCGTGGACTCGCCCAGCGACAGGCCGTCCAGGCCTCGAGCCGCCCCCAGGGCCACCAGGGCGCACAAGCCCCAGACCGAGCCCATCAGCAGGGCCGAGGTCCAGCCAACAAAGCCGGTGTTGCCGAGCATGAAGGCCTGCATGGGTTGCATGATCTCGGGCACGCGCAGCAACAGCAGCGAGGTGACTGCCCCCAGCACCACCCCCACGATCACCCCGGCGAGCAACAGGCGCAGCGTCTGCTGCACGCCGCGCGCCAAGGCCAAGGTGAGCAGCACCGCCACCACGGCCCCGACAAAAGCGGCCCCAGTCAGGCCCAGGCGCATCAGCCAGTCCGATGACATCAGCAGGCTCAAGGGCCGATGTCCCAGCCACACCAGCGCGAAGGCCACCCCCAGTGACGCGCCGGAGGCACTGCCCAGCAGGTAAGGGTCGGCCAGCGGGTTGCGGAACAGCCCCTGGGCCACGGCCCCGGCCAGCCCCAGCAAGGCGCCCGCGGCCAGGGCCCCGAGCGAGCGCGGCAGGCGGATGTCCAGCACGATCTGCCCCGCCAGGGGGTCGTCGAGCAGGTGGGTCAGCCATTGGAAGCCCGTGCTGCCCACCCCCAGGCTGAGTGCCAGCAGGCCGGCGGCCAACAGCAGCAGCACCAGGAGCACGGCGGCGGGACGCCAGGCACGCGGGGTCATGGCGCGCGTTCCTGCAGGCAGCGGGCCATCAGACGCGCCGCCTCGCCCATGCGAGGCCCGGGGCGCACCATGACGTCGGACTCGGCGGCGCTGAAGCGGCAGACGCGGTCTTCGCGCACGGCGCGGATGCGCTCCCAACCGGGTCGCTGGGCCAGCCCCTCGAAGTTGCGGTCGCCGATCATGATCAGATCGGGGTTGGCCCGCACCACGTACTCGGGGTTGAGCTTGGGGAAAGGCCCCAGCGAGGCAGGCACCACATTGCGCGCACCCAGCCGGCTCAAGGTTTCGCCGATGAACGACGACTCGCTGGCCGCATAGGGGGCGCGGTTGACTTCGTAGTACACCCGGGCGTTGCGCACCCGGGGCGGCAGCGACTGGGCGGCTGCCGAGACCTCGGCATCGATCTGGCGCCAGATGCGCGCCGCCCCCTGGGCCTCGGGCACCTGCAGCACCGCGCCGATCTTGCCCAGCACGCGCTGCACGTCGGCATGGCTGCGCGGCTCCAGGGCCACCACCTTGAGGCCGAGCTGCTCCAGCCGCGGCGTGACCCGGGCTGATTTGGCCAGCAACACCACATCGGGCCGCAAGGCCACGATGCCTTCGACATTGGCATCGTCCAGCCCGCCCAGATGCGGCAGGGCCTGCACCGACGCGGGCCAGGTGGAATAGCGATCCACGCCCACCAGCCGGCCGCAGCCGCCCATGGCGCAGACGGACTCGGTGAGCGAGGGCAGCAGGCTGACGATGCGCTGCGGGGCCTGCGCGAGTTGCACGGCCACGCCCCGATCGTCCTGCAATTCAATGGCGGGGGGGGCCGCCTGCACGGCAGCGCCGGCCAGGAGACCCCACCCCAACGTCAGCGCCCGGCTCAGGCATCGGGAAATCAAGGACAGGTTCAAGCGGGTGCCTTCAGGGTCAGTGGCTGGCCGGCGGCCATGAGGATGACGCGGTCGCAGGCCTGGGCCAGGCGCTGGTTCAGCTGCCCCAGCGCGTCGACAAAGGCCCGCACCTCACGGCCCATCGGGATGACGCCCAGGCCGATCTCATTGCTGACCAGCAGCACCGGGCCAGAGGCTCGGGCCAGGGCTTCGACCGCCTCGCTGACGCGCCTTGCCAGCCCGTCGGCCCCAACCGCAGCAGACGGATCCATCGGCATCATCAGGTTGGTCAGCCACAAAGTCAGGCAATCGACCACCACCAGGGTGTCGTGTCGGCTCAGGCGCTGAAGCTCGGCAGGCCAGTCCAGCGGCGACTCCACGGTCTGCAGGCCGGGCACCCGCAGGGCCCGATCGCTCTGGTGACGCTCGATGCGCGCGGCCATCTCGGCGTCCCAAGGCTGGGCGGTGGCGATCAGGACGGCCTGGCGCTGAGGCTGGGCCAGCCATTGCGCCGCCTGGTGTTCGGCACGTGCCGACTTGCCGCTTTTCTGCCCCCCCAGGATCAGTTCTCGCCAAGCGTGGCTCATGACTGGGCCTCCGGCAGGAACAGGCCTGCGACGGCCTCGGGAGCGGAGGGGAACCAGGCGTGGAAGTAGCTGGCGCGCACCGGCCCCAGGCCATAGACGGCCTCGCCTTCGCTGCCGTGCGGGGACACGCCGGGGCGCACGCTGCGACCCACGGGTTGCAAGGGGGTCTCGCAAAGTGAATGGTGGAAGGTGTGTCCGCGCAACAGGGCACCGCCTGGCACAGGGGCCCATTGCTGCGGCCCCAGGGTCACGAGGCGCTTTTGCATCAGGACCTGGCCCGGCAAGAGGCCGAAGGCGTCGTATTGCTCGCCTTCGCGGGTCACGAGACGGTCGAACAGGGCCATCATGCCGCCGCACTCGGCCCACACCGGCCGCCCGGCGGCCACGTGGGCGTGCAGGCTGCGGCGCATCGCGAGGTTGCCGGCCAGGGCCGGGCCGTGCAGCTCGGGGTAGCCGCCGGGCAACCACAGCGCATCGCACGCAGGCAGGGCCGCATCGGCCAAGGGGGAGAAGAAGACCAGTTCGGCCCCCAGGGCGCGCAGGCAGTCGAGGTTGGCTGGGTAGATGAAGCAGAAGGCGGCATCACGGGCCACAGCCACGCGGCGGCCGGCCAGCAAGGGCGGCACCGGGGGCGGTGCCGCCGGCAGATCGGCAGGCATGGGCCAGGCGGGCCAATCGGTCAGCGCACGTTGACCGATGGGCGTCTGGGCCAGGGCATCCGCCGCCGCATCCAGCCGGGCCAGGGCGTCGGGCAGCTCGCCGGCCTGCACCAGTCCCAGGTGGCGCTCGGGCAAGGCCCAGTCGGCACTGCGGGGCAAGGCGCCCAGCCAGGACGAGGGTTCGCGCAAGCCGTCGCGCAGCATCTGGGCATGGCGCTCGCTGCCCACCCGGTTGGCCAGCACCCCCAGCCAGGGCAGCCCCGGCTGGTAATGCTGCAGGCCGTGGGCCAGTGCGCCAAAGGTGCCGGCCATGGCAGAGCCGTCGATCACCGCCAGCACGGGCAGGCCGAAGCGACGCGCCAGATCGCCGGCACTGGGCTGCCCATCGAACAGACCCATCACGCCTTCCACGATCACCAGATCGCTGTCGGCGGCCGCCTGCTGCAGGCGGGCCGCGCAGTCGGCCTCGCCATTCATCCACAGGTCAAGCGAGTGCACGGGGCCGCCGCTGGCCAGGGCCAGCCAGCAGGGGTCGAGAAAATCAGGCCCGCACTTGAAGGCGCTCACCCGGCGTCCGGCACGGCTGTGCAGCCGCGCCAGGGCCGAGGCGACCGTGGTCTTGCCCTGTCCGGAGGCAGGTGCGGCCACCAGGACCACAGGGGCCAGCCGGGCAGACATCAGCGCGGCGCCCAGATCAGGCCCAGGTACACGCTGCGGCCTGGCGTGGCATAGGTGTTGGCCAGTTGATACGACTTGTCGGCCAGGTTGTTGAGGCGGGCCAGCAGCTTCCAGTCCGGTGCGATGTCGGTGCTGGCGCGCAGATTGAACAAGGTGTAGCCCCCCAACACCACGGTGTTGGCCGCATTGTCGAAGCGGCGACCCGACCATTGCGCCTCGGCGGCCAGGTTCCATTGGGCCACGCGGGTCTCGGCGCTGAACGTGCCATGCTCGCGGGCACGGCGGGCCAATTGCTTGCCGGTGACCAGGTCCTTCGGGTCCTGGACATCCAGGGAGCCACGCAGGAGCACAGCATCGACCCGCTGCTCGCCGGTGAAGGTCAGGCCTTCGTAGCGCGCATGGCCGGTGTTGGCATAGCAGCCGTAAGGCGAGGCGCAGGCGCCAGCACCGCCGAAGTTGATCAGGTTGTCCACCGTGTTGCGGTAGGCCACCGCGCTGAACAGGCTGCTGCCCTGCTGGTAGCGCAAGCCAGCCTCCAGATTGCGGCTGGTCTCGGGCTGCAGCGAGGCCAGACCGTACTCGCTGAATCGCTGATACAGCGTCGGTGCACGGAAGGCCGTGCCGGCCGAGGCGGTCACGCGCCAGGCCGGCGTGATGGCGTAGCCATAGGCGGCGCTGCCGGTGTTGTGGCTGCCGAACTCGCTGTCGCGGTCATGGCGCAGATTGAGCTGCACGGTGTGGGCCTGCCAGCGCAGGCCATAACCCAGGGCCAGCGCGTCCTGCGAGCGGCTGCGATCGATGGGAGCGTTCTGCAACTGGTCTTCGCGGCGTTCGAGCGCCGCCGTCCAACTGGCGGCGCCACGCTTCCATTCGTTCTGGAACAGGTAGCCGCGCACGCGGGTGTTGGTCTGATAGGGGTTGGGCTGGGTGGTGTAGTGGTCCGACGATTCAGTGACGCTGACCCGGGTGCTGTAGCCCTCGTTCCAGCGCGCCGACCAGTTCAAGCCGACGGCATACAGGCGGTGCATGTTGCGGTCGTCCTTGCTCAGATTGGCGTCGTAGCCTGAGTTCATGTTGCTGCCCAGCAGGGTCGCATCCAGACGCTGGTCGCGATTGAGCTGAACACCGACACGCGCATAGCCCGAGTTGCTGCGGTAGCCATCGCGGTCGGGGTTGGCCGTGGCGATGGGGCGGGCATTGAAGCCCAGGCTGGTTTCGTTCTGAACCCCCAGGGCGTAATCGATGGCGCCAGCCGCACCGCTGATGGCGGCCTCCAGGTGGGTGCTGCGCAGGCTGCCGATGCCGACGCCCACATAGGGCTTGGGCGCGCCCTCGCCTTTCTTGGTGAAGATCTGCACCACACCGCCGATGGCGTCCGAGCCATAGACCGCGCCGGCCGGCCCACGCAGGATCTCGATGCGGTCGATGAGCCCCAGAGGGATGGCCTCCCAGGCGGCACCACCGGTGGACTGGGAGTCCACCCGGATGCCGTCGATGAACACCGCGGTGAAGCGGGTCTCAGCGCCTCGCAGAAACACGCTGGTGGTCGTCCCCGGGCCGCCGTTGCGGGAGATCTCGATGCCGGGCACCCGGGCCAGCACATCCGCGAGCGCGGTCGCGCC
>RXJO01000058.1:11422-12025 GCA_003987795.1 Curvibacter sp.
CATCAAAGTGCCTATTGTGCCGCCAGTCGCAATTCAGCCCGTTTCCCTCCAGCAACAGACTCTTCCCCAGCCGGCCATCCCCATTCAGCACGAAGATGCGCCGCTCCCCCTTCCCGGCGTGCTTGCCATCGCTCATCACGACAAGGCCTTGCAGCTCGCGCTTGCCCAGGCGCTCGACGTACTGCCGTCGTACAGCGTCGCGCTGGAAGTGCTCTGCACAGGCGGTAACGCCGTGTCCGTTGATCTCGATGGTGGCCTTTGCCGCCTTGCAGCGGAGCTTCTGACGAACTCGATGGACGTTCACGACTGCATCGAAGCCATCGTGGTGGCGCTTGAAGCGTCCACCGCTGAGTTGGACCGCGTCGCGGCGGCTGCGCGCCTCGGAGAGGCGGTGCCGACGCTGCAGGACCCAGAGTACCATTTCGCGGTGGTGGAATGGTGCGTTGCGCTTCTTTCGACGGCACCCCTCGGGTCGTCAGAGCGGAGCGAACTCGAACGTGGTGTATCGCTTCGACCGAAGGGCGCATCAGTTGCTTGGTGTGTGGCTTACCAAGAGCGTTTTGTGGCTTCGCTGGTTGTGCTGGCTTCCGTCACTGCGAACCC
>RXJO01000570.1:0-731 GCA_003987795.1 Curvibacter sp.
GGCCCTGGTCGAGCAGGTCACTGCCGGGGTCGACCTGGAAGCAGCCCAGAAGCTGGCCGCCAAGGTCAAGAGCGGTGACGGTTTCGACCTGAACGACTTCCTGGCCCAGATCCAGCAGATGAAGCAGATGGGGGGCCTGTCCAGCCTCATGGACAAGCTGCCGGCCCAGCTGACGGCCAAGGCCGGCCAGATGGACATGGACAAGGCTGAGCGCGACATCCGCCGCAAGGAAGGCATCATCTGCAGCATGACCGCCCTGGAGCGTCGCAAGCCCGAACTGATCAAGGCCACGCGCAAGCGCCGCATCGCCAACGGCGCCGGCGTCCAGGTTCAGGAGGTCAACCGCCTGCTCAACGAGTTCGAGCAGATGCAGACCATGATGAAGAAGATGAAGGGTGGCGGCCTCATGAAGATGATGAAGCGCATGGGCGGCATGAAGGGCATGAAAGGCATGCCCGGCATGCCGTTCTGACACCGGGGGCGTCCCCCTCTTCAGGGGCGCCGTCCGGGGGGCGGGTGATCAGGCGCTCTCGCGCACCAGCACTTCGCCGCGCAGCGAGTGCGGCAGGGCCTGGGTGATCTTCACGTCGATCATCTGGCCGATCAGGCGCTGCGGGTTCGGGCCTGCGGGGAAGTTCACCGCCCGGTTGCATTCGGTGCGGCCCATCAGCTCGGGGTTTTCGGCGCTCGACTTGCGTGAGGGGCCCTCCACCAGGATGCGCTGCACCGTG
>RXJO01000570.1:781-12009 GCA_003987795.1 Curvibacter sp.
GGTGGCCTGAACCTGCTGCAGGCGCTTGAGCTTGACTTCGTGCGGGGTGTCGTCGGGCAGGTTGGCGGCCGGCGTGCCTGGGCGCGGGCTGAAGATGAAGCTGAACGAGTTGTCGAAGCCGATGTCGTCGATCAGCTTCATCATCTTGCTGAAATCCTCGTCGGTCTCGCCAGGGAAGCCCACGATGAAGTCGCTGCTCATCGCCATGTCAGGGCGGATGGCGCGCAGCTTTCGCACCGTTCTCTTGTACTCCATCGCGGTGTAGCCCCGCTTCATGGCCATCAGGATGCGGTCGCTGCCATGCTGCACCGGCAGGTGCAGGTGGCTGACCAGCTTGGGTACCTTGTCGTACACATCGATCAGGCGCTGGGTGAATTCGTTGGGATGGCTGGTGGTGTAGCGGATGCGCTCGATGCCGGGGATGTCGGCGATGTACTCGATCAGCAGCGCAAAGTCGGCGATCTCGGCCGTGTCACCCATGGTGCCACGGTAGGCGTTCACGTTCTGGCCCAGCAGGGTGACTTCGCGCACACCCTGGTCGGCCAGGCCTGCTACCTCCACCAGCACGTCCTCGAAGGGGCGGCTCATCTCCTCGCCGCGGGTGTAGGGCACCACGCAGTAGCTGCAGTACTTGCTGCAGCCTTCCATGATCGACACGAAGGCCGAGGCGCCCTCGACACGGGCCGGCGGCAGGTGGTCGAACTTCTCGATCTCGGGAAAGCTGATGTCCACCTGAGGGCGCTCCAGGCGCGCGCGGGCCTTCAGCATCTCGGGCAGGCGGTGCAGGGTCTGGGGGCCGAACACCACGTCCACATAGGGGGCGCGTTTGATGATCTCGGCGCCTTCCTGGCTGGCCACGCAGCCGCCCACGCCGATCAGCACGCCCTTTTTCTTCAGGTGCTGCACCCGGCCCAGGTCCGAGAACACCTTTTCCTGCGCCTTTTCACGCACCGAGCAGGTGTTGAACAGGATCAGGTCTGCCTCGTCCACGTTCTGGGTGGGCTCGTAGCCCTGGGCGGCGTTCAGCACATCGGCCATCTTGTCCGAGTCGTACTCGTTCATCTGGCAGCCAAAGGTTTTGATGAAGACTTTTTTGCTCATGGCATTTCTCGTTCGTGGGGGCGTGCCGGCGCGCCGTTCTGGCGGGTCCGGCCTGGACAATGGAAGGCGCGCGGTCGGGCGGGTGGTCTTACTTGACCGGCACCGTGACGATGATGTTGGTGGTCGGGGCGGCCGAGGCCCGCTTGAGTGCCGCCTCTTCGGGGGTCAGGATCCACACCTCGTGCACCAGTTGGTGGCTGTCGCGGGTGTAGTTCACGGTCAGGCTCTGGTTGACCAGCGAGCCCGACAAGACCATCAGGTTGTTGGCGTCCCGGATGCGTGCACCCGGGGACAGCCGGGTCTGCACCCCGTCCAGGGTCACGATGGGGGGCTGGGTCACGACCAGTGTGCCGCGCAGGGCAGAGGCTGGAAACTCGCGCACTTCAGCGCAGGCGGTGCCGGCGATCAGACTGGCCAGCACGACCCAGGGGGGGGCATGTCGCAAAAACAGGTTCAGGCAGCGGTTCATGGTGTATATCCAGAGGCTGTGGGGAGGGTTTCAGGGGCGCAGGGCCCAGGGGGCAGGCGTTTGTCAGCAGACGGGCCGGTCCGGGCGCGATTGTGCCAGAGCCCGGGCGATGCCGGAAAATACGCTGTGGCCATCCCATTCAGGGCGTGGCCGGATGGGTAAGCTCAAGGATGGCATCTGCGCGGTGGCGCATGCCTTGCAAGGATTTAGACAAGATGATTGATGGATTGATCTGTGGCCGACTGCATGGGGCGCCCGAGTCGCGCATCGACCGGCACAAGCAAACCTTCGCGGTGGCCCGGGTGAGGGCCGCTTCGAGCGAAGGCGAAAACCTGTTCGTGAACGTGATCGCCTTCGACAACGCGGTGGTCGATGGCCTGCTGGCCCTGGGCGACGGTGATTCGGTGGCCTTGTCGGGCAGCCTGACGCCCCGGGTCTGGACCGACAAGCAAGGCCATCACCGGCCTTCACTCGACATGGTGGCCCATCAGGTGCTGACGGCCTACCACGTGCAGCATCGCCGGGCCTTGGCCACCGGGCAGGACGAGCACCCGTTTCCCGACCATGCCGAACGCTGAAATGCCCGCCCCCGGCAGCGCCAGCCCCATGGTCGAGGGCGCTGCCGTGGCCCCTGAATCACGACTCGATGGCGAGCTGCGCCATCTGCTGGCCGAGGTCCGCGTGGCCGCCCTGGGCACCAGCACCGACTCGGGCGAGCCTTTTGTGTCCATGGTGCCTTTTGCCCTCGTCGCCGACGGACCCGGGCTGGTGCTGCACGTGAGTGCGCTGGCCGCCCACACGCATCACCTGCAGGCCCGCGCTGCTGTCTCGCTGCTGATCATGAGGCCTGAGATCGCCGGTGCGCCGGTGCACGATCTGCAACGCCTGACCTTGCAGGCTCAGGCCAAGGTCTTGCAACCTGATGGGCCCGACGCCGCAGATTGGCAACTGTGTCGGTCGGCCTACCTGAGCCGCTTCCCCGAGGCGGCCCCCATGACCGCGCTGGGCGACTTCCGCTTCGTGCGCCTCAGCCCCACCCAGGGGCGACACATCGCGGGCTTTGGTGCGGCGCGCACCCTGGAGCCCGCGCGGCTGGCGCCCCTGCTGCGGCCCATGGGCAGCAGCTACGAGGCCGATGCGGGTCTTCGCCGCCTGCAGGCCTTGCTGCAGACCCTGTCCACGCCACAACCACGACGCCTGATCAGCCTGCTGCAACTCGGCAGCCAGCGTTGCCAGCTCGTGGTGGGCGATGGCGAACAGTCCGCGCTGACCTTCGAGCTGCCCCTGGGCACGCTCAATCTGCCTGAACGCCTGTGGCGCCATGATCCACCCCGGCCCTCCGAGCTGGAGGCCGCGATTGCCTAGGTGGAGGATGAGTTGATGCGTTGGGTGCCGCGCCTGCCGGTGGGCACGGCCCTGCACGGTGGCGACCCGCTGCTGCGTCGGATCGCGGAGCTGGCCGGCGGCGGCAGCAGCAGCTTGAGCCTGGACGCCCTGGAGCGCCTGTTCAACCGGGTCTGCGCGGTGTCCGAGGGGCGCCCCGCCAGCGCTGAAGGCCTGCCCGATGATCAGGGCTTCGTGGCGGCCGTGCTGATCCTGCGCGAGCTCATGCACCACCTGTCATTCGACGCCCTCACGCTGGTGTCGTGAGCCCCGTCGGCGGCGAGCCCACAAAGGCCTGCACGGCCGCGATGAGCACCTCGGCCTGATCGCGGTGCGGCGAGTGACCGCAGTCGGGCAGCTCCAGCAATCGCGTCTGGGGTGCCTGACGGGCGATGCCCCGGATCTGCTCCAGCGTGCCGTATTCGTCGTCCAGGCCCTGCACGGCCAGCAGCGGACATCGGATGTGGGCGAGCTCGGGCATGATGTTCCAGCTTCGGAACTGCGGGCTCAGCCAGATGTCGTTCCAGCCCCAGAAGGCCGAGTCCGGGTCGTCGTGGTAGCGCGCCAGTCCGGCCCGCAAGCCGCCGCTCTCGTAAGCCCGGCGGGCCGTTTCGATGCTGCGCACCGAGAGGTCTTCCACCAGGATGTGAGGTGCCAGCACGATGGCGCCGGCCAGCACGGTGCCTGCGGCGGCGGCGTGCAGCAGGGCGATCGAGCCGCCGTCGCTGTGTCCGAACAGCCAAAGTGCCGGTGCGCCCGGGCCGCTCAGACCCAGAGCCTGCAACAGGGCGGGCAGCAGTTCACGGGCCTGCCGGTGCATGAAGTCGGGCCCCCAGGCCTGCGCGGCCGGCCGAGGGGTCGAGCGCCCATAGCCCGGGCGCGAGTACACCAGCCCACGCCAGCCCAGGGCGTCGCACAGCCGCTGCGGGAAGTCCTTCCACATCGCCACCGAGCCCAGGCCTTCGTGCAGGAACACCATGACCGGTGCGGTGCGCCGCTCCGGGTGGATCCAGGCGATCTCGATCTCGATCGTCTGGCCGTCCCAGGCCAGGGGCACGCGGTCCGCGCTCATGAGCGCGCGGCCTCCAGTTCGCGCAGCTTGAAGCGCTGGATCTTGCCGGTGGCGGTCTTGGGCAGCTCTTCCATGAACTCGATCTGGCGCGGGTACTTGTAGGGGGCCAGGCGCTCTTTCACGAAGGACTTGAGCGCGTCCTCGCTGCAGGTCTGGCCTGGCTTGAGCACCACGAAGGCCTTGGTCTTGGTCAGACCTTCGGCATCGGCCACGCCGATCACCGCCGCCTCCAGCACCGCCGGGTGCTGCACCAGGGTGGCTTCGACCTCGAAGGGAGAGACATAGATGCCGCTGACCTTGAGCATGTCGTCGCTGCGCCCGGCATAGGTGTAGGTGCCGTCGGCGTTGTGGATGTACTTGTCACCGCTCTTGGTCCAGCCACCCTGGAAGGTTTCGCGTGTCTTCTCGCGGTTGTTCCAGTACATCAGGGCCGAGGACGGGCCGCGCACATACAGGTCACCCGGCTCGCCATCGGCCACCGGCAGGCCCTCTTCGCCGCGCAGTTCGATGTCGTAGCCGGGGACGGGGGTGCCGGTGGTGCCATACCGCACGGCCCCCACCCGGTTGGAGAGGTAGATGTGCAGCATCTCGGTGGAGCCGATGCCGTCGATGATCTCGACCCCGAAATGGCGGGTGAAGCGCTCGCCGATGTCGGCCGGCAGGGCCTCGCCCGCCGACGAGCAAAGGCGCAGCGCCACCTGGTCGCGCGAGGGCAGTTCGGGCGAACTCAGCATGCCCGCGAAGCCCGTCGGGGCACCGAAGAACACGGTAGGGCGTTGCTCGGTCCAGCGGCGGAAGGTCGCGTCCGGCGTGGGGCGCTCGGCCATCAGCACCGTGGTGGCACCCACGCTGAGCGGGAAGCTCAGCGCATTGCCCAGGCCGTAGGCGAAGAACAGCTTGGCCGCTGAGAAGCAGATGTCGTCTTCGCGCAGCCCCAGGATCGGGCCGCCGTACAACTCGGCCGTCCAGTACGGGTTGCCCTGCAGGTGCACCGTGCCCTTGGGGCGTCCGGTGGAGCCCGAGGAGTAGAGCCAGAAGCCCGGGTCGTCGGGGCCGGTGGCGGCCGGTGCCGCGTGAGATTCGCCCCGGCCCAGAAAGTGCTCGAACTCGATCACGGTGTCGGGCAGCGGGCTGGTCGGTCGCGAGGCAACGACGCACCGCACCTCGTGCTCCCCCCGGGTCATGGCCGACTGCAGCACCGGCAGCAAGGCGGCCGACACCAGCACGGCCCGGGCACGGCTGTGCTCCAGCATGTAGGCGTAGTCATCGGCCGTCAGCAAGGTGTTCACGGCCACCGGCACGATGCCGGCATGCATTGCCCCCAGAAAGGCCACCGGCCAGTCGTTGCAGTCGTGCATCAGCAGCAGCACTCGCTCCTCTCGGTGCACCCCTGCGGCCAGCAGGGCCGAGCCCAGGCGACGGATGCGCTGGGCCAGCTCGCCATAGCTCAGGCTGCCCTGGTCGTCGATGTAGGCGGTCTTGCTGCCGCGTCCGGCATTGCGCTCGATCAGGTGCTGGGCGAAGTTGAAGCCGGGCCCAGGCGGGGGCACATTGGCGATCGGGGTGGTGGGGGTGTTCATGTCGGTCTCCTGTCGGGTTGTGTCTGGGCTCAAAGCCCTTGCAGCACGCGGGTCGAGGCCTGCAGGGCACTGCGACGGTGGTAGAAGCCCAGGGCGCGCTGGCCGCCCAGCTCTTCGCCGCCGCCGGCGCGGCCCGGTCCGCCGTGCAGCGACTGCGGCATCACATTGCCATGGCCTGTGTGCAGGCTGGCCACGTCGGGCGAGATCACGTGCACCCGACCATGGCTGTCGGCCAGTTCCAGGGCCGCCGATTGCAGGGCCTGCACATCGCTGCCGATCACCGAGGCCACCAGCGAACCTTCGCCGCGGCGCACCAGGGCCAGGGCGTGGTCGAGGTCGCGGTAGGGCAGCAGGGTGGCCACCGGACCGAAGACTTCGGTGTCGTGGAACACGTCCGTTTCGGCGTCACGGCTGCCCAGCAGGGTCGGGCCCAGGCAGCAAGCCACCGCCGGGTCGGCGTCCACCAGGGCGTGGCTGGCCCCATCGTGCAGGGTCTGGGCGGCCTGCTGCAACTGGGCCAGGCCCGCGCGCACGGTGTCGAACTGGGCGCGGCTGACCAGCGCCCCCATGTGCACCGACTCATTGCGGGGATTGCCGACGGTGGTTCGGGCCAGGCGCGCACTGATGGCCTGGGCCGCGTCCTCGTAGTGCGCCTGAGGCACGAAGATGCGCCGGATCGCGGTGCATTTCTGGCCCGATTTCACCGTCATCTCGCGCGCCACTTCCTTGGCCAGCAACTCGAAGGCGTCGCTGCCGGGGGCCTCGCCGGGCAACAGCAGGGCCGAGTTCACGCTGTCAGCCTCGATGTTGCAGCGCACCGAATGCCGGGTCACGGCGGGGTGGGCTCGGATCACGGCGGCGGTGTCGGCCGAACCGGTGAAGCTGAGCACGTCGAACGGTGTCAGCGCGTCCAGCAGCCCGGCCGAGCTCCCGCACACCACCGACAGGGCGCCCGGTGGGAAGATGCCCGCCTCCACCACATCCTGCACCATGCGCTGGGTCAGCCAGGCGGTCGAGGTGCCGGGCTTGACCACCACCGGCACGCCCGAGAGCAGGGCCGGCGCCGCCTTTTCCCACAGGCCCCAGCTGGGGAAATTGAAGGCATTGATGAGCAGCGCGACGCCCCGCACCGGGCTCAGCACATGCTGGCTCTGGAACAAGGGGTCCTTGCCCAGGCGCGCGGCCTCGCCGTCCCGCAGATGGGATGCGTCGCCCAGGCTTTCGCCCAGCCGGGCGTAGTGCCCCAGCGTGAAGATGCCGCCGTCGATGTCCACTGCCGAATCGTTCTTCACCGTGCCGCTGTTGGCGGTGGCGATCTCATAGTAGGTGTCGCGGTTGGCCTGCAGCACCTTCACGGCGGCCCCCAGCAGAGCGGCACGTTGCGCATAGCCCAGGGCGCGCAGGGCCGGACCAGCGTGTTCGCGGGCAAAGGCCAGGCCGGCGTGCAGGTCGAGCCCGGTGGCGTCCACCCGCACCAGTTCGGTCCCCAGCACCGGGTCGAACAACGGTGTGCCGGCGCCACGACCGGCGATCCATCGGCCACCGAGGTGGTTGGGCAGGCATTCAGTGGCACTCATCAGGCGGCCTCTTTCGTGCGGGTGAAGTCGATGCGGCCTTCGGGCAGCAGGTAGAGCACCAGCGCACGTCCCTGGCTCACGGTGGGGCGGTGGGCGCTATCGGGCGGGTAGACCAGCCAGCCGGCCGGTTGACCGTCGAACCGGACCTCGCCTTCGAGGGGCATGATCAGGTCGATCTCGCCCAGCGGGTGACTGTGGTGCGGGCCGGCAATGTCGTGCATGTCGACCACATCGACCGAGAAGCCATGCAGGTCTTCAGCCGGTTTGAAGACACGGCCGTAGCGGATGCCGCCCCCCTCGCGTTCGCACAGCCAGCCCTCGGCCACGCCTGTCAGGCACTGCTGCTTCAGGGTCTGGAAGGTGGGGCTTTCCGGCCCATGCTCGGCATTGAGCCAAGCGCCCAGGCTACCCTCGAGTGGGCGGTCGCCCACTCGGGCCGCGATGTCGGCGGTGAGGCGGACCAGGGTTTGACGGAACTCATTTTGTGCCACAGTCGGGCCTCCGTTTGACATGCAGGCTTGCATCCGCAAGTCTGGTGAAGTATTGTGCATGTCATGAAGGCTAATGCTCGCCACATCAGGCGTCAAGCACTATAGTTCATAAATCAGGGTTAACCCATATCATCAAGATGCAAGATTCCATCACCCCGGTGGCGCCCGCTGCAGCGGCCGGACCTGAGGCCGCGGACGAAGAGCGCCATGCCTCATTGGTCGCCTTGGGCGAACGGGTGCGCAGCCTGCGCGCGCGCCGAGGCATGACGCGCAAGGCCGTGGCACTGGCGGCCGATGTCTCCGAGCGCCACCTGGCCAACCTGGAGTACGGCACCGGCAATGCGTCCTTTCTGGTGCTGCAGCAGGTGGCGGCGGCGCTGCAATGCTCGATGGCTGAACTGATTGGCGATATCACCGCCTCCTCGCCCGAATGGTTGCTGATCCGCGAGTTGCTCGAGCATCGGGATGAGGCCACCTTGAGGCGCGTGCGCGTGGCCATCGGCGAACTGCTGGGCAACGGCAGTGTCAGTGGCCACACGCCCGGGGCCGCCTGGCCGCGGGTGGCTCTGGTGGGCTTGCGCGGGGCTGGCAAATCGACGCTGGGCCAGATGCTGGCGGACGACCTGGAGTACCCCTTTGTCGAGCTGAGCCGCGAGATCGAGAAGTTTGCCGGTTGCAGCATCTCCGAGATCCAGGGCCTGTACGGCATGAACGCCTATCGCCGCTACGAGCGGCGTGCGCTCGAGGAGGCCATCCAGATCTACCCCGAGGTGGTGATCGCCACCCCCGGTGGCCTGGTGTCCGATGCGGCCACCTTCAACCTGCTGTTGTCGCATTGCACCACGGTGTGGCTGCAGGCCGAGCCTGAGGACCACATGCAGCGTGTGGCCGAGCAGGGCGACATGCGGCCCATGGCTGCCAGCCCCGAGGCCATGAATGACCTGCGCCAGATCCTGGCGGGCCGCTCGGCCTTCTACTCCAAGGCCGATCTGCGCCTGAACACCAGCGCTCAGCCCTTGCAGGACACCTTCAAGCTCTTGCGCACCCAGGTCCGGGAGGCCTTGAAGCTGCCGGTGTGAACGGTGCTTCGCTGATAGGAAATTTAATGCATCTTGCTTGACGCACTTTAGTGCATGAACTAACATGCACTCAGTTTCGCAAGAATGCATTATCTTTCCACCGACGGAGACACACCATGAGCACCGCGCCCCGCGTCGACTACCAGACCCATCCCAGCCAGTACAAGCACTGGAAGCTGAGCTTTGATGGCGCCATCGCCACCCTGACGGCCGACTTCGATGAAAACGGGGGTCTGGCGCCGGGCTACAAGCTCAAGCTCAACAGCTATGACCTGGGCGTGGACATCGAACTCAACGATGCCATCAACCGGATCCGCTTCGAGCACCCCGAGGTGCGCACGGTGGTCGTCACCAGCGCCAAGGAAAAGGTGTTCTGCTCGGGCGCCAACATCTTCATGCTGGGGGTGTCCAGCCATGGTTGGAAGGTGAACTTCTGCAAGTTCACCAACGAGACCCGCAACGGCCTGGAAGACTCCTCCAAGTACAGCGGGCTGAAGTTCCTGGCGGCCGTGAATGGTGCCTGCGCCGGCGGCGGCTACGAGCTGGCGCTGGCCTGCGACGAGATCATCCTGGTGGATGACCGCTCCAGCGCAGTCAGCCTGCCTGAAGTGCCCCTGCTGGGTGTGCTGCCCGGCACCGGCGGCCTGACCCGCGTGACCGACAAGCGCCATGTGCGCCACGATCTGGCCGACATCTTCTGCACCACCACCGAGGGCGTGCGCGGCCAGAAGGCCAAGGACTGGCGCCTGGTCGACGACATTGCCAAGCCCGCCGTGTTTGCCCAGAAGGTGCGCGAACGCGCCGAACAACTGGCCGCCCAGAGCGATCGCCCGGCCGATGGCCGCGGTGTCGAACTGGTGGCGCTGCAGCGCCGGACCGAGGCCGATGCCCTGCACTACGACCATGTCAGCGTGAACATCGACCGGGCCAAGCGCACGGCCACCTTCGTGGTCAAAGCCCCCACCGGTGCCCAACCCGCCGATCTGGCCGGCATCGAGGCGGCTGGCGCGGCCTGGTACCCGCTGGCCTTGGCGCGCCAACTGGAGGATGCCATCCTCTCCATGCGCACCAATGAACTGGACATCGGCACCTGGCTGATCACCACCCAGGGCGACGCCGCCGCCGTGCTGGCCATGGACGCCGTCTTGAGTGCCCACGCCGGCCATTGGCTGGTGCGCGAGACCATCGGCCTGCTGCGCCGCACCTTCAGCCGCCTGGATGTGTCGAGCCGCAGCCTGTTTGCGCTGATCGAACCGGGCTCGTGTTTTGCCGGCAGCTTCCTGGAGCTGGCCTTGGCCTGCGACCGCAGCTACCACCTGGCCCTGCCCGACGACGAAGACCAGGCGCCCAAGATCACCGTGGGCGAGGCCAATTTCGGCCTCTACCCCATGGTCACCGGCCAGAGCCGCCTGGGCCGCCGCTTCTATGACGAAGCTGCCCCGCTCGAGGCCGTGCGCGCTGCCGCCGGCCGCGCCCTGGATGCCGACGCGGCCTTCGCCCTGGGCCTGGTCACCAGCAACCCCGACGACATCGACTGGGCCGACGAGGTGCGCATCGCCATCGAAGAGCGCGTGGCCATGTCGCCCGATGCCCTGACAGGCATGGAGGCCAACCTGCGCTTCAACGGCCCCGAGAACATGTTCACCCGCATCTTCGGCCGCCTCACCGCCTGGCAGAACTGGATCTTCCAGCGCCCCAATGCGGTGGGCGAATACGGTGCTTTGAAGGTCTACGGCAAAGGAAATAAAGCGGCCTTTGACTGGAATCGCGTCTAAGCGGTTTTTAAAAAACACACATACCAGGTTGTGCGGCGTGGATCCGGGTGGCGCGCCGCAACCCCAGTTTCTCCACCGAATTTCGTTCCTTTACGGAGACATCCATGTCCAGCATCGACTACAGCGAAAAGATCCCCAACAACGTCAACCTGGCCGAAGACCGCACTCTGAAGCGCGCGCTGGAGCAGTGGCAGCCCAACTACCTGGACTGGTGGAACGACATGGGCCCGGACGGCAGCCATGGCTTCGATGTGTACCTGCGCACCGCGGTCAGCGTCGATCCGCAGGGCTGGGCGCAGTTCGGTCACGTCAAGATGCCCGACTACCGCTGGGGCATCTTCCTCAATCCGGCCGAACAAGACCGCAAGATCCACTTCGGTGACCACAAGGGTGAGAACGCCTGGCAGGACGTGCCTGGCGAGTACCGCGCCAACCTGCGCCGCATCATCGTCACCCAGGGCGACACCGAGCCGGCCTCGGTCGAGCAGCAGCGTCACTTGGGCCTCACCGCGCCCAGCCAGTACGACCTGCGCAACCTGTTCCAGGTCAACGTCGAAGAAGGCCGCCACCTGTGGGCCATGGTCTACCTGCTGCACAAGTACTTCGGCCGCGACGGCCGTGAGGAAGGCGAGGCCCTGCTGGAGCGCCGCAGCGGCCAGCAGGACAACCCCCGCATCCTGCAGGCCTTCAATGAGCCCACG
>RXJO01000420.1:0-752 GCA_003987795.1 Curvibacter sp.
GCTGCTGGTCAACCCCAAGCCCAGCTGGCACAAGATCTCGTGGTTTGCCGAGTTCATCGCCCACCTGCCGCATTACGAGCGCAACACCATCGAGACCGCCCGCCTGGCCGTGGCGGCCCGCGAGCACCTGTTTGCCTGGGCGCAGGAGGAGGGCATCGACTTCGACCTCAAGAAGCAAGGCATCCTGCACATCTACCGCGACAAGGCCGGCTTTGACCACGCCGGCCGGGTGTCCGAGCTGCTGGCCCGTGGCGGCCTGCCGCGCCGCGCCGTGACGCCTGCCGAGATGAAGGCCATCGAGCCCACGCTGGCCGGCCAGTACTTCGGCGGCTACTACACCGAGAGCGACTCCACCGGCGACATCCACAAGTTCACCAACGGCCTGGCCCGCGCGGCCGAGCGCCGCGGGGTGCGCACCCTGTTCGGGCAGGACGTGCAGGGTGTGCGGTCGCATGGTGGGGGCATCCAGGTCACCGCAGCCGATGCCTCGGGCGTGACGCAGCACGCCTTCGACGCGGTGGTGGTCTGTGCCGGCACGGCCAGCCGCCAGATTGCCGCCAGCATGGGCGATCGCATCAACATCTACCCGGTCAAGGGCTACTCCATCACGGTCAACCTGCGCGATGAAACCAGCCAGCGCGCGGCCCCCCAGGTCAGCCTGCTGGACGATGCCACCAAGCTGGTCACCAGCCGCCTCGGGGTGGATCGTTTCCGCGTGGCGGGCACGGCCGAATTCAACGGCTTCAACAAGG
>RXJO01000420.1:802-1927 GCA_003987795.1 Curvibacter sp.
TTCCCCGGCGTCAGCACCCAGAGCGTCGTGCCCTGGGCGGGCCTGCGCCCGATGATGCCGAACATGTTGCCCCGCGTGGGCCGGGGCCGGGCGCCTGGGGTTTTCTACAACACCGGTCACGGCCACCTGGGCTGGACCTTGAGTGCGGTCACCGCCGATCTGGTGGGGGATGTGGTGGCGGAGGCCTTGCTGCCACGGCCTGTGGCATTGGCCAAGGCGGGGGCAGCAGTGCCGACGCTGCGGCAAGCCTGAGTGACAGGGCGGGTGGGAGGCTGGCGCCTGAGGCCACGAGAGGGCCCTGTTCCGGTGCCCGTTGGCCCGGGCAGGACCAGATGCCGACGGCGGTCGGCCCTGCGCACTGTGTTGGGGCGTCTCCGCGTGGGTATCAGGCTTCCCGACTTGGTGGGGGGCGGCGGGGTTCGGCACCGAACTTGCTGAGGGTCATGGCGCCAGCCTGAGCTGTTTCAGCTTCGGGCTGACCTGTGTCCTGCGCCATCCCCACTCCCATGAACCCGCCACTTCATTCCCCCCTTCTTCCCGCTCCCTCACGATCGTCCAGTCATTTCTTTCAACACCATGGCGTCTGGGCGCCGGGTGTGCGGCTGTTCAGACGGCTCCAATTCGGTGCCAAGGCCAGCTGGATCTCGCTGGCCTTTCTGGTGCCCATTCTGTTGCTTTTGCTGGCCTATGTGCGCACCAGCCAGGCCACCATCGACTTCGCCGCCAGCGAGCGCGTGGGGGTTGAGGTCATCCGCCAGATCGAGCCCTGGTTGATCGAGGTGCAGAAGCAACGCCGCCTGGTCCATTCAGGCATGAGCAAGGCACCCGACATGGACGCCATCTCGGCCCGCATGGCGGCCGCCCAGACCAGCCTGGGGCAGGTGGCCGATCGACTGGATCTGCGCACCGAATTCAGCCAGGTGCTCCGCATCCATGAGCAGCTCAAGACCCAGGCCGCCAATGGGCGTGCCGATGAACTGAGTGCGCCGCTCCAGGCCTACGTGGACGCCGTGCGGGATCTGCGGGTGACCGTGATGGATCGCTCCCAGCTCACGCTGGATCCGGACCAGGACACTTACTACCTGATGACTTTGTCGACCGATGTGGTGTCGGCCGTGATCGAGC
>RXJO01000420.1:1977-11186 GCA_003987795.1 Curvibacter sp.
CCGGAGCGATGGCCCATCATGGCGAGCCGGACGCCGCTGCCTTGCGTCAGCTCTATGGTGTCTGGTACCAGGGCCGCGAGAGTGTGGACGGTGTGCTGAAGGCAGCACAGCGCGCCGCCGAGGCGAATCCGGAGGTCAGCCGACGTGTCAAGGCTTCGGAGGCCGTCGAGGCGGCGCGTGCTTTTCTGGGGGCGGCTGAGAAGGCCTGGTTCGGGTCTGCTTTCAAGGCCGAAACGGAGAGCCTGAATGGGCCCGGGCAGGTGGCGGTGGACCGCCTGCGCGAAGTGGCCACGGCCAGCCTGGGCCTGCTCGATGAGCTGCTGCAACAGCGAATCGACCGCACCGAGCGCGAGCGACGCCTGCTGCTGGTGGGGCTGGTGCTGTGTCTGTTCGTCGGTCTTTACCTCTTCTATGCCTTCTACCTGGTCATGAACGGTGGGCTGCAGGAGGTCAGTCGCCATCTGGAAGCCATGACGGAGGGCGACCTCACCACTTCGCCCAGCCCCTGGGGACGGGATGAGGCGGCCAGCCTGATGGTGATGTTGCGTCAGATGCAGGACAGCCTGCGCAGCATGGTGCTGCAGGTCCGGCATTCTTCGGACGAGATCGTGCAGTCCAGCACCGAGATCGCTGAGGGTTCGGTCGACCTTTCGGCACGGACCGAACAGACCGCCGCCAATCTGGAGCAGTCCGCGGCAGCCATGGAGCAGATTGGCGCCACCGTGCGCCAGACCACGGAGCACACTCAGGAGGCCACCCGCATCGCGGCCCACAACGCCCAGGTGGCAGGGCATGGCGGTGGCGTGATCGGCAACATGGTCAGCACCATGGAAGAGATCCAGGCGGCATCGAAGCGCATCGAGGACATCATCGGCGTCATCGACGGCATTGCATTCCAGACCAACATCCTGGCCCTGAATGCGGCGGTCGAGGCGGCCCGCGCGGGCGAGCAGGGCCGGGGCTTTGCCGTGGTGGCCAGCGAGGTGCGCTCCCTCGCCCAGCGCTCGGCGGCGGCGGCCCGTGAGATCAAGGGGCTGATCGGCACCAGCGTGGAGAAGGTTGAAGGGGGCACCCGCATCGTCCGCGAAGCGGGCAGCACCATGCAGGAGATCGTGCACAGCGCGCAGCGGGTCAATGAGCTGCTGAGCTACATCGCCACCGGGGCGGTGGAGCAAAGCCAAGGCATCGGACAGGTCAGCGAGGCGGTTCAGGAGCTGGACCGCGCCACCCAGCAGAACGCAGCGCTGGTCGAGGAGACCGCCGCGGGGGCCACGGCCCTGCGTGAGCAGGCGACGCGACTGGCGCGTGAGGTCGCCCGATTCCAGGTGCCCTGAAGCACGCCGATGCGCAAACGTGCGCGGGGGCTGCGCCTCAGCGGCACCGGGCCAGGATATCGGCGGGCACCGGCACGGCCTTGATGCGCTCCGGGCCCTCGGGGCTCTCGGGCAGGCGCACGCAGAAGGCGCGCACCTCGCGCCCTTCGCACAGCACCTCCTCGCCTCGCTTGACCACATGGCGGTGCACAAAGGTCTTGTCGCGCCATTCCTCGACACTGGTGTGGATCTGCAGCGTGTCGCCATAGGTGGCGGGGCGCATGAACTTGGTGTTGATCTCCAGCAGCGGCGTGCCGATGATGCCCGTGGTCTTGACCAGTTCACGCCAGGGCGGCACGCCGCAGCTCATGAAAAAGTTCAGCGACGAGGCGTCCATCCATTTCGAGAAATTCGGAAAGAACACGATGCCAGCCGGGTCGCAGTCGCCGAACATCACCTTCACTTCATAGACCACGGTCTGGGTCATGGGGTCTCCGTTGTTTGGATTGAAAGCCGGGCGATCAGATTCGCCCAGCCTCTGATTGTCAGGCCTGGGGGGCTGATTCAGGTGTTCTGTCTTGGCACCCTGAGCCCAGGGGATGCTTGCCCTTGCAAGGGGCGGCCTGAAAGCGCGGGTAGCCATCCTGCTCTCGGCTTGATTTGAAACAAGCCATTGATTTTTATCGAATTTATCGGTATCATAAAAATCAAATAAATCATTTGAAAAGGCGCTTCAGGCGTCTCTCACAGGAGCTATCCACATGGAACTGTCCACCTCTTCCTCCACCAGCCGAAGCGCTCGGGCTGGCGAAGCCTCGGCCCAGGTGCGGGAGTACCTGGCCTTCCAGGTCGGCCGGGAGTTGTATGGCGTCGACATCCTGCGCGTGCAGGAGATACGAGGCTTCGAGACGCCGACACGCATCGCAGGCGCCACCGAGGTGGTGCGCGGCGTGCTGAACCTGCGCGGCGTCATCGTGCCCATCCTGGACCTGCGTCACAGCATGGGCCTGCCGGCCGAGATCGGCGTGGGCACCGTGACCATCGTGATGAACCTCAAGCAACGCACCGTGGGCTTTGTGGTGGACGGCGTGACCGATGTGGTGGGGCTGTCCCCGGCCGACATCCAGCCGGCGCCCGAACTGGCCGATGGCGGGCGGGGCACCTTCATCCAGGGTCTCGGTGAGCTCAAGGTGGAGGGCCGTGAGCAGATGCTGATCCTGCTCGATGCCGATCAGTTGCTCGGCCATTTGGGCGACAGCGAACAGGCTCTGCTCGCGGTGTCGATGTAAACGGCTTCGCTGCCTGTTCAGGCGCTGCTCCGGGCGCGGGCACAGGCGTGCCGTGCCGCCAGATACGCAAACACCAGACCGGGGCCGATCGTGATGCCCGGCGCGGTGTAGACGCCACCCATGATCGAGTTCATGTCATTGCCCACGGCGTACAGCCCGGGCAGAGGCTGGTCCTGAGCATCGAGCAATCGGGCCTGCGCGTCGGTCACCAGGCCGGTGCTGGCGCCGATATCGCCAGGGTAGAGGCGGATGGCGTAGTAGGGCGATTCGCTCAGTGGCCCTAGGTTGGGGTTGCGATGACCGGCCGTCGCGTCGCCGATGTTCTGCTGGTAGGCGGTTTCGCCGCGATGGAAGTCGGGATCCACGCCGGTTTCGGCATAGCGGTTGATCTGTTCCACCGTACGTTGGAGCGCTTCTGCGGGCACCTTCAGCTGGGTGGCCAATTCGCCGAGTGTCTGGCCACGCACCAGATAGCCATCCGCCAGGAAGGGCGCCAGGCCCGCGCCGCCCGGGCGCACCATGCCCAGGCCGTACTGGCGTAGAGCTTTGGCATCGCACACCAGGTAGGCCGGGATGGCGGGGCCCTGCGTGTGGGCCTGCTGCATGGCCAGACCGAACAGATGGTAGGAGGTGCTTTCGTTGACGAAGCGCTCACCAGCCTGGTTCACGGTCACCATGCCGGGTTTGGCTCGGTCCATCACAAAATGAGGAAACACGGCCTGGCTACCGTCGGGGCGGCGACGCAGCGAGACCGGCGCCCAGAAAGCCGGGCTCAGGCCGTTGCGCCCGTGGCGTGCGCCCAGGTCCTGGGCCAGGCTCTGCGCCTGTCCCGTGTGGCCTGGTGCGGCCGGGCACCAACGCTCATCGGCGCCGGGCAGCAGCTTCTGGCGCCACTCGGGGTGGCGGTTGAAGCCGCCGCTGGCCAGCACCACGCCGCCGCGCACCTGCACGCTCAGACGCTGGTCTGCTTGTTCGACGGTCAGTTCACGCAGGCCTTGCTGATCCGGTCCGATGGCGCAGACGCTGGTGTTCAGCGCCAGGCTGACCCGCTCGTGCTGAGCCAGTGAATACAGCAGGCGCGCGATCAAGGCATTGCCCATCACCAGACGGGTGCCGCGCGGATGGCTGAGTCGGTCCAGGCCATGGCGTGTCAGGATCCGGATCGAGTGCTTGAGCGAGGCCCAGGAGCGCGTCATGCCCAGCAGGTGGTTGATGTCGTTGCGGTCGACCATCATGCCGCCCAGCACGGTGAACTCGGGGATGGGCGGCCGCAGCAGCTTCAGCAGCGGACCCAGTCGGCGGCCGTCGAAGGGCAGAGGTTCCAGGGCCCGACCGCACAAGGTCGAGCCGTCCAGGTCGGAGATGTAGTCAGGGTGCTTGGCATAGGCACGGTAACGTACCTCTGAGTGGGCCTCGATCTGCTCGACCGCTGCACGGCCATGGGCCAGAAAGGCCTCGCGCAGCGCGCGCGGGGCGTGGTCGCCGATGGCGTTGTCCAGGTAACGGGCCGCCTCGCTCAGGCTGTCCTGCGGGTTCACCGCCGCCCCATGCTGGGTACCTGGCACCCAGGTGGTGGCCGCCGACAGGGCCGTGGTGCCCCCCACGTATTCGGTCTTCTCGACCACCAGCACCCGCGCCCCTTCGATGGCTGCAAACAGCGCCGCCGACAGCCCGGCCCCGCCCGCACCCACCACCACTACATCAAAGGTCTGGCCCGGTGTGAGGCCGCTCAAGTCTTTGTCCAACAACTGCATATCAGTGATCCAGTGATAACGGGGCAGGCGGAGCTGGCTTTGCCAGGCCGCTGGTGTTGTCCCTCTCAGGGGCTGAGCCCTGCGGCTCCAGGCCTGCCCGCGCAGGGCTGGACAGGGCGAAGAGCGTCCGCGTCTCGCGGCCGCACGTGGGCGCCGAAGGCGACTCACAGGGGCGACAGGAAATCCACCATGAGGTCTTTGACCCGCGCGAACATGTCGGCCCCGGTGAGGGTGGCGCAGCCCAGGCTGCGTGCCCGCGCAATCAACGGGGTGATGGCGGGCTGGGTGATCACGCAGCCCACGAACATCTGGCTGTTGAGGCGGCCCGTCTCCAGTGGGTAGGGGTCGCCGTCTTTCATGCCCACGGGGGTGGCATTGAGGACGATGTCAAAGCCGCTCGGGTCGGCACTGCCGTCATGCACCGGGCAGCGACCCAGGCTGGCCAGTCGGCTCACCAGTGTGTGGCGGCGGTCGCGGTCCTCGTCATGGATGGCCAGTTCGCTCACACCGGCCAGAACCAGTGCGTGGGCAATTGCCGAGCCGGCGCCGCCGGCCCCCACCAGCAGGGCCTTTTTGCCTGCGGGCTGGCAACCCTGGACCTGCATGGCACTGACAAAGCCCAGGCCGTCGAACATGTCGCCGTACCAGCTGCCGTCGGGCAGCCTGCGCATCACATTCACCGTGCGCAGAAAGGCTGCGCGCTCGGAATGCGCGCTGCACAGGTCGAAGCAGGCGAACTTGTGGGGCACGGTGACGATGATGCCGTCCACATTGCGCGCCAGTGACACGCCGCGAACCCAGGCCGCCAGCTCGACTGGCGGCACATGGGCGGGCACCACCAGGGCATGCTGACCTCGGGCCTGCAGGGCCAGGCTGACGCCTGCGGGCGATTTGACCTGGGCAATCGGGTCGCCCACGATGTAATGGACTCGGGTGGCGCCGTCGAGCGAGAGGCTCAGCTTGTCTGTCATGGTGTGTTCGTGCGGATGAATGGATGCAAGGCCTTGATCGTATTTGAAAGTGGAATTCAATTCAACTATTGAATTTAATTCCAATTTCTGGGTATGATCGCCCCATGCTTTCACGCAACGCCCTCCCGATGATCCCCGCCGCCGACTGTGGCTCGGGTACGCTCGGGCTCCTTCCCGCATGGAGTGTTGAGCAATGAGTGGCGTATTGGAAAGAACCCTGGGCATTCTTGAACTGCTGGCCCAGCATGGCGACGGGCTGGAGCTGGCTGTCATCGCCGATCGTCTGGACATCCCCCGCAGCGCGGTGCACCGCCTGTTGACTGATCTGGTGCGCTGCGGCTACGTGCGCCAGTTGCGCGACCATGGCGACTACATGCTCACCACCAAGCTGGTGGCCATGGGCCTGTCCTTTCTCAGCAGCACCGGCATCGTCGACATCGCCCAGCCCCTGCTCGACCGTCTGGCCGAGATCTCGGGTGAACTGGTGCGCCTGGCCGTGGTCGATGGCCACCGCCTGACCTGGGTGGCCCGCGCCCAGGGGGCCCGTCAAGGCCTGCGCTACGACCCCGACATGGGCAGCGATGCATTGCTGGCCTGCTCGTCCTCGGGCCTGGCCTGGTTGTCGGGCCTGAGCGACGACGAAGCCCTGGCCCTGCTGGCCCAGCAAGGCCTGGGCGAGCCCGGTAAGTACGGCCCCAACGCCCCCACCAGCCTGCAGGCGGTGATGGCCGAGGTGCAGGCCACGCGCGAGCGCGGCTACAGCCTGACCTGTGAAACCTATACCGCTGGCCTCAATGCCATGGCGGCGCCGGTGCGCCTGCATGGCCAGCCGCCGCTGGGCACGCTCAGCATCGCCGGCCCCACGGTGCGCTTCACCCCCGAGCGCATGCACGCACTGGGCCAGGAACTGTTGGCCTGCGCGGCTCAACTGGCGGCCGCCAGCGGCAGCTCGCCCTTTTTCAGCAAACCTGCCCAGGGCCTGCGCGCCACGGCAGGTGCCAAACCCATCTACGCGGCCTGAGGGCCCCACCACGCCTGAATGAAGCCCACCCCCACCTCTCCAAGTACCGAAGTCGATTTGCTGGTGGTGGGCTCGGGGGCCGGGGGGCTGGCCACGGCCGTGACGGCGGCACAGCTGGGCCTGAAGGTGCTGGTGCTCGAGAAAGAAGCCCATTACGGAGGCACCACCGCATGGTCGGGCGGTTGGATGTGGATTCCGCGCAACCCGCTGGCGCGCGCCGCAGGCATTGATGAAGACCCGGCACTGCCCGAGGCTTATCTGCGCCATGAGCTGGGCCCGCAGTTTGACGCTGCGCGCGTGCAGGCCTTTCTGAGCCAAGGGCCGCACATGGTGGAGTTCTTCCGGCAACGGAGTGCGCTGCAGTTCATCGACGGCAACGGCATTCCAGACTTCCATGGCCGCAGTCCGGCCGCCGCGCTGGGCGGGCGCTCGGTGTGCGCCGCACCCTTCGATGCCCGTCGCCTGGGCCGCCATGTCCACCAGCTCAAACCCCCGCTGGCCGAAACCACCCTCTGGGGCATGGGCATCGCGTCGGGGGCCGAGCTGCGTCATTTTCTGAATGCCATGCGCAGCCCGCGCTCGTTCTGGCATGTGACCGGACTGGTGCTGCGTTACTGGCGCGATTGCCTGGTGCATGGGCGTGGCATGCGCCTGGTCAATGGGAATGCCCTGGTCGGTGCCTTGGCGGCCTCGGCCATCGAGACCGGCGTGACGATCCGGGTGAACACGCCGGTCAAACGCCTGCTGATCGAGGGGGGGCGGGTCGCCGGCGTGCAGACGGCCGGCCCCGAGGGCCTCCAGACCTTGCGGGCCCGCTGCGGTGTGGTGTTGGCCTGCGGCGGCTTTCCCCACGACGAGGTGCGCAAGCGCGAACTGCTGCCGCATGCCCCGAGCGGGCGCGAGCACTGGTCGGCGGCCTCGCGTGGCAACACCGGCGACGGCCTGCGCCTGGGCGAATCGGCCGGCGCCAGGGTGGCGCGCGATCTGCACAGCGCGGCGGCGCTGGCGCCGGTGTCGCTGGTGCCGCGCTCCGATGGCTCAGTGGCGCATTTCCCGCACCTGATCGAGCGGGCCAAGCCAGGCCTGATCGCGGTCATGGCCGACGGTCGGCGCTTTGTGAACGAGGCCGACTCGTACCACGACTTCATGAGTGCCTTGTTGGCCGCCACGCCGAGCGGCCAAACGGCGCAGGCCTGGCTCTTGTGCGACCACCGCTTCATCCGCCGCTACGGCTTGGGGGCCGTCAAACCCGCACCCATGCCGTTGCGGCCCTGGCTGCGTGGTGGCTACCTGTTGCGCGGGCGCACTTTGGCCGAACTGGCCCGGGTCTGCGGCATCGATGGGGCCGGCTTGCAGGCGACGGTCCAGCACTACAACGCCGCCGCGCAGCAAGGGCGCGATCCCGACTTTGCCAAGGGCGAGACCCCGTACAACCGCATTCAGGGCGATGCCGCCGCAGGCACCGCCAACCCCTGCATGGCGCCGCTGCGGCAGGGCCCCTTCTACGCGGTGCGGGTACTGCCTGGCAGCCTCGGCACTTTCGCCGGCCTGCGCACCAATGCCCAGGCGCAGGCGCTCGATGCCCAGGGGCAGCCCATTCCCGGCCTCTATGCCGCGGGCAACGACATGAACAGCCTCATGGGCGGGCATTACCCCAGTGGGGGCATCACCCTGGGGCCGGCCATGACTTTCGGTTTCATCGCCGCACACCATGCCGCCGGTGTGGCCCTGCCGGGCTGAGCTGCGTTGGGCGTCGTCTTTCTTCTTACAACTTGACTGGTCTGACCATGTATTACGAACTTGCCACCCTGACCCTTCCCTTCGGCACCGCCGGCCAGGCCGCCGCCCAGGTGCAGGCCTTTGCCAGCGCTCCCGAGGCCCGGGGGGAACTGCTGGCCTGCTGGACCAGCGACATCGGCGAGCTCAACCGCATGATCGTGCTGCGCGGCTTTGCCGACCTTGCCACGCTGGAGGCCGAGCGCCAACGAACCCAGCACAGCGCCAGCCCTTTCGGCTGCGGCGATCTGTACCAGAGCCTGAGCCTGGAAAGCTTCCGTGCCTTTCCGTGGATGAAGCCGGTGCGCCCCAGCGCCGAATCGGGCGTGGCGGGGCCGGTCTACGAAATCCGCACCTACGGCATCAAGCCCGGTGGCGTGCAGGCCACCATCGACCTGTGGGAGCAGTACGTGCCGGCGCGTGAGGCCTTGTCACCTTGCGTGGTGGCCATGGTGGCGCTCGATGGCCCGCTGCGCTTCACCAACATCTGGGCCTACCCCTCGCTGGATGCCCGCAGCCAGGCCCGTGCTGACGCGGTGTCTCAGGGCATCTGGCCGCCCAAAGGCGGACCGGCCCACCTGAGCACGCAGATGGCCTCGACCATCGCCTTGCCCACCGCAGTGTCCCCGCTGAAGTGAGGTCCATCTCATGCGGAGCTATTCACTTGCCTATCTGACGGCCGGCAGCCTGAGGCCGGCCGACATGCTGCGGCTGGCCGCCGAACTGGGCTACGGCCATGTGGGTTTGCGTTTGTTGCCCAACGGGCCGGGCGGGCCCTTCCAGGCGTGGCTGGACGACCCGGTGCAGCAGCGTGAGACGCTGGCAGCCCAGCGTGACACAGGCGTCGGGGTGTTCGATCTGGAAATCATCCGCATCGGCGAGGGCTTTGACCCCTTGGCCTATCGCCCTTTGCTCGAAGCGGGGGCCGCCCTGCAGGCCAAAGCCCTGCTGGTGGCGGGCGACGACACAGACGAGACCCGACTGGTGGAGGGCTATGCCCGCTTGTGCGAACTGGCCGCTCCCTATGGACTGAGCTGCGATCTGGAGTTCATGCCCTGGACCGCCGTGCCCGATGCCCGTGCCGC
>RXJO01000420.1:11308-12030 GCA_003987795.1 Curvibacter sp.
ATTACGCCCAGATCTGCGATGCCCCTGGCGGGCCTGAGCTGACCGTGCCGCAGATGATCCACACCGCCCGTTGCGAGCGCCAACTGCCGGGCGAAGGCGTGATCGATCTGGCCGGCATTTTTGCCGCGCTGCCCGCTGATCTGCCGATCAGCGTCGAGGTGCCGCATCAGGTGCGGGTGGCTCGACTGGGACAGAGCGCCTGGGCGCGGGCCGCGCTGGCGGCCAGCCGTGCGGTGTTGAGCTAAGGGAGTTGTGATGACGGGTGGGCGATATTCGCGCAACTTGGGCGCTACTCGGATGTTTTGAGGGATATCACCAAGGGCCACGCCCAGCAAGCGCGGCACAGAATCGGTGATGGAAGTTGCGCGCAAGAACATCATCGACGGCCTGGGCAAGGGGCTGCGGGTCATTGAGGCCTTTGACGACGAGCATCCGCGGCTCACGGCCTCAGAGACCGCGCTGCGGGCCGACATCTCGCGCACGGCGGCGCGCCGCTACCTGCTGAGCCTGGTGCACTTCGGCTATGCCGCCACCGATGGCAAGCGTTTCTGGTTGTCGCCCCGGGTGCTGATGCTGGGGCAGAGCTACCTCAATGCCGCTCGCTTGCCACGTCTGGTGCTGCCCTTCATCCAGCGGCTGGCCGCCGAATGCGGCGAGAACTTCAATTTCAGTGTGCTCGATGGACACGAGGTGGTGTATCTGGCGCGCAGCCAGAGCAATCG